>JBAYTZ010000005.1 GCA_041675285.1 Candidatus Delongbacteria bacterium
GAGAAGTTAAGCCCGTCCGCGCCCATGGTACTGCAGGGGTAACCCTGTGGGAGAGTAGGTCGTCGCCTGTTCTTTCTTACCAAAAGCCCGCCACAAGCGGGCTTTTGTGTGTCCGGACCATTCACCATGCTGTGGGTGTGGTTGACTGGCGCGTCCGCTTGTCAGCGGGCAGAAGAGGTCCAGCTGGACCGGGGTTGATCGATGAGGTTCCCATGCTGCAAAGTCGCTTGGAGATTGCCCGCAACTGGTTGCCGCGTTACACGGGCATGCCGTTGGACCAGTTCGGGGACTACATCCTGCTGACCAATTTCCATCACTACGTCCACGCCTTTGCCGAGCAGTTCGGCTGCGACATCCAGGGCGAAGGCAAGCCCATGCAGGCGGCCACCGCCAGCAATGGATTGACCATCATCAATTTCGGCATCGGTTCCGCCAATGCCGCCACCATCATGGATCTGCTCAGCGCTCGAGCTCCCCGCGGCGTGCTCTTCCTGGGTAAATGCGGCGGATTGAAGAGCAGCTCGGAGATCGGAAACTTCATCCTGCCCATTGCGGCTATTCGCGGCGAAGGGACCAGCAATGACTACATGCCGCCCGAGGTGCCGGCCCTGCCTTCCTTCAAGCTGCACAAATTCATCTCGGAGAAGATCATCGAGCGCGGGCTGGAGTATCGCACGGGTGTGGTCTACACCACCAATCGGCGCCTGTGGGAGCACGACACGGCCTTTCGCGAGCGGCTGGAGCGCATGACCTGCCTGGCCATCGACATGGAGACCGCCACGCTGTTCATCGTGGGGCACGCCAATGAGATCAGCCGCGGCGCGCTGCTGCTGGTTTCCGACGTGCCCGTGACGCCGGAAGGGGTCAAGACCGAGGAATCGGACCGTTCGGTCACGGAGACCTGGGCGGGCATGCACCTGCAGCTGGGGATCGAATCCATGCTCGAGATCGGCAAAAAGGGCGAAGCCATCCGACACTTCCACTACTGATCATGCTGCCCTGGATTCCTGTCTTCCTGTTCGCCGGCTGGGCGGCCCGGCAGCAACCCCGCGTGCCCGCCGGCCTGCCGGGGTGGCTGGCCGCCTGGGCCTTGCGCGTGGCCCTGCCCGCCACGGTGCTCAAGGTGTTGGCGGGTCTGCCACTGGCCGCGCTCTGGGATCCCGCCGTGCTGCTGCCCTGGCTGCTATTGCCCCTGATCCTTCTGCTGGTGCGCGCGCTGGGTCACAGCTCCGGACTTTCGGCCGACCACATCAAGCTGCTGCTGCTGTTGATTCCCCTGGGCAACACGTCCTTCCTGGGCCTGCCGCTGCTCAAGGCCGTGCGCGGCGACTCCGCCCTGCACCCGGCCCTGCTCTACGACCAGTTCGGCAGTTTCCCGCAACTCCTGTTGCTGGGCACGTTGCTGCTGGAGGGCGGCGCCCGTTCCGCCGGCTGGCGCCGGGCCGGCCTGCGGCTGCTGGCCTTCCCCCCCCTGCCCGCGCTGCTGCTGGCGCTCAGTCCCTGGGGTCCCTGGGTGCGCGAACAGAGCCTGCCGCTGCTGCAGGTCCTGTCTTGGACGCTGGTGCCCACGGTGATGATCTCGCTGGGCGCGCGGCTGCGCATCCGCCTGGCTCCGGAAGATCGGCCCGCCCTCTGGCTGGGACTGACTGGCAAGATGCTGGTCCTGCCCGCCCTGGCCGTGGGCCTGACCCTGCTGCTGGGCTGGCGCGGCCTGCACGCAGAGACCGCCGTGCTGGAGGCGGCCATGCCGCCCATGGCCACGGCCGCCGCCTGGGCCGCCGAGCGCGACCTCTGCCCCGAACTGGCAGCCAGCCTGGTGAGCGTGGGCATCCTTGCGGCCCTGCTCTGGATTCCCCTGCTCTCCTGGGCGTTGGGGTGGCTGCCATGACAGAGTCCGTCGACCTGATCGTGGCGGGCGCGGGGGCGGCGGGCCTGATGGCGGCCATCCAGGCGGCCCGGGTGCAGCCGCAGGGGCGCCTGCTGCTGCTGGACGGCCAAGCGCGTCCGGGGGCCAAACTGCTGGTCTCGGGCGGCGGACGCTGCAACCTGACGAACCGGCTGGTGGGCGGCGAGGATTTCCAAGGCGAGGCGCCAGCGCTGCGCGGCGCCGTGTTGCGCGCCCTACCCGTGCCGGCCACACTGGACTTCTTCCACAGTCTCGGGCTGGTCACGGTGGAGGAGTCGGGCGGACGGATCTATCCCGCCAGCCAGCAGGCGCGGGACGTGCATCGCGCGCTCTGGGACGAGGTGCGGCGGCTGGCCATCCCCTGTCGCCTGGCCTTTCCCGTTGCGGACGTGATACGCCAGGCCGACGGATTTCGGCTGGCGGGTCCGGCGGGCTGCCTTCACGCCCGGCGCGTGGTGCTGGCCTTGGGCGGGCGCAGCCTGCCGCGCTCGGGCAGCGATGGCTCGGGACTCGAGTTGGCCCGCGGCCTTGGATTGCGCGTGAACGGACCGCTGGTGCCCGGCCTGGCTCCGCTGCGCCTGCCGGAGGGCCATCCCTTGACGCAGCTGGCTGGAATCAGCCAGCCCGTGGAACTGCGCTGGACGGGTCCGGCGCCGAACCGCTGCCGCGGGGCCCTGCTCTGCACGCATTTCGGCGTGTCCGGTCCCGCCGTGCTGGATGCCTCGCGGCAGGTGCTGCGGGCGCTGGCGGAGGGCCGGGAGCCCCGCCTGCGCGTGGACTGGCTGCCGGAGGTGCCGGAGGAGACGCTGCGCCGGCGGTTGAGCGCGCCGGGCGGGTCGCCCCGGCTGCGCGCGCGCCTGCAGGCGGAGTTGCCCGGGCGGCTGCTGGATCTGCAACTGGAGCGGGCGGGCCTGGGGCGGGAGCAGGAGGTCGCCCAGTTGCCGCGGGAGCGGCGCGAGCGGCTGCTGGGCCTGCTCAAGGCCGAGCCCTTGCCCGTCACGGGGGCCCGCTCCTGGCACCACGCGGAAGTTACGGCAGGGGGCGTGTCCCTGACGGAACTGGATCCGGGCACCCTGGAGTCCCGGGCCGTCCCCGGACTGCACGTGTGCGGCGAGCTGTGCGACGTGGACGGCCGGCTGGGGGGCTTCAATTTCCAGTGGGCCTGGACCAGTGGCTGGGTGGCGGGCCAGGCGGCGGCCCGGCTGTTGGACGGGCGTCGGCCCGACGCCGTGCATTGAGATTCCGGCGCCACTATCCCACCCTTGACGTCCAGCGGGCGTGGGCTTTGGCCGAGACTTGCTCAGACGGCCCGTGGCTCGGATTCCGCCCGGGCGCGAGCCGCCGAAACCGGAGATGGACAGAGGATGCACTGTGCTGATCGCTGAGGATCGTGAGCAGCTCGTCCGCGCGCTGCGCCAGGTGGTGCTGCCCCGCAACCTGTGCCGCTTCGCCGACTCCAGCCTGATCCGGCCGGCCAGCCACGCCGAGCTGGAGATCCAGCTGGCCGCCTGGCTGCGGGCCAAGGATCCCGACCTGCTGCAGGAGGGCTTGACCAACGTCCTCTACTGGCGCCATCAGCTGGAAGGGGCGGGGCAGGACGACATCTACGACTTCCGGGCCGGGTTGCGGCGCTGGTCCCTGGTGGACGCCCTGCGCCTGATCGACTGGCTGGACGGCCCCGGGCTGGTGAGTCTGGAGCACCTGGGCCTGCCGGTCTTCCGCGATCTGTTCACCCTGAGCACCCTGCGCATGCTGCTGGATCCCGGGCGCTACACGTGCTTGCGTCCCCTCCACCTCCAGCTGGCCGCGCTGCCCGGGCGCAGCGTGTTGCACGACTTCCGCTCCGAGGGCGGCCACTGGCCGGTCAGCCTGCTGAACGAGACCTGCTACGAGCGCTGGAACCAGCTCTGCCGACTGCTGGGCGCGGAGTTCGAGCCGGCCTGGCGGGCGGCCGACGTGGAGCGGGCGCTGGGGCGGCTGATCCAGGACGGCGAGGGCGAATTCGTGCTGCGCGTGCTGGACCTGGCAGAGAGCCTGCGCCGCCTCTGATCAGCGCGGGCCGTCGGCCAGCGCCTGCCGGTGCCGGGTCAGGGCCACGCGCGCCTCGGCCTGGCGACCCTCCGCCTCGTAGGCTTCCGCCAGACGTCCGGCCACCTCCTCGTCGTCAGGGTGCCAGAAGAAGAGCTGTTCCAGCAGGCTGCGGGCCTCGCGGACCGCGCCGCCGGCCTGCAGCGCGCGGATCGTCTCCAGCCCCACGCCGCGAGCCCGGGTTTCCAGATCATCCCGCAGCGAATCGAACAGGGGCTGGAACAGGTCCTGGAAGGGCAGGCCGCGCCGCAGCCGGATCAGGGCCTCCGTCACCCCCTGTGCGGCTGCCTGGGGGCGGCTCGCGTGCAGGGCCTGGGCCGCGCTCTCCAGTTGACCCGCCACTTCCTGCACGTCGCTCTGGACCTGGGCCGGATTGAGGCGCGGCCGGTCGGCGCCGCCCAGAATGGCGTCGGGCCCCAGCAGGCGCCGCAGGCGATGCACGCCGATGGCCAGGATGTTCCGCACCTGGGCCGCGGAGGCTTCGTGGTCGGCGCCGGCGGCCAGGGCCCGGAACTCCTCCCGGGGCAGAGGCAGTTGGAGCAGCTGATCGGCCACCAGCAGGGCCAGCAGCGTGCGCATGCGAGCTCCCTGGATGCGCCGCTCGCGTTCCTCCCCGGCCAGGCGCAGGCGCGTTCCGCCGATCAACTGGAGCCAAGTCCGCTGGCGGTCGGTCTCCGCGGCGCCCTGGTCCGGCGGACTCCAGACCCGAGCCTGTTCGGCGCGCCGGAGCCAACTCCGCCGGCGCGGGGCGGGCAGGAGGCCGGCGAACTGGCGGCTCCACGGTCGCACCACCAGCCCCAACTGGCGCTCCACGCACCACTCGAGGGCGCTTTCCAGCGCCTGCCGGGCAGCCTCGTGCAAGGCCGGGGTGCGGCCCGCCACAGCCAACAAGGTCTGCAGGATCAGCAGGTGATCCAGGCGGGCGGGCGGCTGGGCCAGCAGCGCGCGGGCCTGCTCGCGGCCCGTCTCGAGCCGGCCCTCGTCCAGGTTCGCCAGGCACTGGAACAGGGCCACCAACCGGGGCGGATCCTCGCTGTCGGTCTCGGGCAGCGCGCGCAGGCGCCGGGCGCCGGGTTGGCGGCCGCCGGCTTGGCGCGCCCAGAGGAACTGCAGGCGCCGGGCGGCTCGCTCCGCCTCCCGCGTGATGGTCAGCGGGCCCAGCCGGCGGCCCACCCAATCGGTGTGACCCAGCAGCAGCGCGACCTCCAGCAGCGGCAATTCCCGCAGGGTTTCCTGGGCGGAACGCAGTGGATCCGGGTCCTGTTGCGGCAGCAGGCGCTCAGGCTCTTCGCCGCAGAGCGCCAGGACGGCCTGGTGCCAGGCCTCCGCCACCTGGAGGTTGCGTTGCAGGCCACGCTGCAGCCAGATCTGGCGCGCCGCGTCCCACAGTTCGAGGAACTCACCCAGCTGGCCCGTCTGCAGCAGCAGGTGCAGGCGCACGGCGGGGAACACGGCGTCGCTGGCGGGCACCACGGCCGCCAGGCTCCGGGCCAGCTCCAGCCGCCGGTCGGCCTGCCCGGAGGTCTCGAAATGGGCCAGCAGGGTGACGCCCACCCGCTGCTGGAGAAGATTGCGGGATTCCTCGTCCGGATCCTCCGCCAGCAGGCGCTCCACCTGCTGTTCGACCCAGCCGGCCGTGCCGTGCTGACCGCGGCCCCAGGCCATCAGCCCCAGGTCGCCCAGGAAGACGCGGAAGGCCCGGTGCCCGCGCAGGGCGGGATGCGGCTCCAGCAGGGCCTCGATGGCGGCCCGCGTGTCCAGCACGGCCGGGTCGCCCCGGCGCAGGTGATGCCGGTTGAGGTGGATCAGCGTCTGCAGGCGCAGCTCGGCCAGGGCCGGCTCCGCGCAGGGTTCCGTCAGCTCCAGCAGCCGGCCCACTTGTTCCAGGAACACGCTCTCGCCGGCCTGGCCCTTGAGCAGGAACAGGCGAGCCACCAGCAGGCGGCCGGCCGCCAGCCGCAGACTCGACAGCTGGCGCCAGTCGGGCCGCCGCTCCAGGACGGCCAGCGCGGCCCGGCTCAGCCGGTCGCCGACGGAGGGATCCGGGCTGCGCTGCTGGGCCAGCACCAGCTGCTCCGCGAGCGCCAGCACGCGCTCCAGCCAGGGAACGCCAGGCACGCCTGCCACCAGCTCTTCAAGCGCCAGCAGGGGCGCCAGGGAATAGAGGGGCAGGGCGCCGGCGAGCAGGTCCAGGGTCGCTTCCGGCAGCGGTTCCGGCCGGCCGGCCAGCCAGATCCGCAGACCGTGGTCCCAGATCTCCACCAGGGCTTCGCGGGTGGCTGGACCCGCCACACGCCGCGGCGGATGCAGCGGCGGGCCGGCCAGGCCGCAGCCCTCCAGCCGGTCCAGCAGCGGGTCGGCGGCGTCGTCCAGCAGCCGGCGCGCGGCCTCGCGGGAGAAGACCGGCCCCAGCGCGCCCAGCCGGCGCAGCTGCCGGCGCTCGGCGGGTTGCAGCACCGCTAGCCGGCCCTGGTGGAAGGCGTCGAGCAGCAGGGTGGCCTGCTCGCGGAGCTCCGCCGGGATCAGGCGGAGTTGTCCGCGGCCGCCGCCGGAAATCCAGCCGGCCTCCAGACAGGAGCGCAGGAGGTGGCGCAGGGCCAGGGGCGAGCCGCCGCTGGTCTCCACCAGGACCTGGCAGACCGCCGGGCTGGTGTCCTGGGCGAAGAGTCGCTGCCAGAGATCGCGCAGGTCCTCCTCGAGCAGACCCTCCAGCTCCAGGCTGCAGAGCAGCAGGGACTCCAGGCTGGAACGCAAGAGGAGCAGGGGCGGACGGCCGGCCAGCAGGGCCAGGAAGGGCGGCATGCCCGGGGCGCGCAGCAACTGGATCAACCCCAGTCCGACGGCGAAAGGCAGGGCCTCGCAGTCGTCGAGGAGCAAGAGCAGGGGCTGGCGGCCGCCGGCCCGCAACAGGCGGGTCAAGCGTTGTTCTACGGAGAGCGCGGGCCATTCGGGCAAGGGTGCGGGGAGTTGGGCCTCCAGCGCCTGGGCCAGCTGGTCCAGCTCCGGGACCGGCAGTCCGCGCCAGCCGACCTGGAGGATCCGCGCGTCCTGGCGGCCGGCGAGCCGGGCGAACTCCTGCAGGAGGCGCGTCTTGCCCTGACCCTCCACGCCTTCCAGCAGGACGCAGCCGGACTCCGCCTCGTGCACGGTGGCGGACCAGCAGCGGGACAGGCGGGACAGCAGGGCGGCGCGTCCGCAGAACGGCAGATCGCCGCGGGCGAGGAAGCTGGACAGCTCGGGATGACCGGGTTCGCTGGACATGCAGACAAGGTAGGGAGGCGGCGGCGGAAGCCGCTGGCCGCCGCGCTGCGGGAAGTGACTGTGAGACACGCAAATCCGCGGCCCGCGGGCCCTGTTTGAGCCGCCTTCAGCTTGCTTGTTAAGGGCCTGATCCTTAGAATCAACGGTTTCACAACGCGGATCATCCATGACAGCCGACCTGCAGTTCCTCCATCAAGCCTCCTCGAACTCCTGCCTGGAGGATTTGAGGCGGGTCATGGCCGATTTTCCCACTCGGCCCGCGCTGCTTCATGAGGAGCTGACCCAGACCTACGCCGAGCTGGAACGCGCCTGGGAGGCCACCCGGCACTGGCTGGAGAGCCGCGGGATTCCGGCCTCCTGCCGCGTCCTGCTGCTCTCTCCGAACCGGCCCGAGACCATCTGGCTCCAGCTGGCCCTGCTGGGCAACGGCGCCCTGACGGCGCTGGTGGACCTGAAAACCAATCGCGAAGCCCTGCTGCTCATCGCCCAGGAGTTCCAGCCCAGCGTCGTGCTCTGCGCGCCGGACATGGAGGAGCGCGCGGGCGAGCTGCTGCGCGAACTCCCGCCGCGCACCCTGCTGGTGACCAGCGCCGGACTGCGCGAGGCCGTGGCCGCGGCGCCGGAGCCCGCGCGCCGGCCCCTCTCCCGCGAGGGCCGTGTGCTCTACTTCCGGATGGACCGCGAGGACCACTGGCGCGGGGCCGTCTTCGGGCTGGGCGAGTTGAGCGCGACCTGCCGGCAGGTCCGCCAGCTCTTCTCCCTGCACCTGGGGGACGCCGTGCTCTGCCAGATGTCCACGGCCCACTACCTGGCGCTCAGTTCGATGATCCTGCCCGCCCTCTGTTCCGGCGGCAAACTGCTGCTGCTAGACCGGGGCTGCGGCGACGACCCGCTGCTCGACGCCATCGCCGCCCACGAGCCGCGGCTGATGATCCACTACCGCAAGACCTATTGGTACCTGCACCGCGCCGCCCTGCGCCGCAAGGAGGAGGGCCGCCCGCTGGGCTGCCTGCTGCACGCCGTGGTCAACGCGGATTCCCCCCAGTTGCCCTTCCGCTCCTCCTGGGAGGACCTGTTCCAGGGGCATCTGCTGGCGGGCTTCGCCACCACCTTCGCCGGCTCCTTCCTGTCGCTCAATCTGCCCTGGCTGGAGGATCGCGAGGGCTTTGTGGGCAAGGCCCTGCCCGGCGTGGAGCTGCGCATCCTGGACGAGACGGGCCTGGAGCGGCCCACCGGCCGCTGGGGCGAAGTGCTGTTCCGCAGCCCGGGCATGGCGCGCGAGTTCCTCGGGGACGAGCGCCTCAATCCCGAACTGGGCGAGGACGGCTGGCTGCGCTCCCAGCAGATGGCCATGCAGGACACGGACGGCTTTCTGACCCTGGCCGACGAGGTCTTCGACGTGATCTGGGTCTACGGCTTCAAGGTCAGCCCGCTGGAGATCGAAGAGCCCGTGCGCGAATTGCCGGGCGTGCTGGACGCCGCCGCGGTCAACGCGCCGCGCGCCACGCACCCCGACCTGATCCATCTCTACGTGCAGGTGGAGGAGGACGCGGAGGGCCGCCCCGCTTGGAGCGAGGCCGCGCTGCTGGCCCGCTGCGGCCAGCTCTTCCCGCCCTACCTGCAACCGGCCCAGGTCTTCGTGGTGGACGAGATTCCCCACGACGACGAGGAATTCAAGCTGCGCAAGGAACTGAAATACCGAACCTCAACTGCTGACCTGTGGAGGAGCTCTTGAACGTCCACAAGGCGGAGACCATCCGCAACATCGCCCTGGTGGGTCACGAGTCCACCGGCAAGACCATGTTCACGGAAGCCATGCTCAAGCTGGCCGGGGAGATCAATCGTCTGGGTTCCATCGAGGGGCACAACACGGTCTCCGACTACACGGTCTTCGAGCACGAGCGGCAGAAGTCCGTGTTCGCCACGCTG
Source organism: Candidatus Delongbacteria bacterium (assembly GCA_041675285.1). Classification (NCBI taxonomy): domain Bacteria; phylum Candidatus Delongiibacteriota; species Candidatus Delongbacteria bacterium. The sequence goes on from JBAYTZ010000005.1 coordinate 9,185, forward strand.
AACCAGTTCGAGTGGCAGGGGCGCAAGCTCAACGTGCTGGACACGCCGGGCTTTTCGGATTTCTACGGCGAAGTGGTGGCCAGCCTGCACGTGTGCGACATCGCCGTGGTGCTGGTGAGCCCCACCAACGGTCCCGAGGTGATCACCGAGATGGTGATGGAGACCGTGGATGCCCGCAGCCTGCCCTGCCTGTTCGTCTTCAACGGCCTGGACAAGGACCACATCCGCTTCGAGGAGGAGCTGGAGAACCTGAAGGGCGCCTTCAAGGGCGTGGCCCAGGTGCAGTATCCGCTGGAGACCGGCGAGTCCTTCAGCCGGATCGTCGACGTGTTGAAGCGCAAGATCCTGGTGCACGACGCCGAGGGCAAGGTGCGCGAGGAGGAGCTGGGCGGCGAGGCCGGGCGCGTGGACGAGTTGTACTCGGCCCTGCAGGAGACGGTGGCCGAGAGCGACGACGCGCTGATGGAGGCCTTCCTGGAGAACCTGGAACTCACCGAAGAGCAGTTCCAGCTCGGCCTGGCCAAGGGCGTGCGCGCCGGCACGGTGCGTCCGGTCTTCTGCTGCGCCGCGCGCAAGCTGGTGGGCGTGGGCCGCGTGCTGGACGTGCTGGCCGCGCACTATCCGGGTCCGGGCCTGCTGCCCTTCCCGGGCCGCAAGGGCTCTGAGCCCGTCGAGGTGGCCCTGAGTGACGAGGGCGGCGTCAGCGCCCTGGTCTTCAAGACCGTCAACGAAATGCACGTGGGCGAATTGTCCTTCTTCCGCGTCCAGACCGGCGCCGTCCGACCGGGCGACGAGCTGATCAACGCCCACAACAGCAACGCCGAGAAGATCGGCACGCTGTTCAGCGTCGTGGGCAAGACGCGCAAGGACCTGCCCGAGGTGCACGCCGGCGATCTGGCCTGCACGGTCAAGCTGCGCTCCACGCACACCAACGACAGCCTCTGCAGCAAGGGCCACCTGATCGAACTGGCCCCCGTGGTCTTCCCCGAGCCGGTCATGAGCACGGCCATCGAGCCGGAGAAGGCCGACGATGACGAGAAGATGTCCAGCGGCCTGACCCTCATCCACCACGAGGATCCCAGTTTCAGTGTGCGCCAGGATCCCGAACTGCACCAGACCATCATGGCGGGCTTGGGCGAGCAGCAGTTCAACCTGCTGCTGGAGAAGCTCGAGCGCCGCTCCGGCGTCAAGGTCAAGCTGATCAAGCCGCGCGTGCCCTATCGCGAGACCATCACGGGCAACGCCGACGTCAAGGTGCGCCACAAGAAGCAGACGGGCGGTGCGGGCCAGTTCGCCGAGGTCTGGATCCGCATGAAGGCCGGCGAGCGCGGCAGCGGCTTTGTCTTCAAGAGCGAAGTGGTGGGCGGCTCGGTGACCATCCCGTTCCAGCAGGCCACGGAGAAGGGCATGCGCCAGATGCTCGAGGAAGGGATCATCTCCGGCTGTCGCGTGGAGGACGTGGAAGTCACCATCTACGACGGCAAGATGCACCCGGTGGACTCCAAGGAAATCGCCTTCATGATCGCCGGCAAGGAGGCCTTCAAGCAGGGCTTCCTGGAGTGCAAGCCGATCCTCCTGGAGCCGATCTGGGAGGTGGAGGTGAAGGTGCCCGACGAGTTCATGGGCGACGTGATGGGCGACCTGAGCAGCCGCCGCGGCAAGATCCTGGGCATGGATTCGGCCGGCAAGAACCAGCTGATCAAGGCCCTGGTGCCGCTGGCCGAGTTGTTCGGCTACGCCACCACCCTGCGCTCCATGACCAGCGGCCGCGCCACGCACCGCCGCAAGTTCGACCACTACGAGAAGTGTCCGCCGGATGTGCAGACGCGCGTGGTGGAGGAGTACCAGGCGGAGAAGGCCAACTCCTAGGAACCTGCAGCACGAACGAACGGGGGAGGCCGGACGGGGTTCGGCCTCCCTTTTTTCTCTGGCGGCCGGCGGCCGGCTGCCGCTGGCCGGCAGGGCTTTCTACCTTGGGGCGGCCACAAATCGAGGAGCAGACTCACATGGAACGGATCTGGGCGCCCTGGCGCATGGACTACATCCGCGGGCTGGACCCCAAGGCGGAATCGGCCGAGCCGGACAAAGGCTGCATCTTCTGCTGGAAGCCCCAGGCCCCCCCAGCGGAGGATCCGGCCAACCTGATCGTGGCCCGCCGCGAGCACTGCTTCCTGATCCTCAACCTCTACCCCTACAACAACAGCCACCTGATGGTCGTGCCGTACCGGCACCTCTGCGACTTCACCCTCTTGCGCGACGCCGAGCTGCTGGACTGCCAGCGGGCCCTGCGCGACGCCGTGCTCGTCCTGCAGCGCAGCCTGGCGCCCCAGGGCTTCAATCTGGGCCTCAACCTGGGCAAGGCGGCGGGGGCGGGCATCGACCAGCACCTGCACTGGCACCTGGTGCCGCGCTGGGTGGGGGACAGCAATTTCATGCCCGTGCTGGGGGAGACCAAGGTGATCTCCGAATCCATCCAGGACAGCTGGCAGCGGCTGCGCGACGGCTTCGCCACACTGGAGTAGAGGCGCTCCCATCGGGAATTCTTGGGCCGGCCCGGCCGGATTCCTACGTTAGGATCAAGTGAAGCGGATCCAGTTCACACATCACCCGGGAGAGTTCATGTCCACACAACACCGGCGCCTGTGGGTAGCCGCGGGTCTGCTGTTGATCAGCCAGACCCTCTGGGCCAGCCCGTCCACCGACGCGGCCGCCAACCTGGGCTTTCTGACGGACAAGAGCGCGGCGCTTCAGCAGGCCGGGGCGCGCCAGCAGCCCATTCTGGCCTTCTTCACCACCGATTGGTGAAGCTGGTGTCGTCGGCTGGAAGCCGACGTATTCGCCACACCGGATTTCCAGACGGGCAGCGCGCAGTGGACGCGGCTGGTGATTGACGCGGAGAAGGGCGACGGCGTGGACTGGGCCAAGCGCTTCCACGTGAACGGGTATCCCACCGTGATCCTGCTGGACGGGAAGGGCGGCGAGATCGACCGCCTGGCGGGCTACGCGCCCATGCCCGGCTACCTCAAGACGCTGCAGGACTATCAGGCGGGCATCGGCACGCTGGCGGCCCTGCAGGCCGAGCGCGCCCTCAAGCCCCAGGACCAGGCCCTGGCCCTGCAGGTGGCGGGCAAGCTGGCCGGGCGCGGCCAGGCCGACGAGGCCCGGGCCGTCTATCAGGGCGTGCTGGACGCCGACCCGCAGAACGTGCAGGGCGGCGCGGACGAGGCGGCGGGCGAACTGGCGCTGCTGCAGTTCCGCGCCAGCAAGGATCCCGCCGTGCTGGAGGCCGTGCTGACCAACTGGAAGGGACTGGAGCAGGGGCCGCAGCTCTACAACGCGCTGGTCGCGCTGGCCGCCAAGGCCGGGGACGACGCGCGCATGCAAACGCTGCTGGAACGGGCCGTGGCCGACTATCCCCGCGACGTCGAGCTGCTCAACAGCTACGCCTGGACCGGCGCCGAGAAGGGCTGGAACCTGGAGCGCGCGCTGGAACTGGCGCAGCGGGCGGTGGAGCTGAGCGGGCGCGACCCCAACGTGCTGGACACCCTGGCGGAGGTCCAGTTCCGGCGCGGCGAGCGCGAGGCCGCCCAGGCCACCATCCGGGAGGCCCTTGCCGCCCGCCCGGGCGACCCCTATCTGACGGGGCAGCTCACGCGTTTCCAGACCCAACCGTGACGAGTAGTTCCATCAATTTTTAGGAGTCGACATGACCAAGCGGTTTGCCTGTCTGTTGACAGGGGCCTGCCTGCTAAGCGGCCTGGCCACGCGTCTGCCGGCCGCCGGATTCGCCATCCACGAGCAATCCGGCCGGGCCATGGGCACCGCCGGCGCCTACGCGGGCGCGGAAGGCGCGGCCAGCCTCTTCTACAATCCGGCGGGCATCGCCCGGCTGGAGGGGACGCAGTTGGAGATGGGCATCAACATCATCATGCCCGCGACGGACTTCACCGGCCCGACGGACCATCCCACCTACGGCACCGTGGCCATGGACAAGCAGACCTTCCCGCCCGTGGACCTCTACCTGACGGGCCGCCTGACGGAGCAGGCCCGCTGGGGCGTGGGCGTCTTCACCTACATGGGACTGGGCACCCGCTGGCCCGAGGACTGGGCCGGGCGCACGGTGACCGAGGAGATCAACCTCCAGACCTTCACGATCAATCCCAGTGTGGCCTTCACCCTGGGCGAAAACACCAGCCTGGGGCTGGGCCTGGACCTGATGTGGGGCAAGGCCCTCTTGAGCAAGGACAGCTACACGGGCTATCCCTTCAACGGGTACGTGGACGTGGAGCTGGACGGCACGGGCCTGGGCTACGGCTTCAACGTCGGCCTGCAGCACCGGGTGAACGAGGAGCTGAACCTGGGCCTCTCCTACCGCTCGGGCCTGACCCTCTCCGCCGAGGGCGAGACCACCTTCGGCATCCAGGACGTGGAGAACCCCAGCCACGTGGCCTACCTGCAGAGCCTGTTCCCCACCACCGACGCCAACCTGGATCTGGACATCCCGGACCTGGCCATCGCCGGCGCCCAGTGGACGCCCGCGGGCCTGCTGGACGGCAAGCTGACCTGGCGCGGCGACCTGGTCTTCACGCGCTGGAACAAGTACGCCAGCCTGGACATCGATTTCGAGACGAACACGGCCGGCCTGGCGGACTCCCACTCCCCCAAGCTCTACGAGAACACCTGGGCCTTCCGCACCGGCGTGGAGTACGCGCTGAACGAGGACTGGGACCTGTGCGGCGGCTGGTACTACGAGCAAAACGCCGTGGTGGACAACATGGTGGAGCCCAGCCTGCCCGACGCCGAGCGCAACGGCCTCAGCCTGGGTGCCTCCTGGCAGGCGACGGAGAGCCTGGGCATCGACGCCTACTTCATCCAGATCCTGCTCCAGGACCGGGTGAGCAGCTTCGCCGAGCTGCCCGGCGGTTATGAGAGCGGCATCCCCATTTTCGGCCTCAGCGTGCGGAAGGAGTTCTAAGCATGAAGAGCACCCTGAACCTTCGGCTGGGCGCCCTGGCCCTGGTGGCCGTCTCCCTGGCGGGCTGCGGCACCTCCGACGAGCTGCCCACCACGCCGAACTACTCCGACGCGGCGGACCTGGCCGGCCTGCAGGCCTACACGGCCATCGGCAACAGCCTGACTGCCGGCTACCAGAGCGGCGCCTGGGGCAACCCCGAGCACGTGGCCGCCAGCTATCCCAACCTGATTGCCCGCCAGCTGGGCATCGCGGACTTCAAGCAGGTGAGCATGGTCGGCACGGGCCTGGGCTTCTCCGGCGGCGCGCCGGTGGGCAACATGGTGGTGAACATCGGCGCCACAGGCCCGGTGCTGAGCTACACGACTGTCGACATGGCCAACGTGGCGGCCCTCCAGGCCGGCGCGGCGGCGGACTTCGACTTCACGGCCCCGCGCAACTTCGGCATCCCGGGCATCACGCTGATGCACGCCGCCGGCGCCCCGCTGGACGCTTATTATGCCAACGGGCTGGGCAATCCCTACGCCAACTTCTACCGCAACGCCAGCTCGGGCTCCAAGACCCAGGTGCAGCTGGCCGCCGAGTCCGGCGCCTCCTTCATCACCTGCTGGCTGGGCAACAACGACGTGCTGGGCTTCGTGACCAGCGGCGGCACGGGCAGCCTGACGCCCAGCGCCACCTTCCAGGCCACGCTGAGCGGCACGCTGGGCGCCCTGGGCACGGCGCCCTATCTGGCCGTGATGAACATTCCGTCCGTGACGGACATCCCCTTCGTCACCTATTTCAACCCCGTGCTCAACGCCAAGCTGACCGCGCTGGGCTATCCGCACGCGGTCTACGCCATGGACAACGAGCTGGGCCACGCGGTGCCGATCTTCACCGACGCGGGCACGAACAACTACATCCTGCTGCCGGCGGCCACGGCCATGACGCTGGATCCCACCCTGGGCTCCAGTCCGGCCAACCCGCTGCCCGACGCCCTGGTGCTGGACGCCGCCGAACTGGCGGTGGCCCAGGCCGCGGTGGAGGACTTCAACCAGCAGCTGGCGGACGGCGTGGCGGCCCTGAACGCCGCGGACCGCGCGCACGACGTCCTGCTGGTGGACATGAACTCCTTCTTCACGCACATCGTGGCCCACGGCTACTCGGCCTACGGCGAGACCTTCACGACCCAGTTCGTGTCGGGCGGGATCTTCAGCCTGGACGGCGTGCATCCCACCAGTCTGGGCTACGCCATCGTGGCCAACCAGATCCTCGCCAACTTGAACGAGCACTGGGGCCTGAACGTGGAGCCCGTCGACCTGGCCGAGTTCATCGGCGTCAACAACGGACTGGGTTCCATTGACCAGCCGCTGCAGTGGCCGGACTTCGGCTCCGTGGTGGAGCTCTTCCAGCACTGAGATTCGTCCCGATCCGCACAACCCCGCGACTCCGGCCGCGGGGTTGTGCGTTTCCACCCGGCTCCGACTGCGTTGCTTGATCCCAATCTGCAGGACCCAACACCGCTTTGAGACTCCCAGATACGTAGAGAGCTTGGCCGCCGTTGTCATATGCACATTGGCCCTCACGCACACGCACAGTCGAGGCTGAGTCAGTTACGTAATCATGATCCGTTGGATCCCAACTCCGCTTCGAGTCTTCGAGTCTTCGTGTTCCAAGAACCGCCGGCCAGCGCGAGACCCAAGCACGGGCGCGCAAGAGATTCTGCCGGCGCTCGCTTTGTACGTTGTCGGCGTCTAACCCCTGGAGGTCGATCCATGAATCCGGCCCACCTGCTGCTGGAGAACTACGACGGCGTGGCCGTCCTGACCCTGAACCGGCCCGCGCGCCTGAACGCCCTCAGCCGGCAGACCCTGGCGGAACTGGACCAGGCGCTGATCGTGCTGGAGCGCGACGGCAACCTGCGCGCCGCCGTGCTCATCGGCGCCGGACCCAAGGCCTTTGCCGCCGGGGCGGACATCGAGGAACTGGCCGGGCTGGACCCGCGCGCGGCCCGCCAGGTGAGCGCCGAAGGCCAGCGCATCCTGCGCCGGCTGGAGCAGCTGCCCAAGCCCGTCATCGCCGCCGTGAACGGCTTCGCCCTGGGCGGCGGCTGCGAGCTGGCCATGGCCTGCCACTTGCGGCTGGCGGCGCCCCACGCGCGCTTCGGGCAGCCGGAAGTCAACCTGGGCCTGATCCCGGGCTACGGCGGCACCCAGCGCCTGGCGCGGCTGGTGGGCCGCGGCCGGGCCACGGAACTCTGCCTGACCGGCGCGCTGCTGGGCGCCGAGGAGGCCCACCGGCTGGGGCTGGTGAACCGCGTGGTCACGGCCTGGGCCAAGGACGAGCAGGGCGAGCTGGCGCGCGACGAGAAGGGCCAGCCCGTCTTCGACCGCGAAGCCTTCCTGGAGGCGGCCCTGACGCTGGCGCGCGAGATTCTGGCCAAGGCCCCGCTGGCTGTGGCCGGCTGCCTGGAGGCCATCGACCGCGGCCTGGACCTGCCGCTGGACGCCGGCCTGGCCGTGGAGCGCGACCTCTTCGCCGCCTGCTTCGGGACGGAGGACATGCACGAGGGCACGGCGGCCTTCCTGGAGAAGCGGCCGGCGCGCTTCAGCGGCCGCTGATTTTCCCACAACCAGAATGAAAAGGCCCGGTTATCGCCGGGCCTTTCTTGTTTGGGATACAGCGAAGTGTCAGCTTGGGTCACCATCACCCGAGGATCCCATGCGCCACCTGCCCTCCTTCACGTCTGTTGCCGCGCTGGTTGCCCTGACCGTCTCCACGGCGGAGGGACAAGTTCAACACGAAGGATGGTCCGCCCACCCGTTGACCACTGTGGTGCTGAATCCCCCCGGCGCGCGCGAAGCGGGATTGGGCGCTGCCGGCAGCCTGCTGGTGACAGGTCCCGCAGCGGCGTGGTGGAACCCGGCTCGGCTGGCCCGCGCGGGCAGCGGGGTGACGGCGCACAGTTACGCCCTGTACCCGTATCATCATTCTGGCCATTCCCGACACCAGTTCCTGGCCGCATCGTGGGCGACAGGCTGGAAGGGACTGGGTGTGGGAGTTGCGGCCAATCGCATCCTGTACCCCGAAATGATCAGGACCGATGAACTCGGCCACATGGTGGGCCGGGACCGTCCTGCGAACACGGACCTGACGGTGGCCGCGGGCCTGCCCCTGGGGAGGGATTGGCGGGCCGGCGCCGGCCTGCGCTGGCTTCAGGAGGATTGGGGGATCTTTGACTTCAAAGGGACGGCGTGGGCGTTGAACGCGGGACTTGCCTGGCGCAAGCCGGGCCGCTGGCCCGTGGCGGCCGGCGTCAAGCTGGACAACCTGGGCACCGTCGTCCACTTCGAACCCAGCTTCAACTTTTCCTTGCCTGCCACGGCCACCATGGCCTTGGCCCTGGACGGACTGGAGCTGGCCGACGGGCGACTAAGTGTGGCCGGCGAAGCGGTCAAATTGCTCTCATATGAAAACTCCAGTGTGCCGGCCAATGTGTTCACATCGTGGTTCCGCCACGGCGTGCGCGCCGAATTGCATGAGGCCGACTATCGACTGGGCGCCGAATACGAGCGCGCCTTCACCTTGCCCAAGCTGGGCGAGCTGCGGCTGGCCCTGCGTGGCGGTCGGCGCGTGTTGCCCGCCCGGGAACTGCGCAACTGGACCTGGGGCCTGGGTCTGGGATGGCATGGCGTGCAAGTGGAGTACAGCCAGGAGCACGAAACACCACGTGGCGCTTGGCTGGCTCGTGATGTGACGCGGCGCTTCAGCCTGGGCCTCAGCTTTTCGTCTGACAGAGCGGAAGCAGGGGATTGACCACCGGCTCCCAGCAGGATTTGCGTGGACGGCGCAGCGGGCAGAAACTGCCCTTGCGTCTCTGCCGGATGGGTAGTACACTTGGCGGTCCTTGAATGCACTCAAGGACTTCGTCCTTTGTGACGATGAGGGACGGGCGGCGCGACGGCCGCGGAGTTTCAAACGAGGACATCTATCGACGCCTGGCTGAGTTGTTGTTTCGGTCCGCGCAAAGGTTCGCTGACACGGAGACGATAATTCCCAGGCGTCCGGCACCGGACGCGGGTCCGGTTTTTTTGTGCCGGCTTGGGGAAGTTCGACTTCGGCGGCGCGCCGGTCACCACACTTGAACCCTGGAGGATGGAATGAAGCGACTGACCCTCACCGCGGCGGTACTGGCGGGAGTGATCATCCCCATGCAGCAGGCCCACGCGGTGTCCGAAGCCGCCGTGATCTGGCTGCTGATCAGCCCCGGCTCGCGGCCCGCCGGCATGGGCGAGGCCTTCGTGGCTGTGGCGGACGACGCCAGCGCCACCTGGTGGAATCCCGCCGGCCTGGCCTTCACCGAGGGCCGGGACGTGCGCTTCATGCACTCCAACTGGCTGCCCGGCTTCAACCTGGACGACATCTATTTCGACTTCCTGGCCGCCTCGTGGGACATGCCCTCGCTCTCCGGCAAGATGGGCCTCTCGCTGATCTACCTGAACGAGGGTGACCAGACGCGCACGGACGAGGGCGGCAACGTCATCGGCGTGATCACCAGCAAGGAATACGCGCTGGGCCTGAGCTACGGCACCAACCTGAACCCCGACCTGGGCTTTGGCTTGACCACCAAGCTCATCGTCTCCGACCTGGCCAGTGGCGTCAAGGTGGGCTCCCAAGTGGCGGGCACGGGCTACAGCTTCGCCGTGGACCTGGGCACGCTCTGGCAGACGCACCTGCCTTTCACGGAAATGCCCCTGAACCTGGGCTTCAACCTGGCCAACATCGGTCCGGAGATCAGCTACGCCGACGAGGCCCAGGCCGATCCGCTGCCCACCAACTTGAAGCTGGGCGCCGCGCTCAACGCCTACAGCGACGAGCACAACGAAGTCAACCTGGTGCTGGACGTGAACAAACAGCTGGTGCACAAGTCGCTGGTCTCGCACACGCGCCTGATGTCCGGCGACCAGCCCGCCTACTGGGAGAACGGCACCAGCCTGACCGTGGAGCCCTACCACATCGCCAGCGGCGACACGGTCTGGCACGAGGAGGCCTGGGAGGGCGAGTGGGAGTCCGACCCGGTCTTCAAGGCCCTGTTCAGCTCCTGGGCGCCCAACGGCTTCCAGAAGGAGCTGCAGAGCTACGTCTACAACATGGGCGCCGAGTACTGGTACCGCGGCGAGGCGGGCGGCCTGGGCAAGACGGCCTTCGGCCTGCGCGGCGGCTACCTGAACGACATGGCCGGGCACATCAAATCCTACACCCTGGGCATGTCCATGCTGATCAACATGGCCTCGCTGGATTTCAGCTATGAGATCTCCACGGACAAGGCCAACCCCTCGCCCCGCAACAAAACGATCCGCTACTCCCTCGGCTTCACCTTCTAGGGCGGTCATGCGGAGACATCCGATGGACTCGACTCTGCGTGCCCCGGGCCTGTCCCTTCCGACAGGCCCGGGCACCGTTTCATGCCCGACCCGTCGACGGTCCGCCGGGCGCTTGGTGGCCCTCGTCCTGGCCCTGGCCTTGGCGTGGAGCCTGCCGGCGCGGGCGGAGACCCTGCGCCTGTTGGCCATCCGCGTGGACTTCCAGCCCGACCAACTGAGCACCACCAGCGGGGACGGGAGTTTCGAGAGCGCCTTCCGCTTCGACACGCCCTGGGCCATCGATCCCTTGCCCCACGATTCGCTCTACTTCGATTCCCAGCTGCGCTTCCTGGAGCATTACTACAGCCGGGTCTCCAACGACTCGCTGCGGTTGGAGTGGGAGATCTGGCCGCGGGGCGGCCAGGCTGCCTATCGCCTGCCCCAGCCCATGTGGCACTACCACTGGAACGACGGCGACGAGCGGACGGACGGCCAGCTGGCCGAGCTGTTCCGCGCCGCCTGGGCCTTGGCCGACGCCGACCCGGACCTACGGGTGCGGGACGACGCGGGCCAGCCGCGTTTCGACGCCTTCCTGGTCTTCCACGCCGGCGTGGGGCAGGATTTCGGCGAGGACGGCACGCCCCACGACATTCCCTCGGCCTTTCTCTCGCGCTCCACGGACGGCACGCCCGCGGCCCACGAGACCAGCCTGCGGGACGGGGAATCCGGGCTGGAAGTGCCCGTGCGGCAGGGCCTGATCCTGCCCGAGGGCGAGAACCACGCCGACTTCGAGCACGGCCTGGCGGGCCTCTTGATCCTCCAATTCGGCCACCAGCTGGGTCTGCCCAATCTCTACGACAGCCGGGACGGCACGAGCGTGATCGGCAAGTGGGGTTTGATGGATCAGGGCAGCGCCAACTTCCGCGGCCTGCTGCCCGCGCGCCCGGACGCCTGGAGCCGCCTGCTGCTGGGCTGGGACGAGGCCCTGCTGGCGGACACGCCCCGGGACAGCGTGCGCGTGGCGGCCCCCGGCCGCGCCCCGGGCGAGCCGCGCATCGTGAAGATCCCCTTGACGGAGCACGAATACCTGCTGGTGGAGAACCGCCAGCGCGAGGAGACCGGCCGGGACTGGACCTGGGGCCGCGACCGCGACAATCGCTGGGCGCGGCTGGACAGTGACTACTCCTTGAGTTTCCAGGACACCCTGGGCGTGGCCTCGGACAGCGCGGGCGTGCTGGTGGCCGTGGGCAACCTGGACTTCGACCTGCCCGGCCAGGGCCTCTTGGTCTGGCACGTGGACGAGCGCAGCGCGACGCCGGAGAACGTCGCCGCCAACCGGGTCAACGACGATCCGGCGCGGCGCGGCGTGGATCTGGAGGAAGGCGACGGCGTGCAGGACATCGGGCGCGAGTACGGGCTGTTCTCGCCCCGCGGCTCCGTGGCCCTGGGCGGCAACGAGGATCCCTGGCAGCAACCCAACACGGGCTGGTACCTGAGCAACCGCCATTACTCGCTCTCCAACGTCAGCCTGGCCTGGGATACCGAGCCCTCCACGGCCAGCAACGACGGCTTGTTCACGGGCCTGCGATTGGACCAGTTCGGCCCGCCGGATAGTCTGGGTCACTTCCGGCTGGGCTGGGATTTGCGTCCCCCCTGTCACGGCGACAGCCTGGCCCTCGTCCCGCCCCAGGACTCCCAGTGGGGCGCTCAGCTGAGCGGCCACGAATGGCTGATGGCGGCGGACACCTGCGCGTGGCTGACCTACGTGGACGACCACGCCCAGCTCTTTGGCCGGCCCCTGGCGGGGGACGTGGCCGCCTGGATCCGGGCGGACGGATATCCATGCCCGCTGCCCGAGGGCTGGCAGAATCAGCTGAGCGGGCTGTGGCGCCTGGAGCAGAGCGGCGAGCCGCGCCTGCTGGCCCAGCGCGGGGACAGTTTGGCCCTGTTCCGCCCCCTGGGCCTGCCGCCGCGCTTCACTCTGGACCGGGTCTGGGCCTCCGGCCAGTCCCTGCAGGCCGTGCTGGTGGCGGGGGGCGGGGAGGCCCGGAGTGGCGACCCCTGGAGCGGACGGCAACCGCGTCTCTGGGTGGTCACGGGCAACCTGCTGCTGGAACTGGACCCCGTTACACTGGAAGTCGTGGACAGCGCGGGTTCACTGGCCGCGGGACAGGTGCGCCTGGCCGAGCTGGCCGACGGGAGCGGCTTGCCCGGCGTGGTGGTGGACGGGGAGGTGGACCGGCTCTACCTGCAAGGGCACAACGTGCTGGAGAACGGCGTCCTGCCCGCCGGCGCGCGGCTGCTGGGCTGGGATGCCCGACCGGAGGTCAGCGCCTGGGGCGACACCCTGACCGCCACGGCCGTGTTGCGGGACGCACAGGGTGCGACGCTCTACCGCGGCCACGCCGTGCTGGGGCGGGTGGAGTGTCTCAATCGGGGTGTGCGACCCGTGCAGATGGGACCGGATCCGGGCCTCGAGCTGGCCTTCCTGACCCTGGACAGCCGCCTGCGGATTTTCAACCAATCGGGCGTGGAAGTGCTGGCCGCGGGACTGGCTGAAGGCGCCGGACCGCCGCTGACGGGCTCGCGCTCGGACGAGGGCGGCCTGCTGCTGCTCGCCGCCGCCGCGGATCGCCTGGAGGGGTTGGCCGGGGACGGCGAGGCGCCGGCCAGCTGGCCCCGGGTGTGGTCCGGCCGCTTGGACGGTCCCGTGGCGCTGCCTGGCTTGGGCCTGGTGCTGGGCCTGCGGCCGGATGGCGGCGTGCAGGCCTGGGAGGCGGAGTTGCAGGATCCCGTCTGGACCCAGCCGCGCGGGTTCAACGACAGCTGGCGGCCCTGGGGCTCGGGAGCCGTCCACACGCAGCCCGTGCGCGAAGTGCGCGAGAATCCGGCCTTCATCTGGCCCAGCCCGGCCCGCGACGAAGCCCACGTGCGCTTCCTGCTGGCGGGTCCGGCCCGCGTGACCTTCACGGCCTACGACACGGCCGGTGACCGGGTGGCCCGGCTGGAGGGCCGCTTCGAGCGCGCCGGCGAGCAGGAGCTGCACTGGCTGCTGGCGGACGTGGCCCCGGGCGCCTACTTCTGCCTGCTGGAGGCCGAGGGCGTCAGCGACACCTGGACCCGGAGGCTCACATGCGCCGTCATCCGCTAAGCCTGGTCTGGACGGCGGCGCTGGGCGCGCTCCTGGCCCTGGCCCTGCCCGCCCGGCTGGCGGCCCAGCCGGCGGAGGTCCCGCACCCCGAGCTCGAGTGGCAAACCACCCAGACGGCGCACTGCGCCATCCACACCCACCAGGGCCTGGAGGAGCTGGGGCTGGTGGCCGCCCAGATCATGGACGAGATCTGGGAGCCCGTGACCACGCTCTACGACTTCGTGCCGGACACGCGCATCCACCTGATCTTCTACGACACGGACGACTACTCCAACGGCGGCGCGTACTACTACAACAACAAGATCATCATCTGGGCCACCAGCCTGGACTTCGACCTGCGCGGCCAGCACAACTGGCTGCGCAACGTGCTCACCCACGAGTTCACGCACATCATCCAGCTGGGGGCCTCGCGCAAGTTCAGCCGCCAGGTGCCCTTCGCCTACCTGCAGGTGATGGACTACGAGAGCGAGAAGCGCGGCGACGTGGTCCAGGGCTTCCCCAACTTCATCAGCAGCGTGCCCTTCCCGGGCACCATCATGCCGGCCTGGTTCGCCGAGGGCACGGCCCAGCACATGCTGGACGGCCACCGCTACGACTTCTGGGACAGCCACCGCGACATGCTGCTGCGCGACCGCGTGCAGCACGGCAGCCTCTACGACCTGGACGAGATGGCCTCCTTCGACAAGAGCACGGTGGGCAGCGAGTCCGTCTACAACCAGGGCTTCAGCCTGGTGAACTGGATCGCCGCGCAGTACGGCGAGGAGTCCTTGCGGCGGATCTCAGAGGAGATGTCCCGGCCCGGGCGGATTTCCATCGCGACGGCGCTGGAGACGGCCGTGGGCGTGGAGGGCCACAAACTCTGGCGGCGCTGGAAGGCCGACCTGGAGGCGCGCTACGCGGCCCAGCTGGCGGGCCTGGAGGGCCGCGGCGTGGAGGGACGGCTGATCTCCAGCGCGCCGGAAGTCAACCAGAAAGGCGGCGGGCGCGACGAGCACCGTGAGGAGCTCAAGGCCCCGCGCAACATCGCGGGCCCCGGGGCGGAGCTGGCCTCCTGCTGCTCGGCCTTCGCCCTGCACGAGTTCCCCGAGCCCGCCGACGAACTGGGCCCCACCAACAATCTCAACGCCCAGCTCTCGCCCGACGGCCGCTACGTGTATTACGCCTCCAACGGCGACGCCGACTGGCTGGGCATGACCGACCTGTGGCGCCTGGAGCGTGCCAGCGGCCAGACGGAGAAGCTGCTGGCCAACATCCGCGGCCCCTTCTGCCTCATGCCCGACGGCCAGAGCGTGCTGATCTCGCGCACCAGCCCGGTGGACAAGCAGGGCCGGCACTACAAGGACCTCTACCAGTATTGGTTCGAAGAGAAGCTGAGCCGCCGGCTGACGGAGGGCGCGCGTCTGAGCCAGCCCAGCGTGACGCCGGACGGGCGTCAGGTGGTCTGCGTGCAGAACGGCGGCGGTTCCACGTGGCTGGCCCTGCTCGAGCTGGACAGCCTGGACGGGCCGGCCTGGAAAGCCCTCTCCAAGCGCCAGCGCGAGAAGGCGCCCAAGGCCGTGGCCCGCCGGCTGACCCACGATCCCTACGGCACGCAATACACCCAGCCCCGGGTGCATCCGGCGGGCGGCCGGCTGGCCGTCGCCCGGGCCTGGGGCCACGGCCGGGACCTGGTGGAGGTTAGTCTGGCGGACGGCAGCGTGCGGGACCTGCTGGCGACGCCGCTGGACGAGCGCCAACCGGCCTGGAGCGCCGACGGCCAGTGGCTGCTCTACTCGCGCGACGAGGCGGGGATCTTCAACATCTACCGGCGGCGGCTGGCGGACGGCGCCACCGAGCGGCTCACGGCCGTGACGGGCGGGGCCTTCCTGCCGGCGCTGAGCGGCGACACGCTCTACTACTCGGGCTACCGCGACCAGGGCTTCCGGCTCTTCGAACTGGCGGGGGTCAAGGCCCTGGACGAGGGACCCGTCGCCCGGCCGGACTACGCGGCGCAGATTCCGCCGTTGGACACGGCCGACCAGCAGCCGGCGGCCCGCGTCTGGAGCCCGCTCAAGACCGAGTTCGAGAAGCCCTTCTGGATTCCGCGGCTGGTGATCGACGACGGCCAGGTCAAGCCCGGCTTCTACTTCCTCAACCTGGACGTCTTCGAGCGCGTGCAGCTCAGCGCGGGCGTGGCCGCGGCGCGGATGAACAATGTGGACCTCTACGCTTCGGCCACGGCCGAGCTGGGGCGCAGCATCGTCTTCACCGAGCTCTACGGCATGGTGCGCGACCACCACGAGCGCTTCGCCGATTCGCTGCGGATCATCGACGAGTCGGGCGGCCAGCCCGTCTACGACAGCTACTCCGTGCCCTACCGCTTCTCGCTCTCCGAGGGCCGGCTGGGCCTGCGGCGCCGGGTGGGCGACGCCCTGAGCGTGGAGGCGGCCCTGCGGCTGGCCTCCTACCGGGCCATCTACAAGATCCACACCACCACCATCAACTACGACTACTACCACGGGCTGGGCCTGAACCTCAAACTGGACTGGCAGGCCAATCCCGGGCGGCGCGTGGACGACTTCATCAATCCCCGCGGCAAGCAGTGGGCCCGGCTCGAGCTGAACCAGCACTGGGACAAGCTCATCGACGGCTTCAAGGTGGACGCGGGCATGCTGCGCGAGGAATACAAGCCCGCCACCTTCCTGGAGGGCGAGCTGGCCCTGGGCCGCAGCTGGGCCCTGCCCTTCCTGCCCGAGCTGAGCCTGGGCCTGGACGGCAAGGCCGCCGTGATCGGCGACTCCCAGGTGGACGACTTCTTCTACACCTACGCCGGCGGCCTGATGGGGCTGAAGGGCTACTCGTACTACAGCCTGGGCGGCGTGCGCAAGGCCCTGGGCCACGCGCGGCTGGGCTTCCCCATCGTCAAGCGCGCGGGCGCGCAGCTGGGGCCCCTGCACTTCAAGCGGCTCTACGGCAGCCTGTTCGCCGGCGCGGGCGACGCCTGGGGCGGCCAGTCCGGCGACTTCGAGTTGAAGCGCGAGGCGGGCGCCGACCTCAAGCTCTTCTTCACCTCGTGGAGCCTGATGCCCACCGCCCTGACTCTGGGCGCGGCCTACGGCCTGGACGAGTTCCGCGTGCCGGAACTGGATCCGGGCGACACCTACGGCCAGGAGTGGCGCTGGTACGTCACCCTGCTCTTCGACTTCGACGCCTTTCAGGAGCGCATGCCATGAGTGCCTTTTCCCTCCCGCGCCTGGCCCTGGGCTGGGGCGCGGGTCTCGTCTGCCTGGGCGTGGCCCAGGGCGCCGGCTTGGGTGAACGGCTCTACGCGCTGCCTGCCGGACTTCCCACCCTGCTGCCCAGCACCGCGGCACCGGCCTTGCCGGTTGGCCCGGCGTCCTTCGAGTTCAGCCTGCGGCAGGAGGCCGGCGACCACGACGGACTGGACCTCTTGCAGGCCCTGCTGCTGCCCGGCTTCGACCAGGCCCAGCACGGGCAGTGGCTGAAGGGCGCGCTCTTCCTGGTGGTGGAGACGGGCGTGCTGCTGGGCGCCGACGCGCTGAACCGGCGGGGCGACGAGCTGGACGGCCAGTTCAAGGACTTCGCCAACGAGCACTGGAGCTACGAGCGCTTCGTGACCTACCGCCAGCACCCGGGCGAGTTCGCCGGCGGCGGCGACGCGGAGAACGAGGGCTGGCTGGACCGCAACCTGAGCGAAGAGGACTGGCTCGGCGTGGACACCCAGGCCGAGCTGGACGCCCTGTTCGGCGACGCGGCGGGCAACGACGAGTTCGTGCCCGGCGGCGGCCAGGGCAGCCACGGCCTGCCCGGGCACTACGTGGACGGCTACTCCGTGGGCGACGCGGACTCCTGGGAGCACTTCCTGGTCAGCCGCACCCAGCAGTTCTACGAGATGATCGGCAAGTACGCCCAGTTCCAGCGCGGCTGGGACGGCTTCGGGTCGGGCTCCGACTGGGAGCTGGCCAGCGACCTGCTGGTGGCGCGGGACAGCTGGGGCGTGCACAAGTTCTGCGCCCAGACCGAGCACTACATGGCCATGCGGACGGAATCCAACGACAAGCTGATCGCCGCGGACCGCCTGATGGGCGTGCTGCTGGCCAACCACGTGGCCTCCTTCCTGGACGTGTTGATCCAGCTGAAGAAGTCGGAAGGCCCCGCCCGCCTCCAGGTGCGGGCCGCGCCGTTGCAGACCGCCACGGGTCCCGCCAGCGGTCTGGCCTTCAGCTGGAGTTTTTGAGATGAAGCCCACGACCTGGCGCACGCGGCTCCGCCTGCCGCTCCTCCTGGCCGCCCTGCTGGCGGCCCCGTGCCTGTTGGCTCCCGCGGCCCAGGCGGCGCGCTTCAAGCGCGGGGGAAGCACTGCCGCCCCCGCCGCCCGGCCCGACAGCCTGGAGCAGACCCGGCGACCGGCCCTCCGGCCCGCTGCGCCACTACCCGGCACTCCCGGCACGGCGGGTTTGGCCCTGCGCTCCCTGGTCGTGCCCGGTTGGGGCCAGGCCGTGCTGGCGCGCAGCCGGCCGGAGCTGCAGGGTCGCGGACAGGCGGGCTTCTGGCTGGACGTGGGTCTGGTCACGGGCGCCTGGGCCCTGCTGCACCTGAGCCAGACCAAGCAGGACGAGTTCCAGGCCTACGCCGTGCGCGTGGCCGGCGCCCGGCCCCACGGCGATGCCAGCGACTATTGGGTGGACGTGAGCAACCACCTCTCCCGGGCGGACTTCAACCAGTCCATGCTCGAGGCTGGCGGCTACAGCGAGCGCTACCTGGATCCTGCGGACGACTGGGCCTGGCCCTCGCGCAGCGAGCAGACCCGCTACCGCGACCTGCGCGCCGTCTCCGAACAGGCCTTTTCCCAGGCCCTGGCAGTGGGCGGGGCCATCTTCCTGAACCACGTGCTGAGCGCGGCCCACGTGCTGCGCCTGGCCCGGGAGGAGCCCCGGCTCAGCGCCCTGCCCGTGCCGGGCGGTGTGGGCCTGGCCCTCAGCCTGGATCTGAGCACGCCCCGCCACTAGCAGCCTGTCGGACTTGGCCACTTGGCGGTCTTCATCGTCCCTGTCGGTCCGGATTTCCGCAAGTTTCTTGAACAGACCACCAGTATGCCCGGCGAAACTTTCGAAAAACCGGCCTCGACATGGGCGCGAATCCCATCCAAGGCCCAAGCCCGGCAGACTGCTAAGCGAGGAAAGCCGCCAGCCATGCGTCTCTACATCACCGGGTGCAGCGGCTTCGTGGGTTCGCGGCTGGCCGAGGCCTGGGCGGGGGTCCACGAGCTGGCCGGCTGCAGCCGCCACCCGCTGCCCGGGCAAGCCCTGGAATACCACCCGCTGGATCTGGCCGAGGAGCCGCGCGCGCTGGCAGACCGGCTGGAGGCCTTCCGGCCCGACTGGGTGATTCACTGCGCGGCGGTCTCGCAGCCCCTGCTCTTCGCCCGGGATCCCCTGCGCTGCCGGCGCGTCAACGTGGAGGCCGGCCACTGGCTGGCCCGCTGGTGCCGGCGCCGGGACCGCGGGCTGATCGCCTTCAGCTCGGACACGGTCTACGCCGACGCGGCCAAAGGGGCGACGCATGCGGCGCCAGCTGCGCAGGCGGCGCAGGCGGTGCCGGCGGGCGGCTGGCGCGAGGATTCGCCCCTGGCCCCCGTCCACCAATACGGGCGCAGCAAACAGGAACTGGAAGAGGCGGTGCTGGCCGAGCTGCCCACGGCCCTGCTGCTGCGCTCCAGCCTGCTCTGGGGCCGCGCGCGGGTCGGGCAGAATTCGTTTTCGGGCTGGCTGCTCAAGCGGCTGGAGGAGTCGGACACGGAGGCGGTGCCGGTCTTCCGCGACAACCGCCGCAACCTGCTGGCCGCGGGCGCGCTGCCGGAGATCCTGGAGCGCATGCTGGAGCTGATGATGGCGGGGGGCGCAGCGGCGGACGGGCTGCGCGGGCCGCTCAACCTGGGCTCCGCCGACTACCTCAGCCGCGAGGACTTCGCCCGCCGCCTGTTCCGCCAACTGGGCCTGGACGAAAGCCGCCTGCGGCCGCTGGACACGGCGGAGGCGGGGTTGTCCGAGCCGCTGGCGCGCGAGCTGCCGCTGGATCTCACGCGATTGCGCGAGTTGCTGGGCGCCCTGCCCAGCACCGACGACTGGCTGCCCCGGGAGTATCCGCGCTAGCGTTCAACCCGACCGGGGGATCTCACCACAGAGACACAGAGTCACGGAGTCACGGAAACCCTGGCACAACTTGAATTGCCCTTGATGAAGCCTTTCCAGTGATTCACGACTGTCACTCTGTCTCTGTGACTCTGTGTCTCTGTGGTGAATCTCAGGGCGCCCAACAGCACCAAGCTTCAGGCTTGAGGCAGAAAGCGATCCAGGTTCATGGATTCGTGGAAGACGCCCAGCACGATGACGTGGTCGGCAGCGAGCAAGGGATAGGGGATTCGATAGCGCCCACAGCGCAGCATGCGCAGTTCCCCAACCTCTTCCAGTCGGTAGGGAGATCCGGCCAAGGGGTAATCCTGCAGCATCTCAGCCACTCGCAGGATGCCCAACACCACTCGCACGGCGGCTTGGGGCCGCTCACGGGCAATGAAGTCGTGAATGTCGCGCAAACAGGCTTCGGCTTCCGCGCTCCAACTCAGGCAGGCCATCGTCGCACGCGCTCGGCCAACACGGCATGAGAGACAAAGCGACCCGCCCGGGCATCTTCGAGCCCGCGCTCCACCAGCCGGGCAAAGGCCAATTCACGCAGGATCTGCTCAAAACTGGCATCGTCCGGCTGGGCCTGGATGAGTGCGGTCAGTCGTTCTTTGACACTGGCCATGGAGGACCTCCTACACCAATTGCTGAGCATGCGGCACACGCCGGCGAAGAGAGCAATCAAACCGGGCATGCGCAAGGCGCTCGCTCGTCCAGTCGGGAATACTGCCGATCCCGTCAGGCGCTCCGAACACCCACAGCCAGTTTCGGCATGTGCGGGAACTCGTTAGCGCACCGCCGGCCGCTTGGCGATCCAATAGAGCACGAGGGCCAGCACACCGAAGGCCGCCAGGGAGGCCAGGTCGCTGCCATTCCAGCCCAGCGCGTCGCCCACGGTGCCCAGGCGGGCGGAGACGGCCTCGCTGGTCCCGGCGATGATCGCCAGGGTCATCCCGGCGATGGCCCCGCCGGCGATCAGGCCGCTGGAGAGCAGCACGCCGGGCGAGCTGTCGCCCTCGCTCTCGGAGACGGGTTTGGGGCGGCCGCGCTCCACCCACCAGCGCACCAGCCCGCCCACCCAGATGGGCGTGGAGGCCGAGAGCGGCAGGTAGACGCCCACCGCGAAGGGCAGCGAGCTGATCCCCGCCAGCTCCAGCGTCAGCGCGATGAACACGCCCAGCAGCACCAGGCCCCAGGGCAGCTTGTGGGTGAGGATCCCGTCGATGATCAGGCTCATCAACCGCGCCTTGGGCGCGTCGAACTTGCGCACGAAGACGCCCTGGCTCTCGCCCGGGGCCGGGTCGCGCCGGTCCACCACGCCGTTGATCCCCGGATCCACCAGGTAGCGCAGCGTGCCGTCGGCCTCCGCCAGGTACTTGCCGGGCGGGACGAGGTAGCGGCCCGTGCTGTCCTTGGGCGCCGTCTCGTCGGTGATGAACACGGCGCGGTAGAGCGCGGCGTCGCGGGCGGCGTCCGGCCCGCGCAGGCCTTCGGTCTTGCCCAGCAGCTCCACCGGCGCCTTCCAGGGCAGGTCGCGCTTGGCGTAGACCGTGGCCGAATCGTTGAAGAGTTTGAGGGTGAGGCCGATGACGATGGCGCTGGTGAGCGCGCCCACCAGGATGCCGATCTGCTGCGCGCGCGGCGTGGCGCCGATCAGGTAGCCGGTCTTCAGGTCCTGGCTGGTGGTGCCGCCGTTGGACGAGGCCACGCAGACGATGGCCGCCACCATCAGCGCGGCCACGCGGTCCAGCGGGCTGGTCAGGCCCAGGGCCAGGTAGAGCAGGCAGGTGAGCAGCAGGGTGGCCACGGTCATGCCGCTGATGGGGTTGGACGAGGAGCCGATCTCGCCGGTCAGGCGCGAGGAGACGGTGACGAAGAGGAAGCCGAAGACCACCACCAGCACGGCGCCCAGCGCGCTGACGTGCAGGCCCGGCGCCAGCATCAGGGCACCCACCAGGGCCAGGCTGCCCAGCCCCACCACGCCCAGGGGCAGGTCGCGGTCCGTGCGCTCGCTTTGGGCCTTGGCCTGGCCGCGCCCGGCCAGCAGGTCCTTCATCCCCGCGCCGAAGGCCGCCGCCAGCAGGGGCAGGACTTTCAACATGCTGAGGATGCCGCCCGTGGCCACGGCGCCGGCGCCGATGTAGAGCACGTAGGCGTTGCGGATCTGGTGCGGGTCCATCTCGCGGATCAAATCCTGGGCGGGGAAGAGCGGCGCGCCCAGCCCTTCGCCGAAGATCTTGATGGCCGGGATCAGCACCAGATAGGCCAGCACGCCGCCTGCGCACATGATGCCCGCGATGCGCGGCCCGATGATGTAGCCCACGCCCAGCAGCTCGGGGGCGTGCTCGAGGCCCAGGCTGCCACCCTTGAAGAAGCCCAGCAGGCGCTCGGGCACGGTCTTGAAGACGCGCAGCCCGCCGTCGCCGGCCAGCAGCTTGCCCAGAAAACCCAGCCCGAAGCCCGTGAACACCGTGCGCGCGTTGGTGCCGCCCTGCTCGCCGACGATGAGCACCTCGGCGCAGGCCGTGCCTTCGGGATAGGCCAGCTTGCCGTGCTCCTTGACGATCAGGCCGCGGCGCAGCGGGATCATCAGCAGGATGCCCAGCAGGCCGCCCAGCACGGCCACGGTCATGATCCGCCAGAGGTCCATGTCGTAGCCCAGCACCAGCAGGGCGGGCATGGTCACGGCCACGCCGAAGGCGATGGATTCCCCCGCCGAGCCCGTGGTCTGCACCATGTTGTTCTCGAGGATCGAGGCCGGGCGCGAACCGAAGGCCCGGGAGAACCAGCGGAAGATCGAGATGCTCATCACCGCGATGGGGATGGAGGCGCTGATGGTCATCCCGATCCGCAGGGCCAGGTAGAGGCTGGCCGCGCCGAAGATGATGCCCAGCAGCACGCCCAGCAGCAGGGGCAAGAGGCCCAGCTCGGGCACGATCCTGCCGGCCGGGACGTAGGGCGAATGGACGGACGGGGCCTGGGGCTCGGTCATGGCACGCTCCTTGATCCGTGACACGCGGGAGGGGACCGGCCTCCGCCGGCCTAGCGGCCCCAACATACCACCTGGGCCGGGCAGGATGCGCTGTTGGGCCGGGTTCCCGATCATGGGGGCAAGCCGGAGGAGGACGTCGATGAAAACCTTGTGCGAGTGGTCCAAGAAAGAGCTGGAGAAGGACCGCAAGGAATTGTTCGAGCTGGTGGCCAAGCCCACCCATGTCTGCCGCTCCTGTGGCCGCGCCGCGGCGGACAAGGACGCCCTCTGCAAGCCGCTGAAGATCAAGGCGGCGAAACCGGAAGCCTGAGCCGGGCGAAAATCCATCCCAATCCGCGCGCCCGCACCGTACCTTTTGCTCCGAGCCTGTCCTGGCAGCGGTCGCCCTCCGCGCGGCCCGCCCTTCCGCCCGGCCTTCACGAGGTCCCCATGCAGCGCGTCCTGCCCGTCACCCTGCTGCTGTTCGCCACCCTGCCCGGCGCGGCCCGCGTGCTGCGCGTGCCCGAGGACTATTCCACGCTGGCCCTGGCTCTGTTCGTCAATCAACCTGGTGACACCGTGGAATTGGCGGCTGGAACCCACGCCTTCGACGGCTATCAGCCCCTGGACCAGCAGCTCACCCTGCGCGGGTTGGGAATGGCCCGCCTGCTGCTTTCCAACAGCCTGCACTGCCATGACTCGGTGCTGCTGGAGGGCCTGGAGCTGCGCTTTCCGGGCGGCACGCTGCTGGAACCGGACAATCGGCATGTGGCGCTGGCGGGCTGCCGGCTGGTGGCGGAGCGCCTGTACCAGGGTTCCTACGCCAGTCTGAGTCTCGCCCACTGCCGGCTGGACTCGCTGACCCGGCTGGGCTCCAGCCTGCAGAGCCCACCGGTGGTGTTCTACCAATGCGAGCTGCGCGACCTCGGCTGCCTGGACCAATCCTCGCATCCAGGCCTGCTGTTCGAGTCCTGCCTCTTGGAGCGCGTGGAGCAGTTTGGCGACCGGGGCTGGGTCTCCTGGGACGAGGGGGAGATCCGCTTCCACGGCTGCACGCTGGTGGACTGCGGCGGGATGGGCACCAGCCTGGACTTCCTGGAACTGGAGCGCTGCCTGGTGGTGCGGCCCCAGGGCAGCCTGTTGGGCGAAGGGGTCCTGGAGCCGGACCTGTTCGAGATCCGCCAGACCGACATCTGGAGCGGCGAGGGAAACGATTGGACGGGAGCGCTGGAGCCGCTGCTGGGGGTCTACGGCAACATCGAGGCGGACCCGCTGTTCTGCGACGCTCCCGCCGACTACCGCCTGAGCGCCGGTTCCCCCTGCGTGCTGGACAGCCTGGGCACGATGTGGATGGGCGCCTGCGCGCTGGGCTGCGGACCGCTGATCCAGGCGCTCACGGTCGTCCCGCTCGGCGACAGCCTGCCGCAGCGCGTGAGCTTCCACGCCGAGCTGCTGGGCGATTTCGAGTCCCTGGAGTGGGACGTGGACGGCGACGGCCAGCCCGAGGGCCTGGGTTCGGACTTCGAGTGGAGCTGGGAGCTGCCCGGCGACTATCAGGTGCTCCTGCGGGTCCGCGCTGGCGGGCAGCTGCTGGAACAGGCCAGCCCGCCGGTTCACGTGGGGGGCCAGGTCAGGGACGTGGCGGACGTGGAGCAGTTCCGCACAGCCCTGGCGGCCGCGCAGCCCCAGGACCTGATCCGCCTCGGGCCGGGACGTTACCCCGTGGTAGATCTGTCCGTGCCGCCCGGCGTGGTGCTGGCCGGCACGCCGGGAGGCACCGTGCTGGACGCCGAGCAGGGGGGCTGCGTGCTGCGCATCCGCCTGGACGCGCGCTTCCTGCTGCTGCAGGACTTGATTCTCACCGGCGGGGCGACGGATGCCGGCGGCGCCCTGGTCCTGGACGCGGCGTCGGAATCCGGCGGCCGGCTGACGGTGCGCCGCTGCGAGTTCCGCGGCAATGACGGCGGCTACGAGGGCGGGGCGCTGGCCCAGCCCCGGCCGGACCTGGGCGCCCACTTCGACTCCTGCCGCTTCCAGGACAACCGGGCGCGCCGGGGCGGCGCGCTGAGCGGCTACGGCTTCGAACTCAGCGCCTGCACGTTCAGCGGGAATCGGGCGGACGCGGAGGGCGGCGCGGCCTGTTTCGCCGACAGCTCCGTGGTGACGGACTGCCGGTTCCTGGACAACCAGGCGGCCCGCGGCGGCGCCCTGGCCCTGGAAGGACCGGCCCGGGTGGCGGATGCGCTCTTTTTAGGCAACCGGGCCACGGAGCGCGGCGGCGCGGTGTGGAACGAGCCCTGGGCCGGCACGCGGGGCGGCTCTTACGCCCGCTGCCTGTTCGTCGGCAACGGCGCCGGCCTGGGCGGCGGAGCGCTCTGGGACCACGCCGGGCCGCGACTCACCCGCTGCACCTTCGCTTTCGACTCCACGACCGCGGACGGGGCGGTGGTCGATCTGGCGAGCCCGGCGGAGGGCGAGCCCGTCCGGGTGGCGGGCTGCCTGCTGACCCTGTCCCGCGGCGGGTGCGGCCTGCAGCCGGGCGACGGGATCCTCGACGTGAGCTGCACGGACCTCTGGGGAAACAGCGGGGGCGACTGGCTGGGGAGCCTGGCCGGACTGGAGAACCGGGACGGCAACCGGCGGGTGGATCCGCGCTACTGCCTGCCGGCCAGCGGCGACTTCCACCTGCAGGCGAACTCACCCTGCGGCCCGGCGGCGGATTCCGCCTGCGGCGGGCTGGGCGCCCTCAGCGGGAGCTGCGAGGACACGGGCCTGCCGCCGGCTTCCGTCCGGCCCGCCGGCCCGCGGCTGGCCCCGCCCTGGCCCAATCCCTTCAATCCCGACTGCTGGCTGGAGTTCGAGCTGGCCCGGCCGGGCCCCGTGCGGCTGCGGGTGGTGAACCTGGCGGGCCAGGAGGTGGCGTGCCTGTGCGACGAGACGCTGGGCGCGGGCCTTCACCGGCGGATCCTGCGGGGAGGACGGCTGGCCAGCGGGGTCTATCTGGCGCGGCTGGAGACGGCGGAAGGCGGGGCGGTGCGCAAGCTGCTGCTGTTGAAGTAGCCCGGCGGCGACCGGTCCCTTAGAACTTGGTGCCCTGCTGCAGATCGGCCAGGGTGTGTTCGTAGATCATCCGGCGCACGCCGAGCAGTTGCGGCTCCCAGAGGTGGTGCATGCAGCAGGGGTTCTGGTCGTCGCACTGCGGGTAGCCCATCACGCAGCGGTTGTAGTTCTCCAGGCCCTCCACCACGTCGACGATCTGGTAGATGAAGATCTCTTCCAGCGGGCGGGCGATGCGGTAGCCGCCCTTCTTGCCCTGGGTGCTCTGCAGCAGGCCGGCCTGGCTGAGCTGGGTCATCAGGCGGGCCAGGTACTTGTAGGGAATGGCCAGGGTCTCGGAGAGCTGGGCCACGGAGACGGCCTCGTCCGAGCGGCGGGCGAGGAAGGACATCACGCGGATGGCGTATTCGGTGGTCTTGGAAAGGCGCATGGACGTCCGGCTGGGCTGTGGTGTCCGTGGATGGTTCCGCCCTCGCGGCGGCCGGATCCACGGCGCGTCAACCTAACAGTTCCGCCCGGCCGGCCCCAGCCCCGCCGCCCCGCGCTCCCGCCGGGCGGCCCCGTCCCGCGGCCTCGCGGTTGCTACATTCTTTCCGGACGTCGCCGGATGGCCCGGCGCTCCACGTCAACCGTGCATCCTGTGAGGGCCTGCGGAATGGGGCGCTGCGAACCGGTGGTGAATCTGGAGCTGGCCCGCGAGCACGGGCTGACGGACGAGGAGTTCGGGCGGATCCGCGAACTGCTGGGCCGGGATCCCAGCTGGCCCGAGCTGGGCGTCTACAGCGTGATGTGGTCCGAGCACTGCTCCTACAAGAACTCCATCGCGCAGCTCAAGACCCTGCCCCGCTCCGGCGGCCGCCTGCTGGTCGAGGCCGGCGAGGAGAACGCGGGCCTGGTGGACATCGGCGACGGCCTGGCCGTGGCCTTCAAGATCGAATCCCACAACCACCCCAGCGCCGTGGAGCCCTACCAGGGCGCGGCCACGGGCGTGGGCGGCATCATGCGCGACATCTTCACCATGGGCGCGCGGCCGATCTGCAGCCTGAATTCGCTGCGCTTCCCGGCGCTCAGCCACGACACCACGCGCTGGCTGATGGACGGCATCGTGCGTGGGATCGGCGACTACGGCAACTGCCTGGGCGTGCCCACGGTGGGTGGCGAGGTGCAGTTCGACGCCTCCTACAACGGCAACCCGCTGGTGAACGCCATGACCGTGGGCATCGTGCGCCACGACCAGACGGCCAGCGCCACGGCGGCGGGCCCGGGCAATCCGGTCTTCCTGGTGGGCGCCTCCACCGGGCGCGACGGCATCCACGGGGCCACTTTCGCCAGTGTGGAGCTGTCCCAGGAGTCGGAGGAGAAGCGCTCTTCGGTCCAGGTGGGCGATCCCTTTTCCGAGAAGCTGCTGCTCGAGGCCACGCTGGAGATGATCCAGTCCGGCGACCTGGTGGGCATCCAGGACATGGGCGCGGCGGGGATCACCTGCTCGTGCAGCGAGATGAGCGCCAAGGGCAAGGCCGGCATCCGGATCGAGATCGACCAGGTGCCCCAGCGCGAGAGCGGGATGACGGCCTACGAGGTGCTGCTCTCCGAATCCCAGGAACGCATGCTGGTGGTGGTGAAGGCCGGGCGCGAGGAGACCATCCGGCGAATCTGCGCGCGCTGGGACATCCACTGCGCGCACATCGGCGTGGTGACGGACACGGGGCGCTTCCAGGTCACGCACCATGGCGAGACCGTGGTGGACGTGCCGGCGGAATCGCTGGTGCTGGGCGGCGGCGCGCCGGTCTATCAGCGCGAGTGGCGCGAGCCGGAGGAATTCCGCCGTCACCGCGGGCGCGACCTGTCCGGCGTGGCGGCGGCGGAGGACCTGAACGCGGAGCTGAAGGCCCTGCTGGCCCACGAGAACGTCTGCAGCCGGCGCTGGCTCTACCGCCAGTACGACCACATGATCGGCACGGCCACGGAGATCCGCCCGGGCGGCGACTCGGCCGTGGTGCGAGTGAAGGGCACGGACAAGCGCCTGGCGGTGAGCACGGACTGCAACGGCCGGCTGGTGCGGCTGGACCCGCGGATGGGGGCGCGCGCGGCGGTGGCGGAGGCGGCGCGCAACATCGCCTGCAGCGGGGCCGCGCCGCTGGCGATCACCAACTGCCTGAACTTCGGCAACCCCTACGATCCGGAGATCTACTGGCAGTTCCGTGAGGCCATCGCCGGGATGGGCGAGGCCTGCCGGGCCTTCGACACGCCGGTCACCGGCGGCAACGTGAGCTTCTACAACGAGAGCCCGCACGGCGCCGTGCACCCCACCCCGGTGATCGGGATGGTGGGCCTGCTGGAAGGCCGCGAGCCCGTGCCCAGCGCCTTCCGCGGACCGGACGAGCTGGTGTTGCTGGCCGGGCGGCCCGGTCGCGAGCTGGGCGGCAGCCTCTATCTGGAGCGCCGGCTGGGCGAACAGACCGGGGCCGTGCCCGCCGTGGACCTGGCGCTGGAGCGCGCCCTGCAGGCCTTCCTGGTGGAGGCCGCGGGCCGCGGCCTGCTGCGCAGCGCGCATGACGTCTCCGAGGGCGGGCTGGCGGTCTGCCTGGCGGAGGCCTGCCTGATGGAGGACGGCCGGACCCTGGGCTGCCTGGTGGACCTGGGCCCGGAGGCCGAGTCCCAGCCCGAGCGCCTGCTCTTCGCCGAGACGCCGGGCCTGGTGGTCCTGAGCGCGCGGCCCGAGCACCGCGAGGAACTGGCCAGCCTGGCCCGCCGGCACGCCCTGCCCATGGCCGAGATCGGCAGCACGGGCGGCGACCGCCTGCTGGTGGAAGGTCTGCTGGACCTGGCGGTGGACGAGCTGGCGGAACTTTGGTGGACGAGTCTGGAGCGGCGGCTGGAGGCCTGATCCATGGGAGTGCCTCCCATTCCGCCGCCGGACGTGGAACCGGATTCCGACCCGGCCGGCGCTCTGCCGCCGGACCCGCCCCCGGCCGGCCGGCCGCCCCAGGGCCGGCGGCGTCGACGGGTCTGGCGCACGCTCTTCGTTTCCCTGGCCCTCTTCCTGCTGGCGCTGGGGCTGATCGGTCGCTACTTCCTCCAGGACGCGCGGCTGGCCCGCCTGCTGCGCGAGCAGTTGAGCGCGACCCTCAAGACCCCCATCGATCTGCAGGTGCGGCGCAGCGGCTGGCACCGCTTCGAGGTGCTGGAGCTGGCCATCGGCGGCGACGCCCGGACCCCGCCCTTCCTGCAGATCGCGCGCCTGGGCCTCTACCCGCGGCCCGGGCGGCTGTGGGACAAGCGCCTGCATCTGGATTCGCTGGTCGTGCAGGGGCTGCGCGTCAACCTGAGCTGGCAGGACAGCCTGCTCCTGCCCGCCTGGCTGGGCCTGGACGACAGCACGACCGTGGAGGACAGCAGCGCGACGGATCCGCTGGAATACCTGCGCCTGCTGGCGGACAAGGGCTGGCGCGTGGACTCCACGCGCTTCATCGTGCGTGACCTGCGGCTGGGCCTCAGCGGCCGGCAGGGCGGCCGCCCGCTGGAGCTGGACAGCCCGCCCCTGGACCTCACCCTGCGTCTGCCCGAACTGGACCCCGCCGCCCTGCGCGCCCTGGCGCAGGGGGAGTTGCCGCCCCGCCTGCTGGCCTCCCTGCTGCTGGCCTGGTCCGGCGACTGGCGCGAGCGCGGTCCCGGCACGGGCACGGGCCTGCGGCCGCTGCCCCTGCCGCCGGACACGCGCGAGACCCTGCGGTTGGCGGGCCTGGAGCTGGAGCGGAGCCCGGAGATCCTCCAGGGCCTGGACCTGAGCGCCGACCTGGCCCGGGACACCCTGCGGCTGGGGGTCCGGCTGGAGGCCCGGCCGCGGGATCTGGCCCTGCGCTGGGAGTCCCGCCGCCTGCCCCTGCCCACCCACCTGCTCAGCCGGCTGGAGTTGAGCTGGCCCGTGCGCGAGAATCCCCTCCAGGCCCAGCTGGGCTTCGATCTGAGTCTGCGCGGCCCCGGTCTGGCCACCACGGTCCGGGCCACGGCCCGCCTGCGGCAGCAGGGGGCGGGCTGGGGCCTGCGGGCGGACTGGAACCAGCAACTCAGCTCGCGGCTGGCGGAACTGGACCCGCTGGGCCGGGCGCTGGAGCTGCCCGCCCTGGGCGGCGACCTGGCCCTGGACCTGACGGGCAGCCTGCAACTGGACCTCGACTCCACCCTGAGCGGCGGGACGGGCCGCTACCGCGAGACGCTGACGGCCAAGGCCGGCCGGCTGGCGCTGCCCGAGTCGGGCCTGGCGCTGGTGGACCTGCAGCTCAGGCAGACCCTGCGGGCCGAGCTGGACCTGGCGGATCCCCTGCCCGGGCGACCCGAGCTGGACCTGACGGGCCGGGTGGGCCGGCTGGAGCTGGGCCTGGCGCCCCTGGACGACCCGCGCGACCTGGACCTCGCCCTGCACATCCGCGGCCGCGGGGCCCGGGACAGCCTCAGCCTGAGCGGCGATCTGGGCATCGCCCACTGGCAGCAGGGCCGGCTGGATCTGAGCCTGAGCGGCCGTCTGCCCAGCCTGGCGGAGTGGAGCGAAGACTACCAGAGCTGGCTGGACCGGCCCGAGCGCTTCCAACAACTGCCGCTGGTGGTGGATCTGGAGACCAGCCAGCTCAGCCTGGACGGGCTGGATCCCGCCGTGGCGGGCGGTCTGCGCGCTTCGGCCCAATTGCGCTGCGGCCGGGGCCTGGACTTCTGGCTGGAGGCTGTGCCCGGCGGCCTGCGGGTGGACGCGGCCGGCCAGCGGTTGGACCTGCCTCTGCACCGCCTGGAGCTGGAGGGCCACGCCTGGCTGGGGCCGCTGGACAATCCCATCCCGTGGCCGGACACCCTCTGGGTCGAGTTGCGGCCGGATCCCCTGCCGCCCATGACCCTGCAATTGGGCCGCCAGGGTCGGCAGGCGCGCCTGCTGCAGTCCTGGAAGGGTTTCGACCTGCCCCGGCTGCTGGCCATGCTGCCGCCGGCCTGGCAGCCGCCCGACGTGGAGCTCACATCCGGCCGGGCCTTCCTGGAGTGCGACCTGCTGCTGGGCGCCGACGGGCTGCCCCTGGGCGGCACGGCGGGCCTGGGCGTCAACGGCCTGCGGGCCGAGGTGCCGGGCTACGGCCTCGAAGAGCTGGAGCTGCGGCTGGACCTGGCCCTGGACAGCCTGGGCGTGGACTACGTGCTGGCGGGGGCCGGCGAAACCCTCAGCATGCGCGATCCCGTCTGGAGCTGGGAGGGCCTCAGCCTGGCGGGCTCGGGCCGCGTACAGGCACCGCTGGAGCGCATCCTGGCGGACAGCCTCTGGCTGGAGCCGGGCCGCGGCGGACCCTGGCCGGCGGACCTCACGCTGGAGCTGGGCCTGCGCTCGCTGAACCTGAGCGCCCAACTCACGGCGAGCCTGGCGGACTGGCGCAGCCAGCGGCCCGACGAGGCGCGGCTGGCGCTGTTCATGGGCGGCGCGGGCCAGCTGCGGCCCTGGCCCGGGCTGCGCCTGACGGGCAAGCTGGGGCTGGAGGAGAGCTTCACCAACCTGGGTCAGGGCCGCTACCAGACGCGCGGCCGCCTGCACGCGCGGCTGGACTCCCTGGCCTGGCAAGGCTCGGCCGCGCTGGAGGAGCTGGCGCTGGATCTGCCCTTCGAACAGGTCGTGACCCTCGAACCGGTTTTCGGGTTGGAGTCCGACCGGCGCCGCAGCCCGCTGGACTGGTCGGGCCTGCGGGCCTGGGACCGGCGCCAGCCGGAGTTCGAGGAGCGGAGCGTGGCCCGCCGGGAAGGGCGCGACGGCGAGGGCTGGGCCCTGCGCGTGGCCAAGGCCCGCTACGACACCTGGTCGCTGGAGGCCCTGATGGTGGACCTGCGGCCGGGCCAGGGCCGGCTGGAC
This sequence comes from Candidatus Delongbacteria bacterium, assembly GCA_041675285.1. Lineage (NCBI taxonomy): Bacteria > Candidatus Delongiibacteriota > Candidatus Delongbacteria bacterium. The sequence continues at coordinate 40,738 of JBAYTZ010000005.1, forward strand.
ATCCCCGAGTTCCGCTTCACGCTGTTCGGCGGCGGAGTGCGCGGCTCGGCGGCCGTGGTGGGCCTGGACAGCACGCGCTACGCGCTGGACTGCGCGCTGATCGGCCTGGACAGCCGCTACTTCGAGTTCGGCGACCGGCTGGGCGGCGGCAAGGGTCGCAAAGGCGGGCTCGTGCACGCGGTGTTGAACCTGGAGGGGCAGGGCCTGGACCTGCAGGCCCTGGATCAGCTGCGCGGCCAGCTGCGCATGCCGGATCTGGATCGCGAAGTGACCCTCAACCTGCTGCGCGCGCTGGACGCACAGGGCGTGGATCCCAGCATCGGGCGGATCCGCCGGCTGCTGGAGCTGCCCGGCTTCCGGTACCGCGTGGAGCGCGTGGAGTTCGACGTGGCCCACGGCTTCGCCCGGCCGCGCGTCTCCCTGCGCAAGAGTCCCTTTTCGCCGCTGCCCGACGTGGCCATCCCCATGAGTCCGCTGCCGCTGGGCTTCATGGTGCGCAATTTCGCCCTGACGGGCGAGGAGATCCCATGAGACACCTTTTCTGGCAGACCCTGCTCTGCGGCCTGCTCTGCGGCGCCTGTTCGCTGCAGGCCCCGGAAATCAAGGTGACGGGCGAGCGCTCCCTGCTGGAGAAGCAGGTGCTGGGCTCCTACCAGAGCTTCAGCCGGAACCAGTGGATGGTCACCTCCCTGCGCGGTCTGCCCGACAGCCTGGCCCCGGAGGGCGAGCGCGAGAACCTGCTCAAGTCCATCCGGCGCCGGCGCTTCAACCAGGACGACCGCCTGCGCCTGTTGGCCGCGGGCTGGCTGGGCGAGGGGCTGGACGGGCGGCTGAGCCTGCGCGGGGAGACGGCCCCGGCCCCTGAAGAGGCCGAGCTGCGCGAGCGCGTGCTGCGCCAGGAGAATCTGGACCGCGAGGCCCTGCTGGGGCGCCTGCAGCGCCTCTACCCCGGTCAGGAACCGGCGGAGCTGGCGGCCATTTTCGCCGCCATCCAGCGGGACGAAGCTCCCAAGGGCGCGTGGCTGCAACGCGCGGACGGAGGCTGGGAGCGTAAATGAGCGTCCGTCCCGCCCCTGTCAGTCTGAAGTTCCTGATCGGCCTGCCGCTCTGGGCCTGGCTGCTGCTGGTTGTCGCGCGACCCCTGGCGGCGGCTCCGGGGGTTCCCTGGCTGGACGAGCCCGTCGCCGCGGGGGGCCTGGACAGCCTGCTGGCCCCGCCGGGCCGTCCGCTGGGCGGGCGGGACGCGGAGCAGGACCCCGCCCTCTCCCCCGACGGGCGCTGGCTGGCCTACGCGGCCCGGGTGGACGGCAACTGGGACATCTGGCTGCGCGACCTGCAAGCCCCGCCGGGCGAGCCGGCCCGCCGCCTGACCACCCACGTGGCGGCCGACTTGCGGCCCTGCTTCAACGCCGACGCCACGCGCATCCTGTTCATCAGCCACCGGGAGGACGCGGCGGGGGACATCTGGGAGATCCCCCTCAAGCGCTGGACCGGCCGGCTCAAGGCGCGCGAGGCCCGCGCCGTGCTGCGCCGGGCGGGGGCCCAGGACCATCCCTGCCGCGACGGCCGGGGCGGCCTGGTCTGGGACGAGGAGAGCCCGGGCGGGCGGCGCGTGATGCGCTGGGCCGTTCCCGGACTGGTGCGCGAACTGGCCCGGCCGGCCACGCTGCCCCGCCCGGGGCACGGGGGCCTCTACCTGACCGCCCTGCCGGATTCCCAGGCGGCGCGCGTGGAGTGGCTGCCCGACAGCCTGCTGGGCAAGGCCCGGCCGGCCACGCCGCGCCGGCTGGTCTGGCAGACCGCGGGCCCGCTGCTGGACCTGCAGCCCGGCTCCCGGGGGCGGCTCTGGGCGGCCACGCTGGAGGAGGGCGGCCTGCTCAGGCCGGGTCCCGAACTGGCCGCGCCCAGTCAACTCTGGCTGCTGGATCCCGCCCGGGACACGCCGCCCCGGCCGCTGCTCGAGGAGGGCCGGGCGCCGCGCCAGCTGGCGGTCAGCGACTCGCGCCTGGTCTACACCGAGGACGCCCGCCCCACCCTGCTCTGGCTGGAGAACCCCGAGGGCCGCTTCGCGCCGGGCGGTGCGGCGCCGGATCCGGCGGCCCTGCTGGAGCTGTCCCGCCGCTTCGCGGGCAACGAGCTGGGCGTGCCGCTCCTGCAGACCATCCAGGCCGAGAGCCCGGGCACGCCTGAGGCCGACCGGGCCGCGCTGGACGAATTCCGCCTGCGCATGCGGCGCGGCGAATCCCTGGACCTGCTGGGCGAGCGCGCCGCCGTGCTGCAGGAGTGGATGGCCGGCGCCGACTCGCGCCTGCGGCTGGAAGCCCTGCTGCTGGAGGCCGGGCTGCGGGCCGACCGGCGCCGCGATCCCGCGGAATTGGAGGACCTGGCCGCCCGCGCTGCCGCGGCGGACTGGCCGGGCGTGGGCGCCGAGATCCGCCTCTGCCGGGCCCGCCTGGAGGTGGAGCGCGGACGCTGGAATCACGCGCTGACCGCCCTGCTGGAACTGGGTGCGCTGCCGGACAGCCTGCCTGAGCAGGCGGACGGCCTGGCCCTGCGCGTGCTGGCCTACGAGGGCCTGGGTCAGCCCGAGGCCGCCCGGGGCGCTCTGCGCTCCCTGGCCGTGGAGCACGCGGAGCGGCCCGAATTGCTGGCGGACTGGCTGCGGCGCGATCTGGCCAGCCTGGAGGACCTCTCGGCCGCCCGGGCGCGCCTGCGCCTGCGCGAGCGGCTGGTGGAACTGGGCGGCATTCCGCCGCTGCGCCTGGCCCTGCTGGTGGAGTTGGCCGCCCGCGAAGCCGCCGCCGGGCCCGACGGGCGGGCCGTGGCGTTGGAGGATCTGCGCGCGGCGCTGGAACCCGCGCCGGCCCTGCTGGGGCCCTTTGCCCGCCGGGCCTTGACCCAGGGCCGCCGGCTGGAGGCCGAGCTGCTGCGCGCGGGCGGCCGGCTGGATCAGGCCCTGGAGCGGCTGGGCGGCGGTGACCGGGAGCTGCGGGCGGCGGGCGAACCCGCCCTGGCGGGCATCCTGCGCGCCCGGCGCATCGACTGGCTGCTGGAGCGCGCCCGCGCGGCGGCCAGCCTGGAGGACTGGGAGCCCGTCGAGGCGGATTGCCGGCTGGCCCTGGAGCTGGACCCGCTGGAAACGCGGGCCTGGCGCTTGCGGATCGAGTCCCTGGCCCGGTTGGAGCGGCTGGAGGCGCTGGAGGATTCCCTGCGCGGGCGCCTGACCCGCAAACAGAGCCGCGCCAGCCAGGCGGCCCTGCGCGGCGAGGCCTTGCGCCGGCGCGCCGTGGACACCTGGGCGCTGGGCCTGCTGCTCTCCTGGCAGGCGGAGACGGATCCCGCCTACCTGCCGGAATCCGACGGCTGGCTGGAGGAGGCCCTTGGCCTGGACGACCGGCTGGCCCCGGCCTGCCTGACTTTGAGCTGGAACCTGGGGCGCGAGCTGCAGCTGGCCGCCGGCCGCCGGGGCGGGCTGAAGGGCCTGCTGCGGGAACTGGGCCGCGGGCGCGAGGCCGTCAGCCGCCTGCGCCACCGCGGGCTGGCACGGCTGGAGGATCCCGACGAGGAGAGCCTGCGCGACCGGGCCATCCTGCTGGCCGAGCGCGGCCTGCGCTGGACCGACGCGGAGCGCGATCCCGACTTGGCGGCGGCCCTGGCCACCAACCTGGGCAACTTCCACTTCTCGCTGGGCGAGTTCGGCGCCCTCAAGGCCCGCCAGGCCTGGGAGCACCGGCTCAGCCTGCCCGCACCCTTCAGCGGTCCGGCGGAGCGCCTGCAGTTCCTCAAGAACCTGGGCACGGCCCGCCAGTGGAGCGGCGACCTGGACCGGGCGGGCGCCGATCTGGACAGCGCGCTGGTGCTGGCCACGCGCCTCAATCTGCCCGGGGACCGGCTGGAGCTGCTCTCGCGGCTGGCCATGCTGGCCGGGGAGCGCGAGCGGCCCGTGGAGGCGCTGGGCTGGCTGCGCCAGGCCCTGGCCCTGGAGACCGCGCCGGGCCAGCGCGCTCTGCTCTGGCGCAATCTGGCCATGGTGCAGGCGGGGCTGGGGGACGCCGAGGAGTCGCGGCTCTCCCTGCAGCGCGCCGAGCAGGAGGCCGCCCTGGGCCCCTGGCCGCTGGAACCCGAGCAGAACTGGCTGCGGATCCGCGTGCTGGGCCTGAGCATCCCCGTCTGGAATTTTCCGGGCCTCTACACGGGCCAGGGCCGGCTGGACTGGGGTCCCCAGGAGGAGGCCGCCCTGCGCCAATCCCTGCGCGATGAGCTGAGCGGCCGGCAGGGGGCGCTGGACCAGCGTCTGGCGGGCCTGCACGCAAGGCGGCGCCTGCTGCGCCGGCAGGGGGACGTGGACGGCATGCTGCGCCTGGACCTCGTGCTGGCCCGGGAACTGGCCGCCCAGGGCGACTGGGAGGCCGCGGCCCTGCGCTTCCAGGAGACGGCCCGCGCCGCCCGGGAGGCCGTGCTGGCCGGTCCGGAGGCCCGGGCCGTGGAAGGCGCGCTGCTCTGCTGCGTGCTGGGCCGCGAGAGCGTGAGCGAGCCCGCGCGGCGCGCGCGCCTGGTCGAGCACGGGCGCACGGCGGCCCTGGAACTGGACCGGCTGCTGGACCCGCTGAACGCCCCGCTGCTCACCCCCGACCAGCGCGTGCGGCTGGAGCTGCTGCGCATCCGCGACCAGGACGGCCGGGCCGCGGACGCGGATCCCGTGACGGCCCTGCTGCTGCGCAGCCAGGCCCTGCTGCAGCTGGAGGACCTCGAGGACTGGCGCAAGGAGCTGGAACTGGTGTGGACTCCGCGCCAGCGCCTGAGCCTGGATTTGGCCGCGTCCCGCCTGTTCAGCGCCAGCGGGGATCCCCGGGCCGCGCGCGAGCGCCTGCGGGACTGGCAGGCGGCCGACCTGCCCGCGGAATCCGCCCTGCTGCTGGGCTGGGCGCGCCTACAGGCCGACCGCGTGGAGGGCCTTCCCCTGCGGCTGGAGGAGCTGGACGCCCTGCGCGGCTGGCTGGACGCCCTGCCCGCCGAACCCGACCGCCTCTTTCCGCTGCGCCGATTGGAGGGCCTGGTCCGGGAGCTGGAGGAACTCTACGCCGAACTGGGTCCCGGCGCCGCCCGGACGGCCGCCGACTGGCGCGCCTGGTGGCTGGGCCGCCGCCTCTGGGAGCAGACCGATCCGCTCTTTCCGCAGGAGTCCTGGCGCAACGCCTGGGGCAACCTGCAGGCCGACCAGCGGCAGCTGAACCAGCTGCTGCAGGCGCGGCTGGACGGCCAGCCGGAGCCGGATGCCGAGGCCCTGCCCCGGGCCCGCGCCGCCCTGGCCCGCTCGGAGGGCGAGCTGCGCGAGCGCGAGCCGCGCGCCCGCCTGTGGCTGGAGCCGGATCCGACCCGGGCCGGGGAGTGGGCGGCCTGGCAGGCGGAGGGCCAGGGGCTGGCGCTCAAGCCGGACAGCCTGCGCTGGCGGCTGGGATCGCCCTCCGTGCAGGGCGTGTTGCGGGCGGAACCCGTCCTGGCGCCGGACGAGGTGGCACTGGTGGGATCGAGCGCGCCTCCCGCCGTTGCGAGCGAGCGGCGCCTGCGGCCCGTGCCGGCCGCCGCGCTGCTGGATCCCGCCCACCCGGGTCTGGACGCCCGCGTGCTCTGTCTGGACGGCGTGTTGCGGCTGGTGCCCGGCGCGCCGCAGTCGGCCTGGCTGGAATTCGCCGATCAGCGCGTTCCCCTGCGCGAACTGCTGCGGCTGGACCTGCCCGGCGAGACCCTGGTGTTGGGCGAGGTGGACTGGGGCGCGGAGCAGCCCGCGGACTGGGGCGAGGGCTGGCTGGTGCTGGAGCGCCTGCTGGCCCAGGCGGGCCTGCGACGCCTGCTGCTGCCGGGTCCGGGCCAAAGCCTGCGGGGGGCCGGGCTGGGCGCGCTGGGTCTGGCCCAGTTGGAGGACGGCGCGGAGCTGCCCGCCGGCTGGTGGTGCGTGGGCGCCCCGCCGCGCAGCCTGGCAGAGCGTCGGGAGGATCAGCGCCAGGGGCTGGAAGAGCTGGTGTTGCTGGGCAACGAATACCGCCGCCGCGAGCAGCCGGACGCCTCCTGGCGGGCCTATCGCCAGGCATTGGGCCTGGCCCGGCAAAGCGGGGACTCCGTCGCGGCGGGCCGGCTGGTGCGGCTGGGCAGCGCCAGCGCGCTGGACGGCACGCGGCCGGGCGAGGCCCTGGATGTCCTGCTCGAGGAGCTGGGCCTGCTGGCCTCCTCCCAGGTGGAGTGGGACAAGGTTTCCAGCCGGCTGGTGCAGCTGGCGGACCTGGCCGGACGGCCGGAGCAGGCCGACAGCCTCTGGCGCCGCCTGCTGGAGCGCCGGCAGCCGCTGGGCCTGGGCGCTCCGCCGGTGGCGACGCCGGCCACGCCCGGCGAACTGCGCTCGGCGCTGGAGAGCCGGCTGGCCGCGCTGGAGCGGCGCGGGGCCCGGGAGCGCGCCGCGCAGCTGGCGCGGGCCGCGCGCCTGATGCCCGAGGGCGAGGATCCTCGCCGCGCGCTCTTCCTGGCCCGCCTCTACTTGGACACGGAATCCGCCCGGCTGGCCCGGGAGTGTCTGCAGGTGCCCGAGCTGCGCTGGGAGCGGCTGGACAGCCTGGAGACTCTCGAGTCGCTGGAACTGCGCTCGCTGATCGCCCAGCGGCTGGGGGATCTGGCCGAGGCCCGCAGCTGGATGGAGAAAGCCGCGGCCCAGCTGGGACGGATCCACCCCGCGCCGGCGCGCCGCGTGCTGCACGTGCTGCGCCGGGCGGACCTGGCCTGGAGCCTGGGGCGCTACGGCGAGTGCGACCGGCTACTGCAGGCGGCGGACTCGCTGCTCCCGGCAGACGAGCCGCAGCTGGCCCTGCTGCTGGCCAACACGCGCGGCCTGCTGGCCACGGAGCTCGAGGAACCCGGCGATGCCGCCGCGGCCTTCGGGCGCGCCCAGGAGCTGGGCCTGCGCCTGAAGGACCCGCTGGAGCTCAGCGCCGTCTACAACAACCAGTCCCGGCTGGCCCAGCGCCAGGGGGATTGGCTGCAGGCCCTGGAGGCCTGCCGCCGGGCGGCGGAGCAGGACAGCCTGTCGCGCTCCCTGCGTCGCTCGCTGGGCACCCTGCGCAACCGGGCCACCAGCCTGCGCGGGCTGCTGGCGCCGGACCTGCACCTGCCGGACGAGTGGACCTCCCTGCCCGAGGGCCTGCTGCGCCAGCGGCGGGCCGGCGTCGAGCTGGGACGGCTGGCCCGGGAGCTGGAACAGGGCCGCACGGCGGCGCGCGAGCTGGGCGACGAGCGCGAGGCCTGCCGGCTGGAACTGGAACTGGCCTGGCTGCGGCTGGAGCTGGGCGAGCCCGCCGCCGCGCTGGAGGTCGCCCGCTCCTGCAGCGTGCAGGCCGCGCGCCTGCTCTACAAGCGGGAGGAGCTGGAGGCCCGGCTGGTGGCGGGGCGGGCGCTGGTGGACCTGAAGCGCGACGCGGAGGCCCTCGGCCAGTTGGAGGAGGCCCTGGAGGCCGCAGAGGCCGAGACGGCCGCGCTGGCGCCCGTGCGCTTCGACCCGGGCCGGGGCTGGCTGCAGCGCCGGCTGGCGGACGAGCTGGTGGGCCTGCACGCCCGGCGCAACCGGCCCTGGGAGGCGCTGGCGGCCAGCGAGCGCGGCCGCAACCTGGGCTTGCAGGAGATGGTCGTGCGGCGCACGGGCGACGCGCGCCTGGCGCGTCCGCGCGACCGGCAGGCGCTGGAGGCCCTGCTCGCCTCCTCACTGGCGCCCGATCAGGCCCTGCTGGGCTGGCACCTGGGTCAGCGCGAGGGCTGGATCTTCCGCTGGCAGGCCGGGGAGCTGGACGTGCGGCCGCTGCCCGCCCCGCGCGACAGCCTGCGCCGGCTGGTGGCCCTCCACCGCGAGCGCACCACGGGCTTCCTGACCGTGGAACCCACCGGGGAGCGGCTGGCGGCCTGGCTGCTGCCGGAGGACTGGCAACAAGCGCCGCCCCGGCGGCTCTGGCTGCTGCCCCAGGCCGAGCTGCACGAGCTGGCCTTCGAGAGCCTGGTGCTGCGGGACGGCCGCTGGCTGGGCGAGCGAACGGCCCTCTGCCGCTCGGGCAGCCTGGCCGAATTGGCCTTTTCCGCCCGCCTGCCCGGTGGGCACGGCGCGGCCGCGGCCTGGAGCAATCCGCGTGTGAGTGGCCTGGAAAGCCTGGAATACACCAGCTTGGAAGCCGGCGAGCTGCGGCGCCTGTTCCCGGATTGCCGCCTGCTGGAGGGCCGGGAAGCCACGGAAGAGGCCCTGCGCGAGGACACCAGCGCCCGGAGCTTCCGTCATTTCGCCTGCCACGCCCTGCACGATTCCCGCAGCCCGGCGGAGAGCGCGCTGCTACTGGGCGCCGGAGAGCGGGACGACGGCCGGGTGAGCGCGCCGGAGATCGCCGCGCTGGAGCTGCCCACGGGCCTCTGTGTGCTCTCGGCCTGCGAGACGGCGCTGGGCCGGCAGGGCGAGGAGGCCAGCGCCGGCCTGCCGCGGGCCTTCCTGGCCGCCGGTTCCCGGGGCGTGGTGGCCAGCCTGTGGAAGGTGGACGACCTGTCGACAGCGATCCTGGTCAAGCACCTCTACCGGGGTTTGGCGCGCGGGTTGCCGGCGGATCTGGCCCTGCAGGAGGCCCAGCGCGCGGTGCGCAGCTGGATGCACCCTCATCCCGCCCACTGGGCGGCGTTCTGTCTCACCGGGCAACCCTTGCCTGAAGCGGCCCCGGCCCGCGGCCGATAATCCCGGCGAAGAAGGAGTCTGTGCATGCTGAGTCCGCTGTTCCGCTTCCTGGGCCGCTTGCCCCTGCCGGTGCCGTCCGTCCACCCAGCCCTGGGCTGCGGCGTGCTGGGCCTGGTCTATCTGCGCCGCACCGTGCGGCTGGGCGAGGTGGCCACCCGCCTGCTCAAGATCCTCGAGTACCGCGGCTACGACTCCACCGGGGGCGCGTTCCAGGACGGCGACCGCGTCACGCTGCTCAAGAGCCCGGGTGCTCCCAGCGAGATCTGTCACACGCTGGGCATGCCGGCCCAGGCCGGGCGGATCTTCTGCGGCCAGGTGCGCTGGGCGACCTTCGGCGCCGTGGACCAGCAGAACGCCCAGCCCCACGAGGTGCGCTGCAAGCGCCACCTCTACGGCGCGCACAACGGCAACATCAGCAACAGCCCCCAGCTCAAGGAATGGCTGACGGAGCGCGGGCACGTGGTGCTCTCCGACAACGACGGCGAGATGCTCGTGCACGTGATCGAGCACAACTACGACGAGGAGCTGGCCGGCGGCCGCCACGCCAACCCCGAGGCCGCCATGCGCCGGGCCATCGTGCGCGCGGCCGAGCAGGTGGACGGAGCGTACGCGGCTGTGATCGTGCTGCCCGAGACGGGCACCAGTTGGGCCATCAAGGCCGGCTCCAGCCTTTACGCCGGCGTGGGCAGCCTGGAGGGCGATGGGGAACCCAATCCCTTCTTCCTGGCCTCCAGCGACCTGACCGCCGTGCTGGGCCAGACGCGCATGATCCTGCCCCTGCGCCGCGGGCAGTTCGTGGAGTACCGGGCGGATTCCTACCAGGTCTACGCCTTCGAGGAGATGGAGTGGGAGGATCCCCAGCGTGGCCGCGTGCGGCTGAAGCCCGGCGACCCGGTGGAGGTGGCGCCCCTGTTCAGCCGCCTGCGCGTGGACGACATCGGCCTGCGCCCGGGCTTCAAGTGGTTCATGGAGCAGGAAATCGCCGACGAGGTGGACAGCGCGCGCCGGCTGGTGCGCTACCTGACCAACGGCAGCCCGCGCCTGCAGCTCTTCCGCCAAGCGGGCGCCTCCGGACGCCGCGTGATGAGCGCCGTGGAGGAGGAGTTGATGGCCCTGACCGACGCGCCCAGTCCGGACGCGCTGCTCAAGGCCTGCGAGCGCCTGTTCGTGGACGACGCGCTCTGGGAGCTGTTCGGCGAGCTGCCGCCGGGGATCCGCGAGGACGAGCGTTTCTACAGCGACGCCGGGCCGCACCTGGCCTGGGCCCGTGAGCGCTTCCCGGGCCACGCGCGCCGGGACTTGCTGCTGCTGGCCGACCTGTATCACGAAAACGACGAGATCAACGAGCTCACCACCCAGCTCTACCGCTTCGTGGACGAGGCGCGCCGCGTGCTGGAGCAGGGCGGCCAGATCTACGCCGTCTGCTCGGGCACCAGCTACAACGCGGCCCGCACCGGGGCCATGTTCTTCAATGACCTCTGCGGGGTCAAGTTTGTGCCGCTCCTGCCCGGCGAGTACCGCAGCCAGTTCAACCACAGCATCACGCCCCAGGACCTGCTGGTCACCATCAGCCAGAGCGGGGAGACCAAGGACGTCATCGACGTGGTGGACGACCTGCGGGCCAAGGCGCCCCAGCTCAAACACATCTGCCTGGTGAACAACTTGAACTCAACCCTGGCCCAGGAGAAGGCGGACATCGTCATTCCCCTGCGCTGCGGGCCGGAGATCGCCGTGCCGGCCACCAAGAGCTTCATCAACCAGCTGACCCTGCTCTACGGCATGGCCCTCTACCTGGCCGCCGCCCGGGGCGGGCGCGAGCGCGGCACCACGGGCTTCGACGTGCTGCTCAGCCGCCGCGAGCGCCTGGAGCAGATTCCCGACCTGCTGGGCCGCACGCTTATCGAGACCGCGCCCGCCGTGGAGGAGGCCGCGCGCCTGCTCTACCAGGCGCCCAGCCTGCACATCCTGGCCACGCGCATGTGGGGCGTGGCCCGGGAGGGCGCCCTGAAGATCCGCGAGGTGGTGCTCAACCACTCCGAAGGCATCGAGGCCACGGAGTTCAAGCACGGGCCCAACACCATTCTGGGACTCAACACGGGCTTCGGGCTGGACCAGGTGCGGGATTTCACGGCCAGCCTGGGCCACGAGCTGGCCCGGGAGCTGGAGCGGGGCGGGCAGTCCCTGGAGCTGCCCGAGCTCACGCGCTGGCTGGACGAACTGGTGGACCGGCTCTTCCCGCCGGCGGGGGACGGCCTGCCCGGCGCGCCGCGCGGCGCGGGCCTGAGCACCACGGCCCACCGCGAGGACGGCCAGGGCGTCTTCGACAGCCTCTATCGCGACTACCCGCTGATCTACGTCACCGGGCCGGGCAAGCGCGATGTGGAGCTGACCATCACCCAGATCAACACGCACAAGATCCGCGGAGCCATGAGCATCGTCATTGCCGAGGAGGACGAGAACCTGCGCCGGGCCGCCCTGGAGCCGCCCATGGGCCAGTCGGACTACCGCGGGATCTTCATTCCGCTGCCCAGCTCGGGCGATCTGATCACCACCACCTTCACCTCGATCCTCGTGCTGCAGCGCCTGGCCCTGCGCATGTGCGAGCTGAAGATGGAACTGCTGGACCGGCTGGGCGTGAAGGACCACGGCGTGCATCCCGACGCGCCCAAGAACGTCTCCAAGAGCATTACGGTGGACTGAGCACCCGGCCACAGGCCGGCTGTTTGCGGGGAATCGGGGGGCGGCCGTGATCGCACTGCACCTGGCCGTCCTGCTCTTCGGCGCCGCGGCCCTGGTGGCCCAGGCCACCAGCCTGAGTCCGCTGGCCCTCACGCTGGGCCGCTGTCTGGTGGCCGCGCCCGTTCTGCTGCTCCTGGCCTGGCGGGATCCGGTCCGAGGAAGCGGTCGGGCGCTTGGCCGGGCCGTTGACCTTCCCCAACTGGTGCTGGCCGGACCGCTGCTGGCCCTGCACTGGGTGGCCTTCTTCCAGTCCATGCGGCTGGGCGGCGTGCCCGTGGCCCTGCTCAGCTACGCCTCCTTTCCCGCCTTCAGCCTGCTGCTGCAGCACGTGCGTCCCGCCGCTCCCTCCGCGGGCCCCGCGCCGTCGCTGCGTCGGAGCCTCGTCCAGCTGGGCCTGCTGGCGGCGGGTCTGCTGGTCCTGGCCGGACCGCTCGACCCGGCAAGTCCGGGCCGCGGAGCCGCCCTGGCCTGGGGCCTGCTGGCCGGGGCCTGCTTCGCGCTGCTGGCGCGCTGGAACTCGGGCCGCGTGACCCGGCTGGGCGCCATGCGATTGGCCGCCGGGCAGCTGGCGGGCGCGGCCCTGCTGCTCTTGCCCTGGTCGTGGCACGAGCTGGCGCAGGCGGGCGCCGGCGACTGGGGGCGGCTGGCGACGCTGGGACTGGCCTGCACGGCCCTGGGCCACGGCCTGTTCATCCACGCCCTGCGCCGGGTCAGCCCCTTCCAGGCCGGACTGGCCGCGGGCCTGGAACCCGTCTACGGCCTGCTGCTGGCCGCGCTGCTGGGGGCCGGCGTGCTGCCCCGGGAGTGGGCCGCCCTGCCGCTGGTGCTGGCCGCGGCCCTGCCGCTGCCCGCCGGCTGGCGACGGACTGGACGCCGCGCCAGCTGAAGGTCCGCCGTGGGAGTCTCGCTTCGCGCCAGAGATCACGCCGCAAAAAAAGGCCCGGATCCAGTGCGATCCGGGCCTTTGCTGTCGAAAGCGGGGCTCAGCTCTGGCGGGTCTCTGCCAGGAATTGCCGCAGCACGGTCTGCAGGATGCCGCCGTTGCGGTAGTAATCCACCTCCACCGGCGTGTCGATCCGGCAGCGGGTCTGGAACTCGCCCGATCGCACGCCGTCGGCGCTGGTCCAGCGCACGGTCAGCGTCTGGCGGGCCTGCAGCGCTTCGTCCAGCTCGATCTGGAAGACTTCGCGGCCGTCCAAGCCCAGGCTGGCCGCGCTCTGGCCGGCGGCGTACTGCAGCGGCAGGATGCCCATTCCCACCAGATTGGCGCGATGGATGCGCTCGAAACTCTCGGCGATCACAGCCTTGACGCCCAGCAGGGCTGTGCCCTTGGCCGCCCAGTCGCGGCTGGAGCCCGTGCCGTACTCCTTGCCCGCCAGGATCAGCAGCGGCGTGCCGGCGGCCTGATAGAGCGCGCTGGCGTCGAAGATCGGCAGCACCTCGCCCGTGGGCAGGTAGGTGGTCCAACCGCCCTCGGTGCCGGGCGCCAGCTGGTTGCGCAGGCGGATGTTGCCAAAGGTGCCGCGCGTCATCACGCGGTCGTTGCCGCGCCGGCTGCCGTAGCTGTTGTAGTCCGCCACGGCCACCCCGTGCTCCGTCAGGTAGCGCCCGCCGGGCATGTTGTCCGGGATGCGCCCCGCCGGGCTGATGTGGTCCGTGGTGACGCTGTCCCCCAGCAGGGCCAGGCTGCGCGCGGCGCGGATGGACGAGATGGCCGCGGGTCGCTCGCTCAGGCCCTGGAAGAAGGGCGGCTCCTGGATGTAGGTGGAGTCGGGATCCCAGTCGAACAGGTCGCCCGGGCTGACGGGAATGGCGTTCCAGTCGGCGTTGGAGGCGCCCACGCCGTCGTAGAGCTCGCGGAAGACTTCCGGCCGCATGGCCAGGGCCAGCAGCTCGCGGATCTCCGCGTCCGTGGGCCAAACGTCCCGCAGGTAGACCGGCTGGCCCTGGGGATCGTGGCCCAGCGGCTCGCGGGTCAGGTCCAGGTTGACGCTGCCCGCCAGGGCGTAGGCCACCACCAGCGGCGGACTGGCCAGGTAGTTGGCCTTGATGCGCGGATGCACGCGGCCCTCGAAGTTGCGGTTGCCGGAGAGCACGCCGGCCACGACCACCTCGCCGCCCGCCAGGCCGGCCTCCAGCTCGTCGCGCAGCGGGCCCGAGTTGCCGATGCACGTGGTGCAGCCGTAGCCCACGTTGTGGAAGCCCAGCGCCTCCAGGCTCTCCAGCAGGCCGGCGTCCTGCAGGTACCGTGTCACCACGCGGCTGCCCGGGGCCAGGCTGGTCTTCACCGTGGGCGGGACCGTCAGCCCGCGGGCGACGGCCTTCTTGGCCAGCAGGCCGGCGGCCAGCAGCACGCCCGGGTTGCTGGTGTTGGTGCAGGAGGTGATGGCGGCCAGCACCACGTCGCCGTGCTTGAGTTCGAGGGCCTGGCCGTCCAGCACGACCTGCGTCGAGGCCTCCAGCTGCGCGCCCGCCAGCCCGAAGCCCCGCGCGCCCACGGGCGCCGCCAGGCTGGTGGCGAACTCGCTCTTCACGCGGGGCAGGGGCACCCGGTCCTGGGGCCGCTTGGGGCCGGCCAGGCAGGGCTCCACGCTGGAGAGGTCCAGCTCGAGCATGTCCGTGAACACGGGCTCGGGCGTGGCGTCCGTGCGGAACAGGCCCTGCTCCTTGGCGTAGCGTTCCACCAATTGCACGAGTCGCGGGTCGCGGCCGGTCTGGCGCAGGTAGGCCAGGGTTTCCTCGTCCATGGGACAGAAGCCCATGGTGGCGCCGTACTCGGGGGCCATGTTGGCCAGGGTGGCGCGGTCCGCCAGGCTCATCGCCGAGAGGCCCGGGCCGCAGTACTCGACGAACTTGCCCACCACGCCCTTCTGGCGCAGCAGCTCCACGCAGGTCAGGGTCAGGTCGGTGGCCGTGACGCCTTCGCGCGGGCGGCCGGTGAGGCGGAAGCCCACCACCTCGGGGATCAGCATGTAAATGGGCTGGCCCAGCATCACGGCCTCGGCCTCGATGCCGCCCACGCCCCAGCCCGCCACGCCCAGTCCGTTGATCATGGTGGTGTGGCTGTCCGTGCCCACGCAGGAGTCGGGGAAGACCACGTCCAGCCCGTCCTCCCGGCGCTGCAGCACGCCCTTGGCCAGGTACTCGAGGTTCACCTGGTGGATGATGCCCACCGCCGGCGGTACCACGCTGAAATTGTCGAAGGCCTGCTGGCCCCAGCGCAGGAACTCGTAGCGCTCACGGTTGCGCCGGAACTCCAGCTCCGTGTTGACGCGCAGGGCGTCGGGCCGGCCGTAGCGGTCCACCTGGATGCTGTGGTCGATGACCAGGTCCACGGGCACGCCGGGGTTGATGCGCCGGGGATCCCCGCCCATCCGGGCCATGGCGCTGCGCAGGGCCGCCAGATCCACCACCGCGGGCACGCCCGTGAAGTCCTGCAGGATCACGCGGGCGGGCCGGTAGGGAATCTCCTCGTCCGTGGGCGCGGCGGGGTTCCAGCCCGCGATGCGCTTCAGATCCTCCTCGCGCACCAGATGCCCGTCACAGTGCCGCAGCACGGACTCCAGCAGGATCTTGATGGACACGGGCAGGCGGCTCACCTGCCCCAGGCCCAGGCTTTCCAGGTGCTCCAGTCGGTAGTAGTGGGCCGTACCTGAGCCTGTCTCGAAGGGCGTGCGCGCGCCGAGCAGGTTGGTGGTGTGTGACATGTGGACTCCTGTCTGTCGGGGGTAAGGCGGCCTTCGTGGGCCGTGCGGCCGGTTCGACGGCCGCGCGAAACAATGTAGGATTTGCCCAAGAGGGCGCGCGGCCTGCTATCTTGGCGCCGGCGCCCGGAATCCGCCGGCCCGCCCAACCCGGAAGGACGATCATGCAGCCACGAGACGGCGCCCGCTGGCGCAAGGAAGCCCCCGCCCCCACGGACAGCCTGTGGATCAGCGGCCGCCGGCCTGTTCAGGAGGCCCTGCGCGCGGGCCTGCCCGCCCGCCACCTGTTGCTGCGCGGTCCGGTGCGGACGGGCCTGTTGGCCGAGCTGCGCCGGGAGGCGGTGCTGCGCGGCGTTCCGGGCGAGGAGGTCGACAACGCCGAGCTGGACCGCGTGATGCGCCACACGGAGCACCGGGGCGCGGCCCTGCAGCTCGAGCCGTTGCCCGAGCGTTCGCTGGAGCAGGAGCTGCCGGCCCTGGAGCAGGCCCGTCGCCCGCTTCTGTTGGTGCTGGACGGACTGCAGGACCCGCAGAACTTCGGGGCCGTGGCCCGCAGCGCGGAGGCGGCGGGGGTCACGGCGCTGGTGATCTCGCGCTGGGCCCAGGCGCCCCTGAGCGACGCGGCCTTCCGGGCCAGCGCCGGCGCCCTGGCCTGGCTGCCCGTGCTGGTGGCCGAGGAGCTGTCCGAGGCGCTGCTCTGGCTGGGTCGGCGCGGTTACGCGCGCCTGGGCCTCTCGGAGCGGGCCGAGAAGACCCCGGCCGACTACCGGCCCGCCGGTCCGCTGGCCCTGGTGCTGGGCGGAGAGGGCCGGGGACTGTCCCAGCGGGTGCGCGAGTGCCTGGACCTGGAGCTGCGGATTCCCATGCAAGGCCGAATCGGCAGCCTCAACGCCTCTGTGGCGGCGGCCGTGCTGCTGTTCTCCTTCGGCGCCCGGGAGGAACCCCGTGCTGAGTGACGAAGAGCTGGACGCCCGGCTCAGCCCCGCGCAGGTGGAGGAGGCCGAGGGCGACGGACGCGCCCTGGCGCGGCTGTTGAAGATCCTCAAGGTGCTGCGCAGTCCG
Organism: Candidatus Delongbacteria bacterium; assembly: GCA_041675285.1. NCBI lineage: Bacteria > Candidatus Delongiibacteriota > Candidatus Delongbacteria bacterium. The sequence goes on from JBAYTZ010000005.1 coordinate 56,989, forward strand.
GAGGGCTGTCCCTGGGATCGCGAGCAGACGCCGGAGAGTCTGCGGCCCTATCTGCTGGAGGAGTGTCACGAGGTGCTGGCGGCCATCGACTCGGGATCCGCCGAGGAGCTCTGCGAAGAGCTGGGTGACCTCTGCCTGCACGTGGCCTTCCAGGCCGAGCTGGCCGAGGAGAGCGGCAGTTTCCGCTTGAGCGACTCGCTGACGCAGATTTCCCAGAAGTTGCTGCGCCGCCACCCGCACGTGTTCGGGGAGGCGGCCGCGGCGGACGCGCGGGAGGTGGAGCGCCTCTGGGAGCGGGTCAAGGCCCAGGAGCAGAATTCGTCCGGCGCGCGCCGCGATTCCATTCTCGACGGGTTGCCGGTCGCGCTGCCCGGGTTGCTGCGCGCCCAGCGGATCCAGGAGAAGGTGGCGGGGGTGGGCTTCGAATGGCCGGCGGCCGCCGGCGCGCTGCAGAAGCTCGAGGAGGAGTACGGCGAGTTCCGCCAGGCCCTGGCCAGCGGCGCACTGCGCGACGCGGAGGCCGAGTTCGGCGACTTCCTGTTCTCGGTGGTCAACGTGGCCCGCTACCTGGGCGTGCAACCCGAGGACGCCCTGCGGCGCACCAACGACAAATTCATCCGCCGCTTCCGGGACGTGGAGCGCCGCCTGCGCGCCGCCGGCGGCGACATCGCGCAGACGGATCTGGCCACGCTGGACACGCTCTGGGAGGCGGTGAAGGCCGACGAGCGGCGGACTACGGACGAGGGCCGGGCCCGCTGAGTCAGGTTCACGCCGGGCCATTCACGGCTTGAACCTGCGCTCCCGCATGACTAGCTTGCCCGTGCACCCAAGGATGGGCCGCTCGGCCCATGACGAACCCACCCAGCTCCAGGAGCACGCATGTACAACTACACCGTGACCAAGGATTGTGAATCCATGGACCGTCGCTTTCACCTGCGCTGCGGCGAGCAGGTCTATGGAAACGGCAACTTCGTCGGGAAGGTGGGCGTGCTCAAGGACGGCGTCTGGGATCTGGTGGACCGCGAGGCCCTGCAGCGCATCCGCTCCGGCCAGGATCGCCGCCAGGGTGACGGCGACCGCCGCCGCGGCGATGACCGGCGCGACTTCTGAGGCCCCTTCCTGACTGGCCTCCGCTCGCCTCGGGGTCGCCGAACCCGCTTGCTGGGCGGCTTCGCGACGAGAGTGGAAGCGAAGATTTCGCATTTTTCCCTTGACTGCCTGAAAACGCCCTTTCTACCTTGCCCCCACCAGAGGGCCGCAACAGCGTTTCGGCTGTTTGTCACACAACCTGTTCATGGAGGATCCGATGGCCAAGACGACGAAGGAAGTGAAGCCCGCGACGAAGGAGACCAAGCCTCCGTTCAACAAGGGCGACCTGATCGAATTTGTTGCCAAGCAGACCAACCTTCCCAAGACCCAGGCCAAGACGGCCGTGGAAGCCGTGCTGGACGGCATCAAGAAGAACGCCAAGCGGGACGTGCGTCTGGTGGGCTTCGGTTCGTTCTCCGTGGTCAAGCGCAAGGCGCGGAAGGGCTTCAATCCCAAGACCGGTCAGAAGATGGACATCAAGCCCTCCAAGACGGTCAAGTTCCGTCCCGGCCAGGCCTTCAAGACCAGCGTCTGACACGCGGGTTTTTTCCTGACGGATCGGCCCCGCTCCCTGGCGGGGCTTTTCTTTGCCGGAGCCTCCGCGGGCCTGCCGAACGGCCCCGAACTTGCATCATCCTCGGGGTCATGCTAAACTTGCGGCCTGTTCATTGCAGCGGGGCGTTGCGCAGCCTGGTAGCGCGCCTGCTTTGGGAGCAGGAGGTCGCTGGTTCGAATCCAGTCGCCCCGACTCCGCGGCGCGGGCTTGCGCTCGTAGCTCAATGGAAAGAGCACCGGCCTTCTAAGCCGTAGGTTGAAGGTTCGATTCCTTCCGGGCGCGGTCGGTTCTTGTCACGGTGGATGTAGCTCAGTCGGTTAGAGCGCCTGGTTGTGGCCCAGGAGGTCGTGGGTTCAAGTCCCATCTTCCACCCTAGTTCTTCGTTCGGCCCCATCGTCTAGCGGTCAGGACTCCAGGCTTTCATTCTGGTAACAGGGGTTCGATTCCCCTTGGGGTCAGTTTTCGTCCTCCTACCGTCGGCGTGGCGCGGCCACGCCGTTTTCATGTTCGGCCCATCCGCCCCGGCCGGATGGACCATGCCACGGAACAGCTCGAGGCCTGCGCATGATTCCCGTGCCCCACCTGGAACCCGCGGACCTGCGCCGCCGCATCGTCGGAGTGGACTCCCTGTTGCAGACCCCCTACGGTCGGCGGCTGATGGTCTACTGCGACTACACGGCCAGCGGACGCTGCCTGGACTTCGTCGAACACTACCTGATGCACCTGCAGCGAAACTACGCCAACACCCACACCGAGGACGACATCACCGGCCGCTCCATGACCTTCCTGCTCCACGAGGCCGAGCAGGTGATCAAGCGGGCCGTGAACGCCGGGCCCCACGGCCGGCTGATCTGCGCCGGCGCGGGTTCCACGGCGGCCATCGACAAGTTCCAGCAGCTGGTGGGCGTGATGATTCCGCCGGCCACCCGGGACCTGCTCAGCGGGCTGCTGCAGGGCCTGTTCGGCGAGGGCGGCGACGCGCGCATGCACGAGGAGCTCGCCCGGCGCCAGCCCGTCGTGCTGGTGGGCCCTTACGAGCACCACTCCAACGAGGTCAGCTGGCGCCAGGGTCTGGCCACGGTGCTGGAGGTGGGGCTGGACGAGCGGGGTGATATCGATCTGGAGCACCTGGAGTTCCTGCTGCGCCAGCCCGGGCTGCAGGGCCGCCTGCTCATCGGCAGCTTCTCGGCGGCCTCCAACGTCACCGGCCGGATCAGCCGCGTGCCGGAAATCGCGGCCCGCCTGCACGCCCACGGCGCCCTGGCCTGTTTCGACTACGCGGCCAGCGCGCCCTACGTGGCCATCGACATGAATCCGCCCGCCGCTGCGGGCGGCGGCGACCCCAGCCTGGACGCGATCTTCCTCTCGCCGCACAAGTTCCTGGGCGGGCCGGGCTCCTGCGGCCTCTTGGTGTTCAACGAGCGCATCTATCGGCGCGACCTGCCGCCCAGTGTGGCGGGCGGCGGCACCGTGAGCTACGTCAGCCCGCGGGCCCACGACTTCGTGACGGACATCGAGGAGCGCGAGCGCGCCGGCACGCCCGGCGTGCTGCAGCTCTTCAAGGCCGCGCTGGCCTTCCAGGTCAAGGAGGCCATCGGCCTGACGCAGATCGAAGCGCGGGAGCGCGCCCTGCTGGAGCGCGCGCTGGAGCGCTGGACGCGCAATCCGGCCATCGAGATCCTCGGCCGGCCCGATCCCGCCCGGCAGATCGGCATCGTGAGTTTCAACCTGCGCCGGCCGGGCGGCCGCTACCTGCATCCGCGGCTGGTGACCGTGCTGCTCAACGACCTGTTCGGCATCCAGTCCCGGGCGGGCTGCTCGTGCGCCGGCCCGTACGGCCACAGCCTGCTGGGCATCGACGAGACGACCTCCGAGCGCTACCGCCAGTGCATCCTGGACGGCTGGCAGGGCATCAAGCCCGGCTGGTGCCGGGTGGGCTTCCACTACGCCATGGACGACCCCGAGGCCGAGTTCCTGGTGGACGCCGTGGACTTCGTGGCCCGGCGGGGCGCGGACTTCCTGGCCGACTACGACTTCGACCCGCACACGGCGGCCTGGAACCACCACGCCGGCCCGCCCGTGCTGGAGGGCTTCGGCCTGGAGCAGGCGCTGAACTGCGGGTGTCCGCCCTGCCGCGGGCTGGACCCCGAGTTGCGCCTGAGTCTCTACCGCGACTACCTGCAAGAGGCCGAGCGGCGCGCGGACGACTGCGCGGCCCGGCGGCCGGCCCTGGAAGACCTGCCGGGCGAGGCCGGCGAGCTGCAATTCTTCGACATGCCCGGCGGCGGGCCGGGCTGATCCGCCCCTCCCGCACCGACCCGTCGGGTTGAGTGGCGGTCCCGGGCCTTCCCAAGCGGGCGGCATTGAAAAGCCCTGCTTCCATCGCTACCTTTCTGCCCGGGATTGCATCGGGTGGAAAAGCCCAAACATCAAGGACTTGCACCATGGAGCTCCGGCGCTTGGCGGTCTTCGCCTCGGGCGGAGGGAGCAACTTCCAGTCCATCCTGGCGAGCTGGAAGGCCGGCGGCCATCCGCTGGAGCCCGTCGCCCTGCTGGCCGACCGGCCGGGAGCGCCGGCCCTGGACAAGGCCCGCGCAGCCGGACTGGACACGGCGGTCTTCGGCAAGGGCTGCTGGAGCGAGGACGCGCCCCGGGTGGGCGAAGTGCTGGACTGGCTGCGGGAGCGCTCCGTGGACGTGGTGGCGCTGGCGGGTTTCCTGCGGCGCGTGCCGCCGGACCTGGTGGCGGCCTTTCGCGGCCGGATGCTCAACATCCACCCGGCCCTGCTGCCCGCCTTCGGCGGCGCGGGCATGTACGGCCACTTCGTGCACGAGGCCGTCTGGCGGACGGGCTGCCGCGTGAGCGGCGCCACGGTGCACCTGGTGGACGAGGCCTACGACCGCGGCCCCATCCTGCTCCAGCGGGCCGTGGCCCTGGACGTCGCCGACGGGCCGGCGGAGATCGCCGGCCGCGTGTTGCAGGTGGAGCATGAGTTGTATCCCGAGGCCCTGGCGCTGCTGGCGGACCGGGGCATCACCATCGAGGAAGGACGGGCCATCCCATGTCGCGCATCCCGCTGAAACGCGCCCTGCTGTCCGTCCACGACAAGACGGGCATCGTGGAACTGGCCCGCCGGCTGGCCGGCGCGGGCTGCGAACTCGTCTCCACCGGCGGCACGGCGCGCCTGCTGCGGGAGAACGGCCTGCCCGTGCGCGAAGTGAGCGAGCTGACGGGCTTCCCGGAAATGATGGACGGCCGGGTTAAGACCCTGCATCCCCGCGTGCACGGCGGCCTGCTGGCCCGCCGGGATCACGAGGAGGATCTGGCCCTGGCCGCCGAGAACGGCATCGGCCTGATCGACCTGGTGGTGGTGACGCTCTATCCCTTCGAGGAGGTGAGCCGCCGTCCGGGGGTCAGCCTGGCCGACCTTGTGGAGAACATCGACATCGGCGGGCCGGCCATGCTGCGCAGCGCGGCCAAGAACCACGCCTTCGTCAGCGTCGTCTGTGACACGGCCGACTACCCGGCCCTGCTGGCCGAGGTGGGGCAGGGCGGAACCACCGTGGCTTTCCGGCGCAGCCTGGCGGCCAAGGTCTTCGCCCGCACGGCGGCCTACGACGGACTGATCGCCCGGGAGCTGGGCGCGCGTTTCGAAGAGGAGGGCGCGCAGGCGATGGGCGGGACGGCCCCGGAGATGCCGCCCGTGGTCTCCCTGACATTGCCCCGGGTCCAGGAGCTGCGCTACGGCGAAAACCCGCACCAGCGCGCGGCCGTCTACGGCGACCTGGACGGCCTGCACATCCTGCACGGCAAGGCCCTGTCCTACAACAACCTGCTGGACGTGGACGCGGCGCTGGAGCTGATCGGCGACTTCCCCGCGGCCGAAGGCGCCGCCTGCGCCATCCTCAAGCACACCAATCCCTGCGGGGCGGCCCTGGGGGCCGACGCGGGTGAAGCCTTCCAGCGTGCGCTCTCCACGGACAGCGTCAGCCCCTTCGGCGGGATCGTGGTCTGGAACCGGCCCGTGGACGCGGAGACCGCGGCCCGCGTGCACGGCCTGTTCATGGAGATCCTCATCGCCCCCGGGTTCAGCGACGAGGCCCTGGCCATCCTGCGCAAGAAGAAGGACCGCCGCCTGCTGGCCTGCGGGCCGCTGGCCGGCCCCGGCTTCCAGGTCCGCCACTTCTTCGGGGGCCTGCTCGTGCAGGGGCGCGACCACCTGCGGTTGGAGGATCCGGCCGGGTACCGCTGCGTGACCCGGCGCCAGCCCACGCCCGGGGAGCGGACCAACCTGCTCTTCGCCTGGAAGGTGGTGCGGCACGTGAAGTCCAACGCCATCGTGCTGACCCGGGACGGCCGCACACTGGGCATCGGCGCCGGACAGATGAGCCGCGTGGACTCCAGCGAACTGGCCGTGCTCAAGGCGCGGCGCGAAGGACACGATCTGGCGGGCAGCGCCCTGGGCTCCGACGCCTTCTTCCCCTTCCCGGACGGCGTGGAGGCCGCGGCGGCGGCGGGCGTCACGGCCGTGATCCAACCGGGCGGCAGCGTGCGCGACGAGGAGGTCATCCGCGCCGCCGACGAGGCCGGGATGACCATGCTCTTCACGGACCGGCGGCACTTCCGCCATTAGCAGCGGCGACTCCGCGCCGGAGTCCGCCCCCCGGGCCCCGCCGTGTGACACGGGCGGAGCCGGGCCGCGGAGCGGGCGGGGATGAAGCGAATCATGGGGCTTGGGCGCGGGGCCGCGGGGTGGCCGCGGAGCCGGGCTCCCAAATTGGAACCGACATGGGCTTCTCTTTCCTGAGCCTCTTCGGAGGCATGTTCTCCAACGAGATCGCCATCGACCTGGGCACGGCCAACACGCTGGTCTACGTCAAGGGCAAGGGCATCCTGGTGCGCGAGCCCAGCGTGGTGGCCATGTCCAAAAGCGACCGCAAGGTGCTGGCCATCGGCTACGAGGCCCGCGAGATGATGGGCAAGACCCACGCCGACGTGGAGGTGATCCGCCCCATGCGGGACGGCGTCATCGACGACGACGAGGTGGCCGAGGAGATGATCCGCGCCTTCATCCGCAAGGTGACCAAGAACCGCCTCACCCGGCCCCGGGTGATCGTCTGCGTGCCCAGCGGCGTGACCAAGAGCGAAAAGCGCATCATCAACGACTCGGCCGAGCACGCCGGCGCGCGCGAGGTCTACCTGATCGCCGAGCCCATGGCCGCGGCCCTGGGCGTGGGCCTGCCCGTGGACCAGCCCATCGGCAGCATGGTGATCGACATCGGCGGCGGCACCACGGAGATCGCGGTGATCAGCCTCTCGGGCATCGTCTGTGACACGTCCATCCGCACGGGTGGCGACGAAATGGACGAGAAGATCATCCAGTACATGCGGAGCAACTACAACCTGCTCATCGGCGAGCGCACGGCCGAGGAGATCAAGTGCCGCATCGGCAGCGCCAACCCGCTCAAGGAGGAGCTGAAGATGACGGCCAAGGGGCGCGACCTGATCGCGGGCATTCCCAAGGCCGTGGAGATCTCCAGCGAGGAGGTGCGCGAGGCCCTGACGGAGCCCGTGCGCCAGATCGTGGACGCGGTGAAGCTCAGCCTGGAGAAGACGCCGCCGGAGCTGGCGGCGGACATCCGCGACCACGGCATCATGCTGACGGGGGGCGGCGCCATGCTCAAGGGCCTGGCCAACAAGCTGCGGGACGAGACCAGCCTGCCCGTCAACCTGGCGGACGATCCCCTGACCTGCGTGGTGCGGGGCACGGGCATCGTGCTGGACGACATGGAGCGCTACCACAAGGTGCTCCTGCGCAAGTAGGCGGGAGGCCTCCTGTCCCCACGTGCATCCCACCACGGCTGGCTGGACTGGGCGGTCTGGGCCGGACTCAGCCTGCTGGCCGGACTGATCCTCCTGGCGGGCTCCACCTATCCGGCCCGCGTCTTCCGCTCCTCCCTGCTACACTTGGCCGCGGGTCCCCTGCAGGTCCTCTCCTGGCTGCCCCGCCGGGTGGACCTGGCGCGGGAGAACCATGAGCTGCGCCAGCGGGCCACCGTGCTTTTCGTGGAGAACTCGCGCCTGCAGGAGCTGGCCCGCGAGGCCGAGCGGCTGGCCGAGCTGCTGGCGCTGGAGCCCCGGCCCGGCCTGTCCTACCTGCCCACCCGTATCTTGGCCCGCGGCAGTTCCTTCGGCCCCCAGAGCGTGGTGCTGGACCGCGGCACGCGCGACGATCTGAGCGGCGGTGAGGCTCTGGTCACCCCCTGGGGCCTGGTGGGCCTGCTGGTGGAACCCGGCCCCGCCGAGAGCCGCGCCCTGCTGCTGGGGCACCGCGACTTCCGCCTGCGCGCACTGCTGCAGCGCACGCGGGAGGAGGGCCTGCTGGCGGGCGGCGCCGACGAGCTGATCCTGCAGGACATCCCGTTCTCCAGCCCCGTGGCCGTGGGCGACACGGTGCTCAGCGCCTGGGCGGGCAGCCGCTTCCCGGGCGGCCTGCCCGTGGGCGTGGTCTCCCGGGTGCTGGAGTCGGGCGGCCTGTTCCGCGAGGTGCGCGTGGAGCCCATCCGCCGGCTGGGCAGCCTGGAGGAGGTCTACATCGTGCGGCGCGGCGCGGGCGACTCCCTGCGCCGCGATCTGCTGTCGACCGCCCCATTGCGGCCGGACTCCAGTGCCTCCACTCAGATCGTGACGGGCTCGTCCACGCCGCCCAGCCAGCCGGGAGGCCGCTGATGCGCTGGCTCGTGCTGATTCTCTGCCTGCTGCTACAGCTGGCCTGGAGTGACCTGCTGGCCATCCAGGGACGCGCGCCGGACCTGCTGCTGCTGGGCGTGATCTGGGTCTCCATGTCCCTGGCCCCCTGGCAGGGCGCTCTACTGGGCTTCTTGGCGGGCCTGGGCCTCGACGCCGTGGGTGCGCTGGATCCCCTGGGCGCCGGGGCCCTGGCGGCGGTGAGCGCGGGCTTCTTCGCCGCGCGCTTCCTGGGAACGGGGCGCCGCCTGCACCCCATCCTGCTCCTCGGACGCTGCGCCCTCCTGCTGGCGCCGCTTGAGCTCTTCCTGGCCAACCTGCGCTACCGGGGCATGGACTATCATCCCGGCCAGGTGAGCCTCTGGCTGGCGCTGCCGGTCTGGGCCTACACGCTCGTGCTCTTCCAGCTGTTGAACTGGCTGCCCGGCACGGGCGCGCGCAGCCGGGGCAGCCTGCGGTGAGACAACCGGCCGACATCCAGCTGCGCGGCACCGTGCTGGTACTGGCCCAGCTGGTCCTGCTGCTGCTGCTGCTGGGCCGCCTGGTCCAGATGCAGATCATCGGCGCGGCGGACTGGGACGACCGCAGCAAGCGCAACCAGGTCCGCACCCAGGAGATCGCCCCGCACCGCGGCCTGCTGCTGGACCGCCAGGGGCGGATCCTGGCGGACAACCGGCCCTCCTACACGCTCTACGGCATTCCCGCCACGCTGCTCAAGGACTCCAGCGCCGTGCCGCGGCTGGCGGCGGCCTTCGGCTGGGATCCGGCCTTTCTGCTGCGCCGGCTGAAGCAGGGTGGACGCCACAGTCTCAAGTCGGTTAAACTGGTGGGCGACATCACCTTCGATCAGCGCGTGGTGCTGGCCGAGCATCGGCTGGACTTTCCCGGCCTGCAGGTGCTGGTGGAGCCGCGCCGGCACTACCCCGAGCCACTGGCGCCCCACGTGCTGGGCCACCTGGGGGAAGTGGACGAGGAGGAGCTGGAGAAGGGCCTCTTGCCCGACGGGACCCCGGGCGACCTGCTGGGCCGGCGCGGCGTGGAGCGCTTCTACGACGCCGACCTGCGCGGCCGCAAGGGCGTGGAGTATCTGCGCGTGGACGTGCTGGGTCGCGTGCTGGGGCCCACCTATCTGCTGCCGCCCCAGACGCCGCGCAACGGATTGGACCTGGAGCTGGGGCTGGACCGCGACCTGCAGCAATTGGCGGAGAGCCTGCTGGCCAACCGGCGCGGCGCCATCCTGCTGATGGAGGTCAAAAGCGGGCGGATCCTGGCGGCGGTCTCGGCGCCCGACTTTCAGCTGGAGCACTTCAGCGGCCGGATGCCGCCGGAGGTCTGGGCCACGCTCAACGACGCCGACGCGCGCCCGCTGCTCAATCGCACCATCCAGGGCCTCTATCCGCCGGGCTCCCTGTTCAAGCCGGCGCTGGCCGCCTGGGCCCTGGAGAAGGGCATCATCGACGAGAACTGGAGCGTCACCTGCACGGGCGCCCTGCAGTTGGGACGCCGGACGGCCCACTGCTGGAACCTGGGCGGACACGGCCGCGTGAACCTGCGCAAGGCAATCCAACAGAGCTGCGACGTGTACTTCTACCAACTGGGCCTGCGGCTCAACCCGGACCACATCCGCGAGGCGGCCGCGTGGTTCGGGCTGGGGGAGGCCACCGGCTGCGACCTGGACGGCGAGCGCGAGGGCCTGCTGCCCGACGTGGCCTGGTTCGACAAGCGCTTCGGCAAGCGTGGCTGGAGTCGCGGCGTCATGCTCAACCTGGCCATCGGACAGGGGGAGATCCTGGTCACGCCGATGCAAATGCTGCGCTACGCCGGGCTGCTGGCCTCGCGGGGCAACGGCCCCACGCCGCACTTCGGCGTGCGCCTGATCGATCACGCCCTGAACGAGGAGCGGCTGCTCTCCTATCCGCGCAAGGAAGTGAAGCTCTCGGCGCGCACCTGGGCCTTGATCAGCGACGCCTGCCGGGCGGTGGTGGAGGAGCCCGGCGGCACGGCCCACGGGCAGAAACGGGCGCGCTTCCAGGCGGCGGGCAAGACGGGCACGGCGGAGAATCCCCACGGCGAGGCCCACGCCTGGTACATGGGCTGGATGCCCGAGCCCGACCCGGAGCTGGCCGCCGTGGTGCTGGTGGAGAACGCCGGCCACGGCAGCACGGCCGCCGCCCCGCTGGCCACGGCCCTGTTCGAGGCTTGGCTGGACCAGAAGGAGGGCCGCTGGCCCCCGGCCGCCGCGGCCCCCCAGCCGGCCGACTCCCTGGCCGCCCCGCCCAAACCGCTGCCGGCGGCGGAACTGCCGCGGCTGCGGGGCCTGGATCCCCTGCCGGGATCCGGAGCGGGAGGCGGGCGATGAGCTGGCTGGACGAGCTGCGCCGCAAGCTGGATTGGAGCCTGCTGTTGGCCTTCCTGGCCCTGATGGCCATCGGGCTGACCGTGCTGCACAGCGCCAGCGGGACCGGGGAAACGGACTACGGCCTGCGCCAGCTGCTCTGGTTCCTGATGGGCCTGCCCATCCTGCTGTTCGCGGCGCTGACCCCGCCCAGTTTCTGGTTCGCCATCAGCTGGGTGGCCTACGGGATCGGCGTGGCCCTGCTGCTCTTGGTGGACCTGATGGGCATCGTGGGCATGGGCGCTGAACGCTGGCTGGGCATCGGGGATTTCCGCTTCCAGCCCTCGGAGGTGGGCAAACTGGGCCTGGTGCTGGCCCTGGCACGCCTGCTCTCGGACAACCGTGCCGACCTGACCCAATTGAAATGGGTGCTGGGCGCCCTGGCCCTGGCCGGCGTGCCCCTGCTGCTGGTGATCAGCCAGCCCGACCTGGGTACGGCCCTGGTGTACTCCTTCGTCACCATCCCCATGCTGATCCGCGCCGGCCTGCCCTGGAGCTGGGTGGCCATCCTGCTCTCGCCGCTGGCGGCCGCGCTCTGCAGCCTGAACCTCTTCGTGCTGCTGGTCTTCATCCTGCTGCTGGCCACCCTGCTCTACTTGAGCGAGGTGGGGATCTGGGTGATGGCGGCCACGCTCTCCATCAGCGCCGGGATCGGCTTCGCCCTGCCCAGCCTCTGGGGCTTCCTGCACGAGTATCAGCAGAAGCGCATCCTGGTCTTCCTGGATCCGGAGTCCGATCCGCTGGGGGCGGGCTATCAGATCATCCAGTCCAAGGTGGCCATCGGCTCGGGCGGGGTCTGGGGCAAGGGCTACATGGAGGGCGGGCAGACCCAGCTGAGCTTCCTGCCCGAGCGGCACACGGACTTCATCTTCAGCGTGGTGGGGGAGGAGTGGGGCTTCGCCGGGGCACTGATCGTGCTCAGCTTGTTCGCCCTGCTGCTGACCCGCACGCTGGTGATCGCGCTCAAACATCGCAACGGTTTCTGCGGGCTGGTGATGACCGGCTTCGCGGCCCTGCTGCTCTTCCACGTGGTGGTGAACGTGGGGATGACCATCGGGATCATGCCCGTCACAGGCCTGCCGCTGCCCTTCCTGACCCACGGCGGCAGCTTCCTTTGGACCTGCATGGTGATCATGGGCCTGCTGCTCAGCTTCTCCTGGCATCGGCGGGACTCCCTCACGTAGCCGGCGGGGATCCTACCACAGAGACACGGAGGCACAGTTTTTAGATGGATTGTGGCAGGCGGCCCCATCCCTCCTCGACATTCCAATTGAAATCTCTGTGCCTCTGTGTCTCTGTGGTGATCGAGGACTCCCCCCGAGTCGCCAGAAGCCTGTCGGTTTTCTAACTTGAAAGCGAACAGTTGTCAATCCGGACGGATGGGCCGGCCGGAAACACTTCCAAATAGAGAAGAGCCAGATGGAACGCATCAAGACTCTGATCATGGGCGCCGCCGGGCGCGACTTCCACAATTTCAACTGCGTGTTTCGCCAGGACAGCCGATATGAGGTCGTCTGCTTCACGGCGGCCCAGATCCCGGACATCGACGGCCGGCGCTATCCCGCCGAGCTGGCCGGGTCCCTCTATCCGCAGGGGATTCCCATCCACGACGAGAGCGAACTCGCTGCGCTGATCGCCACCCACGGCATCCAAGAGGTGGTTTTCAGCTACAGCGACCTGCCCCACGAGGTGGTCATGCACAAGGCGTCCCTGGTGAACGCCTGTGGCGCCGACTTCCGCATGCTGGGCGGCCGCCTGACGGAGCTGAAGAGCTCCAAGCCCGTGGTCTCCATCTGCGCCAGCCGGACGGGCTCGGGCAAGAGCCAGACCACGCGCCGGGTGATCGAGATCCTGCGCGCCGCCGGCAAGAAGGTGGTGAGCGTGCGTCATCCCATGCCCTACGGCGACCTGGCTGCCCAGAAGGTGCAGCGCTTCGCCGTGGTGGAGGACCTGGCCAAGCACAAGTGCACCATCGAGGAGATGGAAGAGTACGAGCCGCACATCGCCATGGGCGGCGTGATCTACGCCGGCGTGGACTACGAGGCCATCCTGCGCGAGGCGGAGAAGGAAGCGGACATCATCCTCTGGGACGGCGGCAACAACGACACGCCCTTCTACAAGGCCGACATCGAGATCGTGGTGGTGGATCCGCACCGTCCGGGTCACGAAGTCAGCTACTATCCCGGCGAGACCAACCTGCGCAAGGCGGACGTCATCGTCATCAACAAGATCGAAACCGCCCAACCCGAGGACGTGGAGGAAGTGCGCGCCAACTGCCGGCGCACCAATCCAGAGGCGCTGATCATCGACGCCGCCAGCCCGATCCAGGTGGACGAGCCGGAGCTGATCCTCGGTCAGCGCGTGCTGGTGGTGGAGGACGGCCCCACCCTGACCCACGGCGAGATGGCCTACGGCGCGGGCATGGTGGCCGCCGAGCGGTTCGGCGCCGCCGAGGCCGTGGACCCGCGGCCCTGGGCGGTGGGCACCATCGCCTTCACCTACGAGAAGTACCCGGAGATCGGCACGCTGCTGCCGGCCATGGGCTACGGCGACCAGCAGGTGAAGGACCTGGAGACGACCATCAACGCCACGGATTGCGACTCGGTGATCATCGGCACGCCCATCGACCTGCGGCGCATCCTGAAGATCAACAAGCCGTCCACGCGCGTCTACTACGAATTGCAGGAGATCGGCCGTCCCACGCTGGTGGACGCGCTGAAGAAGCTGCTCTAGCGAACCGTGAACCGCTGCTCCAGGACCCGGTCGGGACTCTCCCGGCCGGGTTCCGGGGCCCGGGCGCGGGCGTGCGGGAGGCTAGTCCGGCCAAGGGCCGGGATCCCGCCCAGGTCTGACAGGAAAACCGGGGCTTTTATCCGCGGTGAGTTGACAATCCCCGCGTGAGACCATAACATTGGGCTTCCTTTTTTGTCGGGCCTTGCCGGGCCGTCCAAGGTCGTCCGCAGAAGCGGCGAGGCGGACCCGGTTCATGGCGTAGCGGCAGTGAGCGCGCGCCGAACAGGGGGTTTTATGCGACATGACCATGGTTGACGCCGGCTTCGGCCCTCACCTGATGCTCGATCTGGGAGATTGTGACGTCTCCCGTCTGAATGACCTCCCCTACATCTTCAACCTCCTCAACACCCTGCCCGACGAGATTGGGATGACCAAGATCACCCAACCGTATGTGTTTCCCTATGAAGGGCTTGTGCCCGACGACGAGGGAATCACGGGCACGGTCATCATCGCGGAAAGCCACATTTCGGTCCACACCTTCCCCCGCAAGAAGTACTGCTTCGTGGACCTGTTCTCGTGCAAGACCTTCGACGTGGAGCGCGCGCGCGAACGCTTGATCGAGGCTTTCGGCAGTCGCCGACCCGAGGTGCACCTGGTGCAACGTGGCAGCGAGTTCCCCCGCGGCATGCTGGTGGAACCGGCCGACGTTTGCGCCGATCGGTTGGAACCGATGCGCTGATCCCGGGCCCGGCGCCGCCGGTCCCCAAAGCAGGAATCCCAGATGTTGCTGGAACGGCTGATCGCCGGCTCCGGCGGGGCTTTTCTCGGCCTGGAGCCGGAAGACTCCGCCTACGGGCAGGCGCGCATCGTCGTGCTTCCCGTGCCCTACGACGGCACCTCCACGTACCAGAAAGGGGCGGACGCCGGTCCCGCCGCCCTGTTGGAGGCCTCCGCCCAGGTGGAGCTCTACGACATGGAGACCCACTGCCAGGTGCACGGGCTGGGCATCTGCACGCTGCCCGCGCTGCCGCTCACCCCGGACGAGGATCCGGCCGGGCTGGCGCTGCGCGTGGCCGAAGTGGTGGGCGGACTGCTGGACGCGGGCCGCTTTCCCGTCGTGCTGGGCGGCGAGCACAGCGTCAGCATCGGGGCCATTCGCGCCGCGCAGGCCCGGCTGGTGGAGCTGACCATCCTGCAGGTGGACGCCCACGCCGACACGCGCGAGGAGTACCACGGCTCGCCCTGCAACCACGCCTGCGTGATGGCCCGCGCCCGGGAGGGCGGACCGGTGATCCAGGTGGGGATCCGCAGCCTGGACGCCAGCGAACTGCCCGGACTGGACCCCGCCCGGGTGCATCCCGCCCACCGCATCCACCGCGATCCGCGCTGGCTGGAGCCGGTGGCCGCGCAGCTCAGCGCCCGCACCTGGCTGACCATCGACCTGGACGGGCTGGACAGCAGCCAGATGCCGGCCACGGGCACGCCCGAGCCCGGCGGTCTGACGTGGATCCAGCTGATGGATCTGATCCGCCGCGTCTGCCAGCACAGCCAAGTGGTGGGTCTGGACGTCGTGGAGCTGAAACCCATGCCGGGCAACGGTGCGCCGGACTTCCTGGCCGCCCGTCTGGTGCACCGCGTGCTGAGCGAAGTGTTTTGCGCCGAGCCGGCCGCCCGGCTCCCCGGCCCGCCTCCGCTGGCCTGATCCCCGCTTCGCCACCGCTCCCTCCCAACCCGCTGTTCTTGCGGACCTTCCCCGCCTGATTCCGCACTCTGCCTGTCGGAACTTGAACAAGCCGAAACCCAAGAGCTTCAAGGCTAAGCCCGGATTCACCGCCGGACCCCGCCCGAATCGGGCACCCGGGCTCCGCAGCACCGGGATTCGTCTCCGCCGGGACTGTACGAAAGCCTTGACGCGCAGGGAGTTGCTCAATGCAGGTCGGCAGCTTTGGCAAGCTGGGGCAAGGCATGATTCTTGCTGGAAGTCCCGGTTCGCGCCGGACCGCCTGCCGCGCCGTCGAGCCCGCTCACGCCGGACTCACGAACAGGCGGCATCCTGGCGTCGCGGGGAAGCCCCGGGAGGGAGACCCCGGCCAACAGAAAGCAACGGCGAAAGCGTTTTCAAACTGAGGTGAATCCATGAAAAAAGCACTCTGGGGCGGCCTGATGCTGATCCTGGCCGCACGGTCCTTTGCCGGCGTCTTCATCAGCGAATACATCGAAGGCACGGCCACCAACAAGGCCATCGAGATCTACAACGGCACGGCCGCCAGCATCAACATGATGGACGACTACCGGCTGGGCCTGGCCTCCAACGGCGGCGCCACGGCCACCATCTACCAATTCAACAAGAACGTCGCCCCGGGCGACGTCTTTGTGGTCGCCAATTCCGCTTCCAACGCGGCCATCCTGGCCGTGGCCGACACCCTGAGCAACGGCTTCGCCAACTGGAACGGCGACGACTTCGTCGGCCTGTACCAGATGGTGGCCGGCACCCCCGTGCTGGTCGACGTCATCGGCGTGCTGGGCACCGATCCGGGCACCAGCTGGACCGTGGCGGGCGACGTCGCGGGTTCGCTGAACCACACCATGAACCGCAAGCCCACGGTTTCCCAGCCCAACAGCAACTGGGCCCTGTCCGCCGGCACCAACGCCGGCGACTCGGAGTGGATCATCAACCCGGTGGACACCTTCACGGACCTGGGCACGCATTTCGTGGACACGGGCATGCCCATCCTGGGCGGCCTGGCCTTCCTGCCCGAGTTCCCCACCAGCTCCGAGGCGGTGACGGTGAGCGTCAACGCCACGGACAACGTCTCCCTGACCAGCGTCAACCTGGTCTACTCGGTGGACGGCGGCGCGGCCCAGACCGTGGCCATGACCCTGGGCGTGGCGCCGGCGTACAGCGCCGTGATTCCGGCCCAGGCCGACCTGGCCGAGGTGGACTTCCACGTGGAGGCCACGGACAACGAGTCCAACACCACCGTCTCCGGCACCTTGTCCTACACGGTGATGGACAGCTTCCCCTGCGCCGACATCTCCACCATCCGGGCCAATGACGCCAACGGCTCGCCCCTGCTGCTGGGCGCCGTGCGCAGCCTGTGCGGCGTGGTGACCATGAGCAACCAGCTGGGCGCCGCCGGCCCGATCTACATCACGGGCGACACGGGCAGCATGGCCCTCTACGGCGCCGGCTTCGTGACGGGCGTGACCATCGGCGACGAGGTCCAGGCCACGGGCACGGTGGGCTTCTACAACGGCCTGACGGAGATGGTCACTCCCACCTTCCTGAACGTCGTCGGCCATCCGGGTGAGCCCACTCCGGTGAGCACGACCCTGCTGGCCTTGGCGGCGGACGGCGAGAGCTTCGAGGCCCAGTTCGTGGAAGTGTCGGGCCTGTCCCTGGTGGTGGGCTCGGTCTGGCCCAACGCGGGCAGCAACGGCACGGTGAACGTCACCGACGGCAGCGTGGAGTTCGCGTTGTTCATCGACCGTGACACGGACATCGACGGCAGCGTGGCCCCCGCGGGCGAGTTCACGGTGCGGGCGATCATCGGCCAGTTTGATGCCGTCACCCCCTACTTCGAGAGCTACCAGCTGATTCCGCGCAGCCTGGCGGACTTCATCTTCACGGGCAATCAGCCCCCGAGCATCGGCGGCGTGGCCCACGCTCCCCACGTGCCCACCTCCACCGAGCCCGTCACCGTCACCGCCACGGTGGTGGACGACGTGACTGTGACCAGCGTCAGCCTGTTCTACCAGGTCAACGGCGGCGGCTACCTGTCGGTGCCCATGAGCGTGGTGTCGGGCGACCTGTACGGCGCCAGCCTGCCCGCCCAGGCCGACCTGGCCGTGGTGGACTATTACGTGACCGCCACGGACGACCAGGCGGAGACCTCCACGGGCGCCACCTATTCCTACACCGTCTACGACGTGTTCCCCTGTGCGAATATCGCCGACATCCGCGTGTTGGACGCCAATGGCGTGCCGCTGATGGTCAACCAGCGCGTGTTCGTCTGCGGCACCGTGACGGCCACCAACCAGTTTGACGCCACCCGCGGCCCGGTCTACATCACGGGCCCCACGGGCAGCATGGCCGTTTACGGCACGGCGGCCCTGCCGGCCGGCCTGCAGCTGGGCGACGACTACCAGGCCATCGGCATCGTGAAGAACTACAACGGTCTGATCGAGCTGGATCCCAGCGAGTATTCCGAGATCACCGGCCATTCCGGCCTGGTGGCCCCCTTGGCCGTGACGCTGGCGCAGCTCATCGCCACCCCGGAAGCCTACGAGGCCCGGCTGGTGGAAGTAACGGGCCTGACCCTGGATCCCGGCGCGGTCTGGCCGGCTCCGGGCGCCAACGCCACCCTGACGGTGTGGCAGGGCACGGACAGCTATGCGCTGCAGATCGACAAGGACACGGATCTGGACGAGGGCATGGCCCCCGCGGGCGAGTTCACCCTGCGCGCGCTGGTGGGTCAGTTCGACACGGCCACGCCCTTTGATTCCGGTTATCAGCTGCTGCCGCGCTTCCAGGCGGACATCCTCACCGCCCTGGCCGCGCCGGCGGTGACCATCGCCGTCTCCGGCGCCACGGCGACCCTGAGCTGGGCCCCGGTGGCGGGTGCCACAGACTACGTCGTGTACACGTCCACGGACGGGTACAGCGGGTGGGATGCCGGCGTCGCCACGGCGGGCGCCACCAGCCATACGGCCACGGTGACGGGTCGCGCCTTCTTCAAGGTGGTGGCGACCAACTGATCCTGTTTCCCGCGGCTACAGACACCTCATGAACGGCGGCCCTGCGGGGCCGCCGTTTCTCATCCCTCCTGCATCTGGAGCACTGAGCTTGGGCTTGTGGGCGGGCGGCTTGCGGCAAACGGGTTTGGAGGAGAAGTCCTTGTTCCCAGCTTTGGAAAGCCGGTCCAAATTGGTAGATAGGCTGCCCAACGCCCAACGTTTTGAGCATCCATCCGTCCCGTGGGGACCGCACTAGGAGAGACCGCCATGCGTCGCCTGATCCTTTCCCTCTCCCTGCTCCTGCTGACCTTTCCGGCCCGGGCGGCCCAGGTCTTCATCAGTGAGTACATCGAGGGCAGCAGTTACAACAAGGCGCTGGAGATCTACAACGGCAGCGGCGCGGCCCTCAATCTGGCGGATTACCGCTTCGCCCTGGCCTCCAACGGCGGGGCCACGCCCACGTATTACACGTTCAGCGGCACGCTGGCCGCAGGCGAGGTCTTCGTGGTCAGCCACGCCTCCGCCGCCGCAGGAATCCTGGCGCTGGCCGACGTCACCAGCAGCGGCTTCGCCAATTGGAACGGCGACGATTTCGTGGGCCTCTATCAGGTCATCGCCGGCAACAACGTGCTCATCGACGCCATCGGCGTGCTGGGGACGGATCCCGGCTCGGCCTGGGCCGTGGCCGGCGTGACGGACGGCACGGTGAATCACACCCTGGTGCGCAAATCCACCGTCAGCCAAGGCAACACTATCTGGAGCGCTTCCGCAGGAAGCGACGCCGCCGGCTCCGAGTGGATCGTGAGCGCCGTGGACACCTGGGACGACCTGGGCAGTCACTCCACGGGGGGCAACACGCCGCCCGTGATCGCCGACCTGAGCCGCACGCCGGCCAATCCCGCCGCCGGACAGAGCGTCACCATCAGCGCCAACCTGAGCGACGACGGCAGCGTGGCCAGCGCGGACCTGCGCTACCAACTGAACGGCGGCAGCTGGATCGTGACGCCCCTGAGCGCCGGAGCGCCGCCCAGCTGGTCGGGCCAGATCCCCGGCCAGGCGGGGGGAGTCACGGTGGGCTACCAGATCACGGCCGTGGATGAGCTGGGCCTCTCGTCCAGCAGCGCGCTGGCGAGCTACACGCTGCCCGTCCAGAGCCCGCCTGTGATCAGCGAACTGGCCCACAGCCCGCTGGTGCCCACCCACAGCCAGACCGTCACGGTCAGCGCGCAGATCACGGACGACGGCGTCGTGGTGGCGGCCACGCTTCACTACACCGTCGACGCGGGCAGCCCGCAGGCCTTGAGTCTGAGCGCCGGTCCGCCCGCCCTCTGGAGCGCCGTGTTGCCGGCCCAGCCCGACGGCGCCGTGGTGGAGTTCCAGTTGGAGGCTGTGGACGACGAGGGGCTGATGGCCGCCAGCGCGCCGGTCTCGTACACGGTGGACGACGCCCCGCCCGCGCCCCAGGTCACGGCGCCCGTGTTCACGGAGGGCAGCCTGGCACTGGGCACCGTCCTGACCACGGCCACAGGGACGGCCTACGCCCACTTGAGCAACCCGGGCAGCGTGCCCGTCTGGGTGGAGACCCTCTCCTGCCTGGGCCTGCCCTTCAGCTGCGCGCCGGCCAGCGTGCTCATCGGCCCGGGCCAGACGGTGACGGTCACCGTGAGCGTGCAGCCACCCCACAACCTGCAGTACACGGGCTGGCTGGTGGCGGAGGGCGACTGGGGCGCCACGGCCCTGCCACTCAGCGCGGCCGGCGACTATCCAGGCAGCACGTGGGACAGCACGTTCAACCTGAGCGGCAGCGCCTTGAAAGTGGAATTGAACGATCTGGTGAGCGGCCACACCGCCCTTTCCTACGACGCGGCGCGGCTGGAGATGTTCAGCGACCTCGACAACGTGAACGGTTGGGTGGAGTGCGTCTACACGGGCCTGGACGTGCAGACCACGGGGATCCCGGACAACGCGGTGATGAACACGGAGCACACCTGGCCCCAGTCCTACGGCGCCGAGGGCGTGGCGCGCAGCGACCTGCACCACCTCTTTCCCACGGACAGCTGGATCAACAGCAGCCGGGGCAACCTGCCCTTCGGCGAGGTGCTGGTCTCCTCGTCCGGCTATCCCATCGGCGGAGCCGACCGCGGCACCAACGCCACGGGCCAGACTGTCTTCGAACCGCGGGACCTGCACAAGGGCGACTGTGCCCGCGCCGTGATGTACTTCGCGCTGCGCTACGGCAACTTGAGCGATTTCCTGGGGATGGCCGGCCAGGAGAGCGTGCTGCGCGCCTGGCACCAGAGCGACCCGGTCTCCAACAAGGAAATCATGCGCAACCAGGACATCGAAGTCCTGCAGCACAACCGCAACCCCTTCATCGAACAGCCCGGCCTGCTGCTGCGGCTGAACTCCCTGGCGGGGGGTGCCGACCTCCCGCCGACGCCGGCCGAATTCCGCGCCTTTCCCGACACCCTCGAGGTGGCCTGTGCGGGCAGCCCGCTCACGGTCCAGCTCTGGCTGGGCAACCCGGGCGGCAGCCCCTTGAGCCTGAGCAGCCTGAGCAGCAGCGACCCGGCCTGCATCAGCGTGGGCACCTGGCCCGCCAGTCTGGCTCCGGGGGCCGGCGCGCTGGTACCCGTGACCCTGAGCGGCCCATGCGACGGCCAGAGCGCGCTGACCCTGGTGAGCAGCGCGGGCACGCGGAGCATCCCCCTGTTCTGGAGCTGGGCCAGCGCCACGCCGCTGGCCGCGCCCGTGGTGTCGATCAGCCGGGTGGGCGCCAGCCACCTGCTGGACTGGGAGGACGTCCCCGGCGCGCTCAGCTACCGGGTGGAGACGGCTCCGGCGCTGGACGGCCCCTGGAGCCCGCTCAGCACGGTGGTCGAATCCCAACTGCTGGAGGGCGAGGGCTGGCCCGCCACCAGCCTGTTCCGGGTGATCAGCCAGTAGGAATCGGCATCAGCTTTGAACTTGCCCGTCGCGGCACGAACTTGGGATCAGGTCGAGGGCAACGGGAGGCGGGGATGAATCGGCAGCTGATGTGGATGACGGTGGTGGGTCTGTTGGGTCTGGCCCAGGTGGCCGCCGCCCCGCGGGCAACGGGCGCGCCGCACCGGAATTTCACGCCCCAGGAGCAGGCCCTGCTGCGCTCCCGGCTCTTGGAGGCGGGAGTGGACGGCGGGCTGGTGGCCGGGCTGCGGCTGGACACCCTGCGCTGCTATCCGGGCCGGCTGCGGCTCAATCTGGACTACAACGTGAAGCAGGGCTCCTACGCCCAATACATGGAGCCGGCCACGGTCCAGCGCCTCAAGGACTTCATCCACCGGGAACGCGAGCTGTTCCGCGCCGCGGAGGAGAAGCACGGCGTGCCGGCGGAGGTGCTGGGCTCGATCCTGATGGTGGAGACCCGGCTGGGAGACAACACGGGCCAGTTTCGCGCGCCGGATCTGTTTCTCACGCTGATGCTGCACGAGGGCGCTACTCAGGACGCGGCGCTGGATTCCGCCGTGGCGCGGGAGTCCCGCTTCGGCGGATCGCGCGGCCGGGCCGAACTGGCGGAGATCATCCGCGGCAAGGCCGTGGAGCGGGCGCGTTGGGCCACCAAGGAGATCCGGTCCATCTCTCAGCTGATTCCCCTCCAGGACTGGGACACCCTGCCCTGCTCCTACGCGGGCGCCATCGGCCTGCCGCAATTCATGCCCACCAGCCTGGCGGCCTACGGCGACGACGGAGACGGCAACGGCCGGGTGGAGTTGATCAAGCTGGACGACGCCGTCTACAGCGTGGGTCGCTATTTGAAAGAGAACGGCTGGCGCGGCCGGATGACGGCGGACAAGCGCTTCAAGGCCATCCGGCGCTACAACCACAGCGACGTCTACGCCCGGACGGTGCTGAAGCTGGCCCGGGCCGTCGGGTTGCCGGATGCCGGGCGCTGATGGCCCACGTTGACCGCCCTGTGGAACGGGGTTCTGTCGCTCTTTCCCGTTCGGGTTGGCAGATTCGAACAGCTTGGGTTTGATGATCTGAATTCAGCTGGACGCGGTTTCCGTCGAGCGGCCCAGGTAGGCAGTCGGTAGCCAGATTTCTGAAGAGACGCGCCCTCCCTCCTCCCCTCCGCCCACCCCTAGAAGGGAGGTTCCGGGGTGCGGGCGGCCAAACGGGATTCCTGAAGAGCAGGTTCCCGGCATTCCGACCGATTCCAGTCGACTCTCTCTCGACCCACCCGGCGGACTGGACAGCCGCGAGGTGGCGACGCCCAAGCCAGCCCCACCTTCCAGTTTCCTGGGCAAGAGCGGGAGCTTCATTGGACCGGCGACCCGGTCCGGTCTGCCGAAATGGGTAACCGCGCGATGCCCGACCGGTCGCCCCTCCTTCCGGCGCCCGCAAGTCAGATGGCAGTCGATCTCTGCCAGCTTGGCAGATTCGTGGCGGATCCCGGCGGAAGTCTAATCAGATTCATCCACAGACCTATCCGAATCACGGCGTCTGGCAGCGGGCGCGACGAATTCCGGCTGGCACGCGGCTTGCCTAGCTCTCCGTGTTAATCTGAATCAGCCAGACAAGGAGAACGAGATGGCCAAAATCATCGGCATCGACCTGGGCACCACCAACAGCTGCGTGGCCGTCATCGAGGGCGGCGAGCCCGTCGTCATCACAAACGCCGAAGGCGGACGCACCACGCCCAGCGTGGTAGCCTTCACCAAATCCGGCGAGCGCCTGGTGGGCGCCCCGGCCAAACGCCAGGCGGTCACCAACCCCGTCAACACCGTCTTTTCCATCAAGCGCTTCATGGGGCGCAAATACGACGAAGTCTCCCAGGAGATGAAGGAAGTCCCCTACAAGGTGATCAAGGGCCAGGGGGGCGTGGCGCGGATCGAGATCGACGGCCAGGACTACGCGCCACCGCAGATCAGCGCCATGGTGCTGCAGAAGCTCAAGCAGGCCGCCGAGGAATTCCTGGGCGAGAAGGTGACGGACGCCGTGATCACGGTGCCGGCCTACTTCAACGATGCCCAGCGCCAGGCCACCAAGGAGGCGGGCGAGATCGCCGGCTTCACCGTCAAGCGCATCGTCAACGAGCCCACCGCCGCGGCGATGGCCTACGGCCTGGACAAGAAGGGTGAAGAGTGCGTGGCCGTCTACGACCTGGGCGGCGGCACCTTCGACATCTCCATCCTGGACATCGCCGACGGAACCTTCGAGGTGCTCTCCACCAACGGCGACACGCATCTGGGCGGCGACGACTTCGACCAGCGGCTGATCGACCACTTGGCCAGCGAGTTCCAGAAGAACGAGGGCATCGACCTGCGCAAGGATCCCATGGCCCTGCAGCGGCTGAAGGAGGCCGCGGAGAAGGCCAAGATGGAACTCTCCAGCAGCCAGCAGGCCCAGATCAACCTGCCCTTCATCACGGCCACCCAGGACGGCCCCAAGCACCTGGACATGACCATCACGCGGGCCAAGTTCGAGCAGCTCGTCGACGACCTGATCCAGAGCTCCATCGAGCCCTGCCGCAAGGCCATGAAAGACGCGGGCAAGAGCAACGCGGACATCAACGAGGTGATTCTGGTGGGCGGCTCCACGCGCATCCCGGCGGTGGTGGAGGCCGTGCGCAAGTTCTTCGGCAAGGAGCCGCACAAGGGCGTCAACCCGGACGAGGTGGTGGCGCTGGGCGCGGCCATCCAGGGCGGAATCATGGGCGGCGAGATGGGCGACAAGGACATGGTCCTGCTGGACGTCTCACCGCTCTCGCTGGGCATCGAGACCCTGGGCGGCGTGATGACCGTCCTGATCGAGCGCAACACGACCATCCCCACCAGCAAGAGCCAGGTCTTCTCGACGGCTTCGGACAGCCAGCCCACCGTGGACATCCACGTGCTGCAGGGCGAGCGCCCCATGGCCGTGGACAACAAGACCATCGGCCGCTTCCAGTTGGACGGCATCCCGCCCGCGCCCCGGGGCGTGCCGCAGATCGAGGTCGCCTTCGACATCGACGCCAACGGCATCCTCAGCGTCAAGGCCAAGGACAAGGCCACCAACAAGGAGCAGTCCATCAAGATCACGGCCTCCAGCGGCCTCTCGGAGAGCGAGATCCAGCGCATGAAGCGTGAGGCCGAGGAGCACGCGGCGGAGGACGCCCAGCGCAAGGAAGAGGTGGAGCTGCGCAACACGGGGGACCAGAAGGTCTTCCAGACGCGCAAGCAGATCGAGGAGTTGAAGGAGCAGCTGGGCGAGGCGGAGAAGGCCAAGTTGGAGCAGGCCGCCGCGACGCTGGAGGAGGCGCTCAAGGGCGGGGACAGCGCAAGCATCCGCAGCGCCACCGAGGCCCTGGACAAGACCTGGCAGTCCGTCAGCGAGGAACTCTACAAGAACGCCTCCGCGGGCGGCCCTGGCGCGGCTGGCGGTTCGGGCGCGGGAGGGGCGGAATCCGGTCCGGGCGCCGGCGCCGGCCAGGCCTCCTCGGCGACGGAAGGTGGCGCCGTGGACGCCGACTTCGAAGTGGTGGACGACAAGAAGTAAGCCGCGGCGCGAGCGCGGATCGACGCCCTCGGGATCCACTCCCGGGGGCGTCGTCGTCAACAGGGGAGGCGGCCATGCGCGTGCTGATCACCGGTTCCAGCGGTCTGCTGGGTGCCCGGCTGGTCCGGCGGCTGGAGGAGCGCGGCGACGAGGTCTGGCGGCTGGATCGGCGGCCGGGCGGCGCGCGCAGCCTGGTCTGGCCGGCCACGGCCGCGGAACTGGAGCCGCTGTTGCCTGCGGGCCTGGAGGCCGTGGTACATCTGGCCGGCTCGCCCATTGCCGTCTGGCCCTGGAACCGGGCCGCCCGGGCGCGGATCCTCCAGTCGCGCACGGTGCCCACCCGGCGGCTGGCCGAGGTCCTGGCCCGGCGCGCGGCGCGCTTGGACGAACGCCCCCTGCTGCTCTCCGGCTCCGCCGTGGGCCTGTACCGGCCGGGCTGGCCGGCCGTGGACGAGACGGCGCCGGGGGACGCCAACAGCTTCCTGGGCCAGGTCTGCCGTGAGTGGGAGGCCGCCGCGCTGCCCGCCCAGGCCGCCGGCCTGCCGCTGGGCTATCTGCGCACGGGTCTGGTGCTGGACCCCGCCGGCGGCCTGCTGGGCCGGCTCTGGCCCTTGATCCGCCGCGGCCTGGGGGCGCGGCTGGGGGCCGCCGAGCTGCCCTGGAGCTGGATCCACGCCGCGGACTGGACAGACGCCGTCTGCTGGGCGCTGGACGCGCGCCTGAGCGGCCCGCTCAACCTCTGCGCGCCGCAGCCCGCGCGGCAAGAGGAAGCCCTGGCCCTGTTGGCCGGACTGGCGGGCCGGCGCCTGCTGCCCGGGCCGCCGGACTGGTTGCTGGGCCTGGCGGGCGGGCGGATGGCCCGTGAACTGCTGCTGAGCGCCCCCGCCGTGCGGCCGCCCCGCCTGCTGGAGAGCGGCTTTCGCTTCCACCACCCCGACCTGGCGGAGGCCCTGCAGGACCTGGTGGCCCGATGATCCGCGAGCTGAGTTTCGAGACCCGCTTCCGCCAGTCGCCGGAGGAGCTCTTCCCCTTCTTCGCGGAGGCGGCCAACCTGGAACGCCTGACGCCGGACGCCCTGCGTTTCCGCATCCTGACGCCGCCGCCCCTGGTGATGCGGCCGGACCTGCGCATCGACTATCGCCTGCGCCTGCACGGTCTGTCCTTCCGCTGGCGGACGCGGATCACGCGCTGGGAACCGCCCCGGCTCTTCCAGGACCTCCAGGAGCGGGGTCCCTGGGCGCTCTGGGAGCACACCCACGACTTCACCCCGCTGCCCGGCGGCGGCACGCTCATGACCGACCGGCTGCGCCTGCGGCCGCCCTTCGGCCTGCTGGGCCGCCTGCTCTGGCCGCTGCTGGCCCGGGAAGTGGCCGGCATCTTCGCCCACCGGGAACGCGTGCTGCGCTCCCTCTTTGGTCCCCCACCCGTTGTCATGCGCTGAGCCGCGCTGGCTGGCTTGGAGTTTGCTGCCATTTCAGGATTGGATCCGGTTGGGAAAAGCCCACGGGATCGGCCCGGTTTTTCTCTCTCTTGTTTGAATCTGAATCCTGATTTGTTCAGGATGATTGGTGGGAACTTGTGGGCAGGGTCCCGGCCGCCGGCTGGGAAAGCACCCGCAGTGTCAAGAATCCGACACGCACCCGCAGAAGCGGAGCACGGCAGGCAAGGAGGCGGCATGCGGCAGGGGATCTGGCTGACCGGACTGGTGATGGGGCTCGCCCTGGGCGTTCGCGCCGAGTGGATCGAGGTGGCGGCGCAGCGGACGACGGGCATCACGCTGCTAGACGATCAAGCGGGCGTGCAGCGCGTGGTCTGCGAGCTGGCCGGTTTCGACGCCGAGCCCGTGGCGCTCGAGGGGCGCGTCTACCAGCGCCTGCGGGTGCCCGGGGCCGCCCTGACCCTGGAGGCGGGCGCGCCCGAGCTGCCCGTCCTGGCCACCAGCCTGCGCATCGCCGACCAGGGCGCCACGCGGTTGCGGGTCCTCTCCGAGGAGCACGTGGACCTGGCGCTGGAGGTCCTGCCCTCCAAGGGCAACCTGACCCGCGACGTGAATCCCGCCCGCGTTCCCCACCGCTTCGGCCCCGCCTATCAATTGGCGGCCTGGCCGGCGGAGTCCGCCTTCCTGCGCGAGCCCTACATCCTGCGCGACGTCCGCGGCCAGTCCCTGGTCTTCCAGCCCTTCCAGGTGCTGCCCAGCCTGGGCCTGCTGCGCGTCTTCACGCGGCTGGAAGTGGAAGTCGCCGCCGCCCCTGGCGCCGGCCTGAACGAGTTGCCGAGCGGCGCGCGCCAACCCGGCCCCGACGCCAACTTCGCCCAGATCTACCAGGAGCGCTTCCTCAACGCCGGGACGGGCGAGCGCTACATCCCGGTGGGCGAAGAGGGCCGCCTGCTGATCATCTGCCACGACACCTTCCTGGAGGAGATGGCCCCCTTCGTGGAGTGGAAGCTGCAGCGCGGCCAGGAGGTGGTGCTGCTGCCCAAGTCCCAGGTGGGGACCACGTCCACGGCGATCCGCAACTTCGTCAGCGCCTACTACACGGACCCCGGCCTGGCCTACCTGCTGCTGGTGGGCGACGCCGAGCAGCTGCCCAGCCCCTCGCACTCCGGCGGCGCCTCGGATCCCACCTACGCCATGGTGGCGGGCACCGACTCCTACCCGGACATCCTGGTGGGCCGCTTCAGTGCGTCCACCGAGGCCCAGGTGGCGACCATGGTGGAGCGCTGCGTGGAGTACGAGCGCGATCCCCAGCCCGGGGCGGACTGGTACCACCGCGGCATGGGCATCGGCTCGGCCGAGGGCGCGGGCATCGGCGACGACGGCGAGTCGGATCGCCAGCACATCGCCAACATCCGCACGGACCTGCTGGGCTACGGCTACGACCTGGTGGACGGGATCTACGATCCGGGCGCCACCGCCGCCGCCGTCACCACGGGGCTCAACTCCGGGCGCTCGATCATCAACTACGTGGGCCACGGCGCCACCACCAGCTGGGTGACCACGGGCTTCGCCAACAGCCACGTGAACGCCCTGGCCAACGAGAACCGCCTGCCCTTCATCTTCGACGTGGCCTGCGTCAACGGCCAGTTCAGCGGCACCACGTGCTTCGCCGAGGCCTGGATGCGGGCCACGCACAACGGCCAGCCTAGCGGCGCGGTGGGCATCTATGCCAGCACCATCAACCAGTCCTGGGCCCCGCCCATGGCCGCCCAGGACGAGATGGTGGACCTGCTGGTGGCGGAGTCCAAGCTGAGCTTCGGCGGACTGTGCTACAACGGCGCCATGCGCATGAACGACGAGTACGCCGACTACGCCATGACCCGGACCTGGACGATCTTCACCGATCCCTCGCTGCAGGTGCGCACGCGCACGCCCCAGCCCCTGGCCCTCAGCCATCCCGCCGTGCTGCCCGTCGGCCAGCCGGACTTCGCCGTGCAGACCGACCGGCCCGGCGCCCGCGCGGCCCTCTACGCGGACGGCCAGCTGCTGGGCACGGCCCTGGCCGACGAGAGCGGCCTGGCCCTGGTGCCGGTGGACGTCGCGCCCGCCGCGGGCAGCTGGGTCACGCTGACCCTGACAGCCCACAACGGCCTGACCCGCCAGGCTTCCCTGCTGGCGGTTCCCGCCGACGCGCCCTGGCTGAGCGGCTCGGACGCCCGGCTGGATGGCGACGCCGCCGCCCGGCCCGGCGGCAGCGGCTGGCTGGGACTGAGCGTGCACAATCTGGGCGGACTGGCGGCCCAGGACTTGTCCTTGAGCCTGGCCAGCCCGCATCCGGCCGTGAGCGTGCTGGAGGGCCAGCCGCAGGTGGCCCTGCTGGAAGCCGGCGGACAGGTGGAACTGGCCCAGGCCTTCCACCTGCAGTTCGGCGACTCGCTGCTGGACGGCGAGGCCCTGCCCCTGCTGCTGCAGATCCAGTGCGCGGGCGGCCTGGAGTTCACGTCCGAACTCTGGCTGACCGCCCAGGTGGATCCGCGCCTGGACTGCCCGGGCACGGAGCTGGCCTTCGCGACGGCACCCGGCGCGGCGGACAGCCTGTACCTCGAACTGGGCAACTCGGGCGACGCGGAACTGCAGTTCACGCTGGACACGGGCGAACGCGAGCTGGCCTGGCTGACGACCACGCCGGCCAGCGGCCGTCTGGCGCCGGGAGAGCAAGTGGCCGTCCTGCTGCGCGCGGACAGCGCGGGCCTGCCCGAGGGCCTGCAGCTGGGCCGCCTGACGCTGGCCAGCAACGATCCCGACCAACCCCTGCGGGAGCTGCCCCTCTCCCTGCTGGTGGGCGGCCTGAGCCCCGTAGGCGACCTGGGCATCGAGCTGCCCGGGGATGGACGCGTGCACCTGGCCTGGAGTCCGGTGGCCGGCGCCCGGAGCTACCGGGTCTGGCAGCGCGGCGCCCTGCCGGGCTGGACCCTGGTGCTGGAAAGCCCCGCCACCGAGTGCGTCCTGCCCTGTCAGGTGCCTGCCACCCGCAGCTACCGCGTGACGGCCGTCACGGAATAGGCCCGGGACATTCCATTCCTTGGGCGCTTGGCAGGCCCGCCGGACCCGGCGGTCGGGGGCCTGGGCGACAGGGGCAGCCGAAGCACAGGTCGGGGGTGACGTGGACGAGCAGGCGGGGGCCCCGCGCGGGCAATGGCATGAGGATCTGGCCCGGATCGACGGACAGCACCAGGTCCTGCAGGCCGGTACGAAACAGTTCCTGGCCCTGCTGGAGGAGAGCCGTCCCCAGGCGGAGGCGACCCGGGCCCTGGCGGAGCTGGTGGCCCTGCTGGAGCTGCATTTCCACACGGAGGAGCTGCTGATGGGCCGGGCGGGCTTCCCGGAACAGCACGCCCACAGCCTGCTGCACCAGGCCTGCCTGCAGCAGGTGCGGGGTGTTCTGGGGGAACTGGAACTGGGCACGCGCCGCCCGCTGGCCGAGCTGCGCGAGTTGATCCAGGTCTGGATCCACGACCACATGGATCGTCAGGACCAGCGCTTCGAGGCCTTTCTCAAGCACAAACGCCCGACCTGACAGCCTGAAGCGGCGCGCCGACCCGGCCGTGCCGGAGCCTGAAGTTCCACCTCTTGTTGGTCGATGAATCACTCCAAGGCGCCGGAAGCGGGGCCGGACTCATGCCAACATTGCGGGGTGGAAATGGCCTTTCTGGACTGGAACGCGAGCCTGGAGACGGGCGTGCCGGAGATGGACCGCCAGCACCGGCGGCTGGTGGACCTGCTCAATCAGCTGCACGCCGCCATGAAGGCCGGGCGCGGCGCCGAACAGGTGCAGACCATCCTGAGCGGACTGGTGGCCTACACCAACACGCACTTCCAGGCCGAGGAAACCCTGCTGCGCCAGAAAGGCTGGATCGGTCTCAACCGCCACCTGATCCTGCACGCGGACCTGCTCAAGCAGTTGAACGGCTACGTGAGCGCCTTCCAGCAGAACCAGCGGATCTCCACCCTCGAGCTGGCGGATTTCCTGAAGAGCTGGTTGTCCAAGCACATCATGCAGGAAGACCAGCAGTACGGCAAGGCCCTGGCGGGCTGAGCCGGCTCCGGCTCAGGGCTGCAGCGCCGTGACGCGGTACTGGCGCCGGCCCGCGGCGGCTTCCGTCCACTGGGTCGCGGGGCCCTCCTGCACGGTCTGCCAGGGCGCGGCGCCGTCCAGCCGGGCCTCCACCCGGTAGCGCGCGGCTCCCGGTACCGATTCCCACTCCAGCACGATGGCGCCCTCCTGCAGGCGGATCTCCGGCAGCGGGGCGGCCAGCGGCGGTCCCACGGCCCGCACGCGATGCGGATCGGCGCGGCCGGTGAAGGGGTGTTGCTCGAAGCGCCCGCTCTGATCGGCGGCTTGCAGGCAGTAGTCCAGCAGCTGGCCGGGCGCCAGCACGGGCAGCAGGGCTCGCCACTGGGCTCCGGCGGGCTCCAGGGGCGCGGACTGCCACGGACCTGCGTCCACGCGGAACCAGCAGGCCAGCGAATCGGCGATCAGCGGCTGGCCGCTGCTGGCGGTGAGCGTGGCCAGCAGTTCCAGCGGTTCCCAGGCGGCCACCTCCGCCGGCGCCGGCACGTGGTGGATGTGCAGCAGGCCGGGATCCGCCAGGCCCTTGGCCCGGCAGTGCAGGGCGTCGGTGGATTCCCAACTGCCCGTGAAGCCCAGCACCTCGTAGCCCGGCAGAGCCTGCTGGTAGACCGCCAGAGCCTCGTCGTCCCAGCTGGAGCCCGTCTGCGGCACGAAGACCCGGCCGTTCAGCAGCAGCGAGTTGGTGTAGGGCTGGTCGTTGGGCGTCCAGACCCGGAAGACCTGATAGGGCGTGCCCCAGCCGCTCAGGGTCTGGGCGAACCAGGCCGCCGTGGCCTCGATCTCGTCGTACTGGGCGTGGCTGGCGGGCACCTCGCGCACCAGCACCTTGTCCACGTCCAGGAACTTGCCCCAGCAGTCGATGTGGTCGATGTAGGTGTTGTTGGGGTCGGGCAGAGTGAAGTAGCGCTCGACGCCCAGGTAGTCCTCCACGAGTTGGCCGATCTGGGCCTCGGACAGGCCGGGATTCTCCTCCACCACCAGATCGCTGGAGGCCGCCGTGCCGTAGCCGTCGCCCATCCAGTTGCCGCCGGTCTGAATCAGCTCCATCCCGTAGAGATCCAGGCCCTGGCTGGCCGCCACCACCACAGGCACCTCGTCGTCCAGCGGCCGCGGCCGGTTGTAGGGGAAGTCCACCACCGCCACTTCGCCGCCGGTCTGCACGTACCAGGGGCCGTAATCCCGCGTCCAGTACGAATTGGTGCCGGCGCGCAGGAAACTGCAGGCGGCCAGGTTCACGCCGGCGGAGGCGTACTGGGCGCGCACCGTGGCCTCCTGGGCGGCGGTGGCCACCAGGGTCACCACGGGCGTCTCCTGGGCGAAGGCGGCGATCAGCGCCAGGGGCAGGCCGAAGGGGTAGCGTACCAGCACGGCGGCCATCCGCTCGAACTCGGCCACTTCCCGCACAGCTTGGGCGGGGGGCGCGGTCTCCGTGAAGGTGCGTCCGATCTCGTCGCGGCGGGCGGCCTCCTCGGGCGTCAGCCAGTGGGGCAGGGACTCCGGGTGCCGGGCGTTCCAGACCCGCGTGCGCTCGGCCAACTCGTCCGGCGTGCGGGGCCAACCGCCCAGGGCCGGCTGAACGCAGCAGAGCAGCGGCAGGCTCACAAGCAGGGCGAAGCGAGAGCGGGACACGATGGACATGGGGGACTCCGGCGTTCCGTTCCCCGGGGGCCGGCCCCCGTGGCCGGTTGTCGCCGGTGGATCGGGACAGGCGGAAGCTTCGGGAAGCGGGGCGGAAGTGGCAAGGGCCGGCAGCTTTGTTCGACGGCTTTGGCCGGCGGCTTGGGCGGCCGCGCAAGCCCGCTTGCTGTTTGCTTACTTGGATCCAAAGCAGTTCAACCCGCCGTCCGCCAGTCCGGTCGGCACCAAGTCGAGGAAACCATGAAGATGTTGACCGCCGGACGCCTGGGTCTCCTGGTGCCGGTCCTGACCCTGATGATGGCCGCCACCGGTGGCTGCAAGAAGGCCCCCGATCGTCTGACCAAGCTGGACACCGATCTGCAGAAGTTCAGCTACGCCATGGGCATGGACGTGGGCGGCTATCTGAAGAACCAGCCCGGCGAGATGGACATGCTGGCCTTCCAGCAGGGTCTCGAGGACGCCCGCACGGGCGGCCAGGTGCTACTCAGCGAGGAAGAGGCCCAGAACGTCAAGATGGCCGAGGGCCAGCGGCGGGCGGAAGAGCAGGCCAAGTCGAACGAGGAGAAGAGCAAGGTGTTCCTGGAGACCAACGCCAAGAAGCCCGGCATCACGGTGACGGCCAGCGGGCTGCAGTACGAAGTGTTGCAGGCCGCCGAAGGCCCCAAGCCCACCAGCGAGAGCACGGCCACCGTGCACTACACGGGCACGCTGATCGACTCCACCAAGTTCGACAGCTCCGTGGACCGCGGCCAGCCCGCCACCTTCCCGCTCAAGGGCGTGATCCCGGGCTGGACGGAAGGCTTGCAGCTGATGAGCGCGGGCAGCAAGTACCGCTTCTTCATCCCGCCGGCGCTGGGCTACGGCGCCCGGGGCGCGGGCAACGTGATCCCGCCCAACGCCGTGCTGATCTTCGAAGTGGAAATGATCTCCTTCGAGTAGCCGGTTTTCAGCCAATCAAAAGGCCGGATCCCCCGCGGGATCCGGCCTTTTCCTTGGGTGCGCCCGTCTCAGCGGTCCAGGCGGAAGGTGCCCAGCCGTTCCCGCATGCGGGCGGACAAATGGCCCAGCTCGCCGGCCGCGGCCAAGGTCTGCGCCCCGGCCTGACGGCTCTCCCGGGCCAGGCCGGCCACTTGTTCCATGTTGGCCACGGTGTCGCCCGTGGCCCGGGCGGCCTCCTGCATGGAATGGCCGATCTCCCGGGTGGTGGCGGCCTGTTCCTCCACGGCGGCGGCCACGGCGGCCTCCTGCTCCGTGATGGCCTGGATGGCTTTCACCACCCCCTGGATGGACTCGCCCGTCTCCCGCGTGCCGTTTTGCACCCGGCCGATCATCACCGCGATCTCCGAGGCCGCCTTGTGGGTGGCGTCGGCCAGGTCCTTGACCTCGCCGGCCACCACGGCGAAACCGCGCCCCGCCTCGCCGGCCCGGGCCGCCTCGATGGTGGCGTTGAGGGCCAGCAGGTGGGTTTGCCCGGCGATGGTCTGGATGACCTGCACCACCCGGTCGATGTCCCCGGAAGCTCCAAGAAGGTCGTCCACGGTGGCTCGGAAGCCCTCGGCCTGGCGGCTGGCCTGGGCGGCCATGGCCGCGCCCTGGGCCATCCTTCCGGCGATGTCCTGGATGGTGGCGTCCATCTCCTCGCCGGCGCCGGCCACGCCCTGCACCTGGTTGTCCACCTGCTGCACGCCCGTCCGGGCGGCCTCGGCGCGCTCCGCCGTCTGGTCCGCCTGACGCTCCAGTTGTTGAGCGATACCGGTGAGGGCCTGGCTGGACTGCTCCACGGCGCCGGCCTCCTGGCGCAGGGCCGCCATCAGCTCACAGAGGGAGGAGAGCGCGCGGTTGAACCCGGCGGCCAGGCGGCCCAGCTCGTCGCTTTCGGGGATGGCCATGCGCGCCCCCAGGTCGCCGCCGGCCAACCGCTCCACCTGGACCAGGGCCTGGTCCACCTGTCCGGACAAGTGGGCCCGGCGCCGCTCGGCCTCGTCCAGGGCGTCGCCCAGGGCCCGCACCATCTCGCGCAGGGAGCGGCCCAGGACAGCGGTCTCGGGGCTGGCGGAGACCTGCCGTTCCAAGTGGTCCCAGTCCGTGTCGCGCCGCCCCTCGCCCACGTCCCGGGCGGTGGCGGCCAGCAGGGCGATGGGCTGGGTGACGCGGCGCCGCACCACCCACACGGCGGCCAGGCAGAGGGCCATGCCGACCACCACCAGGATCACGTACGTGCGGGTCATGATGCGCCGCAGGGAGACAATCTCCGCATGAGCCTTGTCCGCCCGGTCCAGGCTGTACTCCGTCAGCTTGTCCAGGCCGTCCCGCATGGCCTCGAAGGCAGCCAGGTAGGTGCCGCGGTACTCCGCCGCGGCCTGGTCGCGGGATCCGGCCGCGGCCAGGTCGAGGATCGTGCGGCTGCTGGCGGACCACGTGGCATGGCGGGGGAAGAACGCTTGGATCTCGTCCTTCATCTGGCTCTCGGCGCCGGTCATCAAACCGGCGAAGACCCGGTAGCGCTCCTCCACTTGGAGCCGGTTCTCCTCGACACCCGTCCGCAAGGCCTCGGCGTCGACGTCTGGGTCCTGGCTGTCAACCCAGAGGAGTTCCATGAGCGCGAGATGGGATTGGTAGGCGTCGCGGTCCGCCTCGATGAGCTTGTCCACCGACACCAACCGCACGGAATAGATGTCCGCCGTCCGAGCGCTGATCACAGCGGTGAACCGCATGGCCACCCCGATGGCCACAATGACCAGCGCCGCCAACAGGGCGATCAGGCCCAGGACTTGGTTGCGCAACGACATGGATCCCTCCTTTCCCCACTCTGTTTGCGAGGTCCATCGGCTGGAACGGAGGCCATCTTGACCGATGGCGGCCGCAAGGCCTGGCTGGCCGGCAAGGGTACGGGGCCAGCGGGCAACTGCGCGATTTTCATTGTGTCCTCAGATCCGCTTTGCTACCAATGGACACATCTTCACCAGCACCACAGACAAGCCCTACCCAGCAGGCACTCACCACCGGACGCGCCGGCGCCCATTGCCGGTGCGCGCCGGGTGGCCCTGGGTCCGAGCCTTGGACGAGGAGGATCCATGAACCTGTTGCGCATCGTTTCCCTGGGAGTGGTCCTGTCCCTGGCCCTGCTGGCGGGGGCGGCCCGCGCCCAGACCGCGCCCCACTTGATCAATTTCCAGGGCCTTCTGTCCGACAGCCTGGGCCAGCCCCTGCCCGACGGCGCCGTCGTCGACCTTTTGTTCGCCTTCTATGGGGAGGAGGGCGGCGGCACGCCCTACCTGAGCGTCTTCCAGGAGGACGTCGTCACGGCGGGCGGGCGCTTCGCCGTGCTCATCGGTTCCGGCACGATCACGCCGGGCACGGAGGCCAACCTCGCCGACCTCTTCCAGAAGCACAGCGAGGTCTGGCTGGGGATGAGGGTGGACGGCGACAGCGAGATGGCGCCGCGCACGCGGATCGGCAGCGTGCCCTACGCCGTCAAGGCCGACGACGGCGTGCCCAAGGGTGGCATCATCATGTGGAGCGGCGCGCTGACGGAGATCCCCGCCGGCTGGCAGCTCTGCGACGGCAGCAACGGCACGCCGGATTTGCGCGACCGCTTCGTCCTGGGCGTGGCAGCGGACCAGCAGCCGGGAGGAACAGGAGGCAGCGCCCAAGTCTCCCTGAGCGCCTCCCAGCTGCCGGCCCACGCCCACGCCTTTCAGACTGACGAACAAGGCTCGCACCAGCATGTGTTCCTCGACGGCCTGACAATTCCGAGCGGCACGACCTTTTGGATTGGGGGCCTGTCGCCGAACTACCTGCTCTTCAGTTATGAGTGGGCGAACACCAACCACCAGACGGAATTCAGCGGACTCCATGGGCATTCGGGGACAACCAACCCGGCTGGAGCGGGCCAGGCCGTCCCCACCCTGCCGCCCTACTACACGCTGGCCTTTATCATGAAGCTCTAGGAGGCGGCCATGCGACACCTGATCTCCCTGGCGCTGCTGCTGGGGATGGGCGGCGCGGCGGCCGCCGAGCCGGGCAGCGCGCGGTACCGCCTGCCACGGCACTGCCTGGGCGCGGGGGCCGACGCCGCGGCCGCCCCTTCGTCCGGCCACTACCGAATGGACGAGCTGGCGCTGGAGGGTCCGTCCGGGCCACGGGTGGCGGGCGCGCGCTTCCGCGGCACGCCCGGCTACCTGCAGGGCGGCCCCGGCTGGCTGCCCGCGCCCACGGATCTCGTCCTTACAGTGGGCGTGGACCTGCTGCAGCTGACCTGGACCGCCGTCGCGGGAGCCATCGGCTACGAGGTGCGGTCGTCCGTCGTCGGCTACACGGGCTTCGCGCCCGACGGCACCGGCTCCTTCGCCGGCGCCAGTTGGAGCGCCCCGCTCCCGGGCGAGCGGCACTTCTACCAGGTGCAGGCGCGGCGCTGAGGAACGGCTGCCGGGATGATCCCCTGGGTGGTTCCACTTGACGGCCGGCCGCCGCGCGCGCCGGGCTGGATTCAGCCGCCCGGCAGGATCGGTTCGCGCATGGCATGGGTCGGCGTGGTATCTTGGGCCGCACCCAACGGCCGGGGATGGATCCGGCCCCAGACAAGGAGACACCCATGCGCACGCTTGCCCTGCTCGTGATTCTGTTGTGGAAACCCCTGATGGCCGACGACGTGACGGACTGGATCGACGAGGCCCGCAAGGCCTGGCTGGCCGGCAAGGCCGACGAGGCCGTGCAGAACCTGGACTACGCCTCGCAGCTGATCCGCCAGCAGAAGGGCGAGCGGTTGGAACTGGCGCTGCCCCAGCCCCTGGACGGCTGGAAGAAGACCGACAGCGGCTCGTCCGCGGCGGGCGCGGCCTTCTTCGGCGGCGCCACCGGGGCCAACGCCTCCTACGAGCGCCAGGTGGGCGACGAATACAGCAGCTGCAGCATCTCCATCGCCACGGACAATCCCATGATGGGCATGCTGCTGGCCTCCTTCGCTTCGCCCATGATGCTCTCGGCCTCCGGGCAGAAGCTGATCAAGGTCGGGGAGAACAAGGCCTCGCTGGATTATGACGAAGAAGACAAGTCCGGCACGATCCAGATCGTGGTGGGACAGAAAGTCCTGGTGAGCGTGCAGGGCAACGGCGTGAGCGTCGACGAGCTGAAGAGCTTCGCCGCCGCCGTCAAGTACGACGTCATCCAAAAGGTCCTGCAGGACCAGCCGTGAAACCTGCCCGGCTTCTGCGGCTGCGACGATTCCTGGGGGGGCTGTCCGAGGAACAGCTTCGGCAGCCCCCGTCCAGCCAGGCCCTGCACCCGGCCCGCCTGCTGGCCCATCCCCGGGACAAGGAATTCGCCGCCTTCCTGATCTGCCTCCTGCAGGCCGGGGACGCGGAGGAGAGCCGGCGGACCAGCGGCCTGCTGCTCAACCGCCTGGGCCCCCAGCCCGCCTTGACCCTGGTGAAGGCCAACCGCCAGATGCTGCAGGACCTCTGCCAGGATCTGCAGCTGGGCTTCATCGGGCCGCTGGGCCTGGCCCTCTGGCTGGCCGCGCTGCGCAACGCCCTGCGCCGGCACCGCAGCCTGGCCGACCTCTACACCACCTGCCTGGGCCCGGCGGGCAACCGTCCGCCCCTGGTGGCCCTGGATCGCTTCGTGGTGGAGCTGGGCTACGGGCTGAGCGACGAGGAGTGCCGCGAACAGCGGCTGGGCCACCTGCTGCCCCGCCCGGCCAAGGGCTCGTCCACGGCGCGCCTGCACCTCTTCCTGCGGGCCGTCTGCCGGCCCGACGACGGCGCGGACCTCGGCCTCTGGAGCCTGCCCCGGCCGGACCAGCTCTTCCTGCCGCTGGATCAGGCGATCCTCGACCGCCTGCGCTGGCTGAAGCTGACCGAGCGCGAGAAACCCAGCCGGGGCGCCGTGCTGGAGGTCACCCAGCAACTGCGCCTGCTTCGGCCGGCGGACCCGGCCTTCTTCCACCACGGCTTGGAGCGGCTGGTGCAATCCGGGCTGGACATGGAAGGCATGCGCCAGCTCTTCCGCCACGCCTAGCAGCCTGTCGGGCCAGGGACTTCCCCTCCCACGCAGCTTGTCCCCGCTGACCCCATTTGGTACGTTTACCGCCCTATTTTGGAAGCCCACGGCTTCAGAAGGGAACCCATGCCCACGGCATCCGCCGCCCCGTCCCCCGCCCTGTTTCCGCCCCCCCGGCCCGGCGGGGAAACGGGGGATCCGCGCGCCCACGACTGGAGCGCCGTGCTGCGCTGGCTGGAGGAGGGGCACGGCTTCCTGCTGACCACCCACGTCAATCCCGACGCCGACGGGCTGGGATCGCTGGCGGCGCTGGCCCACAGCCTGCGCGAGCGCGGCCGGCGCGTGCTGGTCGTGCTGCCAAGTCCCATGCCCGAGTTCTGCCGCTTCCTGCTGGCGGAACTGGACGCCCCCGTGCACGAGGATCCGTCCCGCGTGCCGGCGGAGGAGCTGGCTGGCCTGGACCGGGCCGTGATCCTGGACGTCTCCGGCCGCGAGCGCATCGGCGCGGTGGCCGGGCTGCTGGACTCCGGCGGCCTGCCCTGCCTGGTGCTGGACCACCACCTCTCCAACGAGGCCGTCGATCCTTTCCAGGTGGTTTTTCCCGGCCTGAGCAGTACGGGCGAGCTGCTGGGGGCCCTGCTGGGCGCCTGGGGCGCGCCGCCCACGCCCGCCGTGGCCCGCTCGCTCTACGCCGCCCTGACCTCGGACACCGGCGGCTTCGCCTTCGCCTGCACCACAGGGGACACCCTGGAACTGGCGGCCGCGCTGGTGCGGGCGGGCGCGCAGCCGGCGCGCATCCACGACCAGCTGAACCAGAACTATCCGGCGGCCCGCTTCGACCTGCTGGCCCGCTTTCTGGCCACGCGCCGCTCCCACGCGGAGGGGCGCCTGGCGGAATTCGAACTCTCCCTGGCCATGCTGCGCGAGACCGGCGCGGCCCGGGAGGACAGCGAGGGCTTCGTCAACCTGGGGCTGTCCATCCGCGGCTGCTGCCTGAGCCTGCTCTTCTGCGAGCTGGAGGACGGGCGGACCAAAGTCAACTTCCGCTGCGTGGAACCGTACGACGTCTGCGCCCTGGCCCGGGAACTGGGCGGCGGCGGCCACCGGCTGGCGGCCGGGGCCACGGTGGCGGCTCCCCTGGCGGAGTTGCGGCCCCGGGTGCTGGAGCTGGCCCTGGCCCAGCTGAGGGAGCGATGAGGGCGCGGCGGGCCGCCGGGACCCGCGGCGTGGACGGAAGGAAGGATCGCCGATGGCGCGCTTGATCGAGAGCATCAACAGCCCCGCGGACTTGCGGGCCCTGCCGGAGCCGCAGCTGCCGGACGTCTGCCGCGAGCTGCGCGACCACGTCATCGACGTGATCACCCAGGTGGGCGGCCATCTGGGAGCCAGTTTGGGCGTGGTGGAACTGACCGTGGCCCTGCACCGGGTCTTCGAGACCCCGCGGGACGCGCTGATCTGGGACGTGGGGCACCAGGCCTACATCCACAAGCTGCTCACGGGCCGGCGCGAGCGCTTCTCCACCATCCGCCAGTACAAGGGGCTCTCGGGTTTCCTGAAGCGCGCGGAGTCCGAGCACGACTCCTTCGGGGCGGGCCACGCCTCCACCTCCATCTCCGCCGCGCTGGGCTTCGCCGAAGCCGCCCACCATCTGCGCCAGCCGCGCCACGTGACGGCGATCATCGGCGACGGCGCCATGACCGGCGGCATGGCCATGGAGGCCCTGAACAACGCGGGGAGCAGCGGGCGCGACCTGCTGGTCATCCTGAACGACAACGCCATGTCCATCAGCCCCAACGTGGGCGCCCTCTCGCGCACTTTCACCGAGATGACCACCAGCCCCAAGCTCAACCGCCTGCGCGACCAGCTCTGGGAGGCGCTGGGCCGCCTGCCGGGCGGCACCAGCAAGCTGGCCCGGGAGCTGGGCCACCGGGTGGAGGAGAGCCTGCACAGCATGGTCACGCCGGGCCTGCTCTTCGACGAGCTGGGCTTCCGCTACTTCGGACCCGTGGACGGCCACGACCTGCCGGGGCTGATCCGCATCCTGGAGCGCATCAAGCAGATCCGCGGCCCGCGCCTGCTGCACGTGCTGAGCGTCAAGGGCAAGGGCCTGGAGGTGGCGGAGAAGAACCCGGTGAAGTATCACGGCGTGGGCGGCAAGCTGGTGGATTCGGGCGACCTGCCCGCCCCGCCGCCGCCGCTGGAGCGCCCCAGCGCGCCCAGTTACAATTCGCTGCTGGCCGGGATCCTCGAGCCCTACGTGCAGCGGGATCCGCGCGTGGTGGCGGTCACGGCCGCCATGGCCGAGGGCACGGGCCTGGCGGGTTTCGCCGCCGCGCATCCCGGCCGGGTCTACGACGTGGGCATCGCCGAGGGCCACGCCGTGACCTTCTCCGCCGGACTGGCGGCGGCGGGCATGCGGCCCGTGGTCTGCATCTACTCGACGTTCCTGCAGCGCGCGGTGGACAGCATCGTCCACGATGTGGCCCTGCAGCATTTGCCCGTGCTCTTCCTGCTGGACCGCGCCGGGCTGGTGGGGGCGGACGGGCCCACGCACCACGGCACCCTGGACATCGCCTACCTGGCGATGATCCCCGAGCTGGTGCTGGCGGCGCCCAAGGACGGCGACGAGCTGGCCGACCTGGTGGCCACGGCCATGGACCACGAAACGGGGCCCTTCGCCATCCGCTACCCCAAGGACAACAGTTTCCACTGGACGCCCGGGCGCGAGCCGCGCGTCCTGCCGCTGGGCTCGTGGGAGTGGCTGCGGCGCGCGCGGGGACCCGTGCTGGTGGCCTGCGGCGCGCTGGTGCAGGAGGCCCTCGAGGCCGCCGACCTCCTGGAAGCCCGGGGCATCTCCACGGCCGTGGTCAACGCGCGCTTCCTGAAGCCGCTGGATCCC
Source organism: Candidatus Delongbacteria bacterium (assembly GCA_041675285.1). NCBI lineage: Bacteria > Candidatus Delongiibacteriota > Candidatus Delongbacteria bacterium. The sequence continues at coordinate 97,869 of JBAYTZ010000005.1, forward strand.
GAGCTGCTGGACGAGCTGGCCTGCCACCCGGGGCCGATCTACTCGCTGGAGGAGGGCACCGTCGTGAACGGCTTCGGCGTGATGCTGCGCGAGGCCCTGGCCGCGCGCGGGCACGCCGGTCCGCTGACCCTGCTGGGCCTGCCCGACGACTGGGTCGAGCACGGCGAGCGGCGCATCCTGCTGCACACCGTGGGCCTGACGGGCGTGGACCTGGCCCGGCGGGTGGAACAGGATCTGGGCACGCGCTGAGGCGGCGTGCGGACGGAACGAACAACACAAGGATCGAGGACAGGCCCCACAGGGGAGAAAGCAGGGAGGCATGATCATCCATCTGGCCCGCGAGGCGGGGTTCTGCTTCGGCGTGGAACGGGCCATCGACCTGGTGCAGGCGGCGCGCGACGAACAGCCCGGGCGCTCCATCGACATCTTGAACGAGATCGTGCACAATCGCCACGTGATCGACGACTTCGCCCGCCAGGACGTGCAGAGCGTGCACTCCGTGGCCGAGGCCCGGGACGGGATCTTCGTGATCAGCGCCCACGGCGTCAGCCCGGAGATCGTCGCCCAGGCCAAGGCGCGCAACCTGGAGGTCCTGGACGTGACCTGCCCGCTGGTGACCAAGATCCACCGCACGGCGGACCGGCTGGTCAAGCGCGGCTACGAGGTGCTGCTACTGGGCGACGAGGGCCACGACGAGGTGGAGGGCGTGCTGGGCGTGGCGCCCGCGCACATCCACCGCATCCGCCAGCCCGAGGAGGCCGCCGGGTTGCCCGAGTGGGGCCAGGTGGCGCTGGTCTCCCAGACCACCCAGGGCATGGCCGAGTTCGACCAGATGGAGCGCGCGCTGAAGGTGCGCTTCCCGCACCTGGAGGTGCACAATACCATCTGCCACGCCACCGAGCAGCGCCAGGAGGCCATCACCGAGCTGGCCGGCGTGGCGGAGGCCGTGATCGTGGTGGGCTCGGGGAACAGCGCCAACGCCCGCCGCCTGCGCGACATCGCCGCGGAGATGGGGCGGCCGGCCTGGCTGATCGAGGACGAACGGGGCCTGGAGCCCGCCTGGGTGGCGGGACGGGCCGTGGTGGGGGTCTCCGCGGGTGCGTCGACCCCCGATAAATTGATCCGGGGCGTGATCGCCCGCCTGGAAGCGCTGGGCGGCACGCTGTCGCCGCTGCCGGGACAGGACCTGGGCCGGATCCGGCCCGACCTGGCTCTGGCGGCCATAACCGAAGGGGGCTCCCGTGGAGATCCGCACGCGTAAAGGTTCGCTGGCGACCCAGAAGACCGAGTTGTACGTCCTGGGCCTGTTCAAGGACGAGGCCCTGCCCGAGGAGGCCCGCGCCCTGGAGGGGGCCTTTCCCCTGCAGGCGGCGCTGAAGGGCGACTTCAAGGCTGGCAAGGGCGAGACCCTGCTGTTGCTGCCCGCCACGGCGGGTCCGCTGCGGCGCGTGCTGCTGCTGGGCCTGGGCGAGCGGGCGAAGTTCTCGCTGAAGATCCTGACCGAGGTCTACGGCGGCCTGATGCTGGGCCTCAAGGAGAAATCCTACACCGAGCTGAGCGTGGAACTGCCCCTGCTGGACGAGCACGGCCCCGGCCCGGCGGATCTGGCCCTGACCCTGGGCCGCGCGCTGCGCGTGGGCCTCTGGAGCTTCGAGACCTACAAGAGCCAGCCCAAGACCTGCGCGCTGAAGACCGTCAGCCTGCGGGCGGGCGAGTCCGCCACCAAGGAGCTGGCGGCGGCCTGGGCCAAGGGCTGGCTGATCGGCGAGGGCGTCAACTACGCCCGGGACCTGGCCCAGGAGCCGGGCAACAGCGTCACGCCCACCCGGCTGGGCCTGGAGGCGCAGGAGATCGCCAAGGCCTCCGGCGGCCTGGTCAAGGTCAAGGTGCTGGGCGAGGCGCAGCTGCAGAAGCTGGGCGCCGGCGGCATCCTGGCGGTGGGCCAGGGCAGCCGCGAGGAGAGCCGGCTGATCGCGCTGGAGTACCGCTGCGGAAAGAAGAACGCCCGCCGGCTGGCCTTCATCGGCAAGGGCCTGACCTTCGACGCCGGCGGCATCAGCCTCAAGCCCGGCGCGGGCATGGAGGAAATGAAGTACGACATGTGCGGCGGCGCGGCCGTGCTGGGGCTGTTCCGCGTGCTGGCCCGGCTGAAGCCCGACGTGGACGTGCTGGGCGTGATCCCCAGCGCCGAGAACCTGCCCGACGGCGCGGCCTACAAGCCGGGGGACATCATCCGCCTGCTCTGCGGCAAGACCGTGGAAATTGTCAACACCGACGCCGAGGGCCGGCTGCTGCTCTGTGACGCCCTGACCTGGGCCGAGCGCACTTTCCAGCCCGACGCCATGGTGAACCTGGCCACGCTGACCGGCGCCGTGCTGATCTGTCTGGGCCACGAGATGAGCGCCGTGCTGGGCAACGACCCGGCCATGGTGGAGGCGGTGGTGGACGCGGGCAGCCGCTCGGGCGACGTCTGCTGGCCCCTGCCGCTGGCCGAGGACTACAAGGCGATGGTCAAGTCCACGGTGGCGGACATCCGCAACTCGACGAACACGCGCGAGGCGGGCACCATCACGGCGGCCTGCTTCCTGAACGAGGCCGTCTCCGAGGAGACGCCCTGGGCGCACCTGGACATCGCCGGCACGGCCTGGGTGCCCAAGAAGGCCGGCTACGCGCCCGGCCCCACGGGCGTGGGCGTCCACCTGCTGGTGGACCTGCTGGAGACCTTCGCGCACTAGTTGCCATTGCGTGCTGCGAGGAAAACACGTTCACCACGAAGGGCGGGAAGGTCGTCGAAGGGCACGAAGAACGGGCGAGAGCGGGTTCGAGTTGTCCGTGGGCTGGGGTCGCGGTCTTCCAAGGCCGGAACACAGTGGGCTGACAATTGGGCACCCGGCCGCTGCCAACTTCCAGCGCTTCTGACACCTTTGTGTGCTTCGTGGTGAACGTGTTGACTATTGAGAGAGGAGGCCGCCATGGCGCGGCAACGACAGACCCTGCCTGACGAGTGGATGGGCCTGGACGGCGGGGAGATGGCCGAGCGCATCCGCGCGCACAAGACCCGGCTGGGCTCCGAGCTCTGCATCCTGGGCCACCACTACCAGAAGCAGGAAGTGATCCAGCACGCCGATCTGCGCGGCGACAGCTACGGCCTGGCCAAGGCGGCCGCCGGGCTGGAGGCCCGCTGGATCGTCTTCTGCGGCGTGGAATTCATGGCCGACAGCGCGCGCCTGCTGGCCCGGCCGGAGCAAGTGGTGATCCACCCGGACACCAGCGCCGGCTGCCCGATGGCCGACATGGCCGACCAGCGCGGCACGCGGCGCACCTGGGACGAACTGCAGGCCGAGCTGGGCGCCACGGAGGGGATCATCCCCGTCACCTATGTCAACAGCGACGTGGAGACCAAGGCCTTCACGGGCGCCCGGGGCGGCGCCGTCTGCACCAGCTCCAACGCCGGGCGCGTGTTCGACTGGGCCCTGGCCCGCGGGGAGAAGCTGTTCTTCTTTCCCGACGAGCACCTGGGACGCAACACGGCCTTCGACAAGGGTTTTCGCGGCGACGAAGTCCGGCTCTGGAATCCCGCCCTGCCCCTGGGCGGGCTGACGGGCGCCGAGCTGCGCCGGGCGCGCGTCCTGCTCTGGAAGGGCTTCTGCCACGTGCACACCCATTTCACGGTGGAGATGATCGAGCAGGCCCGCGCCCAGGCGCCCGGGCTGCGCGTGATCGTCCATCCGGAGTGTCCGCGCGAGGTGGTGGCCGCGGCGGACGCGTCGGGCTCGACGGCCTACATCCTTGATTGGGTGAGAACCCAGGCGCCGGGCAGCCGGATCCGCGTGGGCACGGAACTCAACTTGGTGCAGCGCCTGCAGCTGGAGAACCCGGAACTCGAGGTCCGGCCACTGGAACGCAGCCTCTGCCCGAACATGTGGAAGATCAGCCAGAACGATCTGCTCTGGGTGCTGGACCGGCTGGGCGAGGTGAACGTGGTGGAGGTGGAGCCGGAATGGGTGGTCGACGCCCGGCAGGCCCTGGAACGCATGCTGGCCGTGTGATCACCCTCAAACGGCACACCCGCGGCAGCAGCGCCCCGGCCACGGGCCTGGACCTCCATTGTCACTCCTGGCATTCCGACGGGGCTCTGGCCCCGGCCGAGCTGGCCCGGCGCCTGGTGCGCGCCGGCGTGGGGCTGGCCGCCCTCACCGATCACGACACCCTGGCCGGCGTGGCGGAGTTCCGTCGCGAGGGCCGGCTGCACGGGCTGCGCGTGCTGGCCGGCGTGGAGGTGACCTGCGCCTGCGCCGAGCTGCTGCCCCTGCGCGCGGCGGCTCAGGAGGCCCAGGAGGCCCGGGAGGACGGGGCGGGCGGCACGCGCCGCAGCACGCGTCGCGCGACAGATCCTGTCGAGGTGCACCTGCTGGTCTACGGCCTCGAACCCGGCCTACCAGCTTTCGAGGACTTCCTGGCGGGCATCCGGGCCATGCGCCGCGAGCGTGTGGCGCAGATGGCCGCCCGGCTGGCCGAGCTGGGCCTGCTGCTGGATCTGTCGCCCCTGGCGGCCCGGCTGGAGAGCGGCAGCGTGGGCCGCCCGCACCTGGCCCGCCTGCTGCAGGAGGCCGGCCACGTCCAGAGCGTGAACGAGGCCTTCCAGAGCTGGCTGGCCGAGGGCCGGCCGGCCTGGCTGCCCAAGCGGCTGCCCGAGCTGCGCGAGGCCCTGGCGCTGGCCCAGGGGCTGGGTGGTGTGGGCGTGGCGGCGCATCCCGGCAAGGTCCTGCCCGCCGGCGCGGCCCACGTGCTGGTGGACCTGGGCGTGGACGGGCTGGAGGCCCGGCATCCCAGCCACCGCGCGGCCGTGGTCCAGGATCTACAGCAACTCTGCCGCCGCAACGGCCTCTCCGCCTCGGCGGGCAGCGACTTCCACGATCCCGCCCTGGGACGTTACCACCGTCCGGCCTGGCAGCGCGAGGAGGTGGGTGGACGCCTGCGCCTCCTGCTGGATGCGCTGGACTGAAGCCCCGCCGGCCTCCGGCACCCGGCGAAAGGGCCCGGTGCGGCCCTCATTCGAGTCCTGTGATTGCTACCTTTTTGCCGTGAATCCGCCGCCCGCGGGCTTCCCGATTGTCAAGGGAAACCGGCCCGGGCGCGGATCGGCCTTGTCCGCAAGGCCCTTCCAATACCCGAAAGGACCACCCTGATGCCCACTTGGATGCTTGCCCTGCTGGCCCTGCTGGCCGGCGCGGGGGCCACCGTCGTCGTCTTTCTCACGTTGCAGCGTCAACGGCGGCAGGCCGGCGACGAGATCCTCAATCTGGCCCGCCAGGAGGCGGAGACCCTGCGCAAGCAGGCCCTGATCAACGCCCGGGAGGAATGGCTGATCAAGGAGACGCGCCGCAAGGCCGACCTGAAGCAGCGCGAGAAGAAACTGCAGCAGAAGGAGCAGCAGCTCAAGAGCCACGAGGCGGAGATCCGCGGCTCCCAGAAGGCCGTCCAGGACCTGGAAATGGAACTGGGCCTGAAGGGCAAGATGCTCGAGCACAAGGAAGAGGAGCAGAAGACCCTCAAGGACGAGCTGAAGACCCACCTGGAAGACGTGCAGCACCGGCTGGAGTCCGTCTCGGGCCTGAGCATGGAGGAGGCCCGCCGCCAGGTGCTGGACCAGGCCCAGCAGAAGTACGAGCGCGAGGCCGCCGAGCTGGCCGCCGAGATCAAAGGCCAGGCGCGGGAGAATGCCACGCGCGAGGCTCGCGAGGTGATCATCACCACCATCGAGCGGATGGCCGCCGACGCCACCAGCGAGGCCACCATCAAGGAAGTCGAGATCCCCAACAACCGGCTGAAGGGAATGGTGATCGGGCGGGAGGGCCGCAACATCAAGTCCTTCGAGGCGATCACGGGCACCAAGATCATCGTGGACGAGACCCCGGACACCATCGTGATCTCCTGCTTCGATCCCGTCCGGCGCGAGATCGCCCGGCTGGCCCTGGACGCCCTGATCAAGACCCGCAACTTCAGCCCGCGCACGATCCAGGAGGCGGTCACCCGCGCCAGCCGCGCCGTGGACAACACCATGAACGAAGCGGCCAACAAGGTTCTGAAGGAACTGCGCCTGAACGTCCACCCGGACCTGAAGCGCATGCTCGGCCGCCTGCGCTTCCGCACCAGCTACGGCCAGAACGTGCTGGACCACAGCAAGGAAGTGGCGCGCATCGCCGGCGCCATGGCCGCCGAGCTGGGCCTGGACGTGATGCTGGCCAAGCGCGCGGGCCTGCTCCACGACGTGGGCAAGGCCGACTCCAACGGCAGCGACAAGAGCCACGTGGCCATCGGCGTGGAGGTCTGCAAGCGCGTGCGCGAACACCCCATCGTGATCAATTCGGTGATGGCGCACCACAACGAGGCGCCGCCCATCGACCCGATCAGCGAGCTGGTCACCGCCGCGGACATCATCAGCAGCGCGCGTCCGGGCGTGCGCCGGGACAGCGTGGACAGCTACACCAAGCGGGTGGAGACGCTGGAGAACATCGCCAGCAGCTTCCCGGGCGTGCACCGCGTCTACGCGCTCTACGCCGGCCGCGAGATCCGCGTGGTGGCCGAGTCCGCGCGAGTGAACGACGGCCTGAGCGAGAAGCTCTCCAGCGACATCGCCGACAAGATCAGCCAGGACATGCAGTTCCCCGGCCAGATCAAGGTCGTGGTGATCCGCGAGAGTCGCGCCGTGGCCACCGCGGTCTGAGCAGCGGGTTTTCGTCATCCCCCGACTTGATCGGGGGAACCCGGCGAGTGGGCGAGGTGCGCTGGGATCCGCCGGTCGAGCCGGCGGATGACGTTCGCCAAGAATGGAGGGCAGGCCATGGATGCGACGGCTTGGCGTGAGGGGATTTCCTGCGGGATGTGCCTGACGGAGAGTCCGGCGCTGGCCTATTTCCCGGATCCCTTCAACGAAGAGACCTGGTTCTGCCGCACCTGCTGGGAGCGCTGCGAGCGCCAGCAGGCGATGATCGACGAGGAGCTGGAGCAGAACCCGGAAATCGAGAACTAGTCCGGCCGGGCAGCGGGCCCCGGCGGCGCCGACCCGCGGGCTGGAATGTCAAATCAACCACAAGTGACCCCAGCGCCCGGCCCGGGTTTGGGAAGGGCGGACGCTTCCGGGGGACCAACGCCAGTCAAGGAGACGAGCATGAGCAAGATCACGGTGATCGGCGCCGGCAACGTGGGGGCGACCTGCGCCCAGCGCTTGGCGGAGAAGCAGATCGCGGAGACGGTGGTCCTGGTGGACATCGTGGAAGGCACCCCGCAGGGCAAGGCCCTGGACATGTGGGAGACGGCTCCCATCGAGGGTTACGACACGCGGATGATCGGCACCAACGGCTACGCCGAGACCGCCGGCAGCGACGTGATCATCATGACCGCCGGCCTGGCCCGCAAGCCGGGCATGAGCCGCGACGACCTGCTCAAGATGAACACCGAGATCGTCTGGGGCTGCATCCGGCAGGCCGCGCCCCTGAGCCCCGACGCCGTGCTGATCGTGGTCTCCAATCCGCTGGACGCCATGACCTACGTGGCCCTCAAGGCCTCCCAGTTCCCGCACAAGCGCGTCTTCGGCATGGCGGGCATCCTGGACACGGCCCGCTATCGCAGCTTCATCGCCCTGGCCCTCAACGTCAGCGTCAAGGACGTGCAGGCCATGGTGCTGGGCGGCCACGGCGACACCATGGTGCCGCTGCCCCGCTACACGACGGTGGGCGGGATTCCGCTGCCCGAGCTGATGCCCGCCGCCCAGATCGAGGCCATCGTCCAGCGCACGCGCGACGGCGGCGCCGAGATCGTCAAGTACCTCAAGACCGGCAGCGCCTACTACGCGCCCAGCGCGGCGGCCGTGGAGATGGCCGACAGCGTGATGCACAACCGCAATCGCATCCTGCCCTGCGCCTCGTGGCTGACCGGCGAGTTCGGGGAGAAGGATGTCTACATGGGCGTGCCCACCATGATCGACCGCACGGGCGTGGCGCGGATCCTCGAGATGCCGCTGAACGAGTCCGAGCGCGCGCTGTTCAACGCCAGCCTGGTGGCCTGCCGCAAGAACGTGGCGGAGGCCGAGGCCCTGCTGGCCTCCATGGCCTAGATAGATTCCGCGCCCGGTCTGCCTCTAGGGGTGGACCGGGCTTCTCTGTCCTTCGAGATCTTTCACCACAGAGGCGCAGAGGCACAGAGCGGAACGGCAGGAGCCTTGCGGGTGAGAGGCGCGGTCAGTATTGGCCTTGTGTCACGAAGACTCGAAGTCTCGAAGATGACTGGACCTATGCTGGACCATTGAGGTCTCACCCCCATCCCGACCTTCCCCCACTTCGCGGGGGAAGGGGTCGCACACGCGGAAGTTGACAGGGATGAGCCAGGTGAAGCCCGTCAGGGCTGAACTTGAAAATGGGTGAAGCGCCATGCGCTTGAACAGGCTGCGTGCTGGCACGCCCCCATCCCGACCTTCCCCCGTTGCACGGGGGAAGGAGTTCAGCACGACCGTTCAACCTCGATCTAGTGAGGTGAAGCCCGCAGGGCTGAACCAGAACCAGGTGGTGACGGCGTCAGCCGGAACCAACTACGCGGTTGCAGGAAGCCCAACTGCCGGCCAGCGGAAGGCCACCGCGAGGTGGCCTGACTCTGGCCGCTGAGAACAAGCGCCTCTTTGGCTCCACCTTTCTGGCGCCAGCAGAAAGGTGGAAAACAAGGGCTCCCGGCAGGTGACAGGGATGCGGAGAACCCCCATCCCGGCCTTCCCCCTGCAGGGGGAAGGGGTCGCCTGAGCGCAAGTCAAGCCGGGGGATGACGATCCAGGCGGCTCGCAATGCGGCACGGGGGGTACGGCGTGAAGAAGATCGCGGGAGTGCTGTCCGGAGCCGGCTATCTCGACGGCGCCGAGATCCAGGAAGCCGTGCTGACCCAATTGTCCTGCGAGCGCCGCGGCATGACCATCCACTGGTTCGCCCCGGCGATTCCCCAGGCCCACGTGGTCAACCACGTCAGCGGCCAGCCCGTGGAGGGCGAGAGCCGCAGCGTGCTGGTGGAGAGCGCGCGCATCGTGCGCGGCGAGATCCATCCCCTGTCCGACCTGGATCTGGCGGCCTTCCGGGCGCTGATCCTGCCCGGCGGATTCGGCGCGGCCAAGAATCTCTGCAGTTTCGCCTTCCAGGGCGCGGAGATGAGCGTGCTGCCCGAGCTGGCGGCCCACGTGCTGAACGGCCACGCCCTGCGCCGGCCCATGGCCTTCCTGTGCATCGCCCCGGTGATCGCCGCGCGCGTGCTGGGCGGGGCCGGGCACCGGCCCAAGGTGACCATCGGCTCCCACCGGGAGACGGCCCTGGCCATCCAGTCCTGGGGCGGCGTGCACCAACCCTGCGCGGCCAACCAGGTCTGCCTGGACACGGAGAACCGGCTGCTGAGCACGCCGGCCTGGAACAACGCCCGCTCCCTGGTGCAGGTGGCGGCGGGCATCGACAAACTGGCCGAACAGCTGGCCAAGCTGATCTAGCAAGCGGACGTAGACGAGACAGCGTGACGAGCGGGAAAGCGGAGCGAGACATGGATCGATTGAATCGCGTGATCACCATCATCCTGGGCGGCGGACGCGGCACGCGTCTGATGCCCCTGACCCTCAAGCGTTCCAAGCCCGCCGTCTCCTTCGGCGGCAAGTACCGGCTGGTGGACATCCCCATCAGCAACTGCCTGCACGCCGGCCTGACCAAGGTCTTCGTGCTGACCCAGTTCAACAGCTATTCGCTCAACCGCCACGTGCATTCGAGCTACGTGATGAAGGACTTCCGCGGCAGTTTCGTGGAGGTGTTCGCGGCGGAGCAGACCCCCGACAACCAGGAGTGGTTCCAGGGCACGGCGGACGCCGTGCGCCAGGTGATGTCGCACCTGCGGGCCTACAATCCCACCCACGTGCTGATCCTCTCCGGCGACCAGCTCTACACCATGGACCTGCGCGAATTCGTGCTCTCGCACATGGACAGCTCCGAGAGCATCACGGTGGCCACCACGGCCGTGGAGCGCGAAAGCGCGCGCGGCTTCGGGATCATGCGCACGGAAAACGGCCGGATCACCGAGTTCGTGGAGAAGCCCCGGGACGAGGCCCTGCTGGACAGCCTGGCCCAGCCCGACAAGCGCTACCTGGCCTCCATGGGCATCTATGTGTTCTGCTTCGACACCCTGGACCGCCTGCTCAACACCCACGCCACCTGCACGGACTTCGGCCGCGAGATCATCCCCGCCGCGCTGAAGGAAGAGCCCGTCCGCGCCTTCCGCCACGAGGGCTACTGGGAGGACATCGGGACCATCCGCTCCTTCTACGAGGCCAACCTGATGCTCACCCGGCGCGTGCCCGAGGTGGAGCTCTACAGTCCGGACCGGCCGATCTACACCAACGCGCGCTTCCTGCCGCCCTCGCGGCTCTCGGGCTGCCAGGTGGAGGAGAGCCTGATCTGCGATGGCTGCTACATCAACGGCGCGCACATCAAGCGCTCGATCATCGGCATCCGCAGCGTGATCGGCAACGGCTCGGAGATCACGGATTCCATCGTGATGGGCGCCGACGAGTACGACTTCCGCAACCCGCCGCCAGGCCTCTTGCCCCAGGCCATCGGGCAGGACGTGGTGATCCGCCGGGCGATCATCGACAAGGGCGCGCGCATCGGCGCGGACGTGCACCTGGTGAACGAGAAGAACCTCGAGGAGTACGAGGACGCCTACGTGCACATCCACGAAGGGATCATCTGCGTGCCGCGCGAGACCATGATCCCCTCGGGCTATCGCATTTAGCGGAGCATTCGCTTTCAACACAGAGACACAGAGGCACAGAGACACAGATTGTATTGGCTGTGTCTCTGTATCTCTGTGGTGAATCGGATTAGTCGGGCAGGGGCTCGCGGCGCCGGGTGGTGGCCGCCGCCAGCAGCAGGGCTGTGGCCACGGCCAGGTCCAGGGCGCCCAGGCTTGCCAGGCCCCAGGCGCTCTCCGCCGCCAGGCGCTTGAGCCCGGCCGAGAGCGTGATCATCAGCCCGATGAAGAGCAGCAGGCGCGGCTGGAACACGCGCCAGGCCGGGACGCGCTCCCGGCCGCGCAGCCAGCGGGCGTTGGCCGCCAGCACCGGGCGGATGGCTCGCCGCGACTTGACCCACCCCACCCCCAGCGCCAGCGGCAGCAGCCAGGCCAGCTGCCCGGGCTCAAGCCCCAGTTCGTGGGCGCGCCGGGCCAGGCGCCAGGCCGCCAGCAGGAGCATCAGGCCGGCCAGGCGCAGGATCCAGCCGCCCGCCAGGATCAGCGTGGTCCCGGGCAGCGTCATCGGTTCGCAGCCGGCGTGTCACGCCGCTCGCGCTCCACCTGGGCGTAGACGCCGGAGGAGGTCAGCAGCGCCGCGGCCACCAGCAGGTCCACGCCGCCCAGCAGGGCCGTGGGCAGCGGCAGGCCGAGGACCACGCTCCGCAGCCAGGCCATCAGCAGCACCATGCTCAGGATGAAGGCGAAGAGCTGGGGCGGATAGAGCTGCCAGGGCCGCAGCCGCCCCGGATGGTCGAGCAGACGCCGGGCGTTCTGCAGCATGCGCGGCCGCATCACCAGCCGGGCCTTCAGCCAGCCCGCCAGCACGGCCACGGGCAGCAGCCAGAGCAGGTGGAGGGGCCGCAGTCCCAGGCGCAGGGACTGGCTGAGCAGCTGCCAGGTCCGCCAGGCCAGGGAGAGCGCCCCGAACCGCAGGATCCAGCTGCCCATCCGCGCGACTTGGTGTCCGGTCATGGAAGCCTCCGTTTGGCAGAACGTAGCAACCCGCTCCGGGGCGGACTCTGATTTACCACAGGGACACAGAGGCACAGCGGCTTCTTGATGGAGGTTGACGTGTGGTCTCTTGTCCCGTAGGGCTCAAACAGGCTTCTCTGTGTCTCCGTGTCTCTGTGGTGAGTCGGGCGGGAAGCCACAGACTTTCCGCGCGCCCCGCCAGTCGGTACCTTGGCCCCGCAACCAAGCGCATCCAAATAGCCAGGAGACCCTCCATGTCCGCCCTCGTCGAATGCGTCCCCAACTTCTCCGAAGGCCGCGACCGCGCCAAGCTGGGCCAGATCACCGCCGCCATCGCTGCTGTGCCCGGCGTCACCCTGCTGGACGTGGACCCCGGCGCGGCGACGAACCGCACGGTGGTCACCTTCACGGGCGAGCCCGAGGCCGCGCTGGAGGCCGCCTTCCAGGCCATCCGCACGGCGGCCGAGCTGATCGACATGCGCGGCCACCACGGCGAGCACGCGCGGATGGGCGCCACCGACGTCTGTCCCTTCGTGCCGGTCTCGGGGATCACGATGGAGGAGTGCGCGCGGCTGGCCGAGCGGCTGGGGGAGCGGGTGGGCCGCGAGCTGGAGATCCCCGTCTACCTCTACGAGCACGCCGCCCGCCGGCCCGAGCGTCGCAACCTGGCCGACGTGCGCCAGGGCGAGTACGAGGCCCTGGCCCAGAAACTGGCGGATCCGGCCTGGCAGCCCGACTTCGGCCCCGCCGCCTTCGGCGAGCGCCAGCAGCGCACGGGCGCCACGGTGATCGGCGCCCGGCCCTTCCTGATCGCCTGGAACTTCAACCTGAACACCCAGGACGCCGCCCGGGCCCACGACGTGGCCATCACCGTGCGCGAGAAGGGCCGCTGGGCCAAGGACGAGCAGGGCCGGCTGCTCAAGGATGTGGCAGGCCAGAAAGTACGCCAGCCGGGCCGCCTCAAGGCCACCAAGTGCGTGGGTTGGACCATTCCCGAATACCGACGCGCGCAAATCAGCATGAACCTCACCGACCACACCATCACACCGATGGGTTTGGCCTTCGACGTGGTGGAGGAGGAGGCCCGGCGGGCGGGCCTGCGCGTGACCGGCGGCGAGCTGGTGGGCCTGGTGCCGCTGGACGCTCTGCTGGAAGCGGGCCGGCACTTCCTGCGCAAGCAGGGGCGTTGCCCGGGCGCCAGCGAGGCGGATCTGTTGGAGTGCGCCGTGCAGAGCATGGGCCTCTCGGAGCTCGCGCCCTTCCGGCCGGAGGAGAAGGTCATCGACTACCGCGTCACACGGCGCAGCGGCCGGCTGGTGGATCTGACTCTGACGGGCTTCGCCGACCTGCTGGCCTCTGAGGCCCCGGCACCGGGCGGCGGCTCCACGGCGGCCCTCTGCGGCGCGCTGGGCGCGGCCCTGGCGGCCATGGTGGCCAACCTCACCCACGGGAAGAAGGGGCTGAGCCAGCACGATGCCGAGATGGAGTCCGTCGCCCTGCGCGGCCAGGAGCTGAAGACCCGCTTCCTGGGCCTGATCGACGCCGACACCGACGCCTTTGCCGCGGTGATGGCCGCCCTGAAGCTGCCCAAGGCCACGGAGGAGGAAAGGGCCGCGCGTGCCGCCGCGCTGGAGGAGGCCAATCGCCGGGCCACGCTCATCCCCTTCCAGGTGGTGGAGGCCTGCGTGCCTGTGCTGGAGCTGGTGCGCGCCGTGGTGGAGCGCGGCAATCCCAACAGCCTGTCCGACGCCGGCGTGGCGGCCCTCTGCCTGGGCACGGCCTGCGACGGCGCGGCCTTCAACGTGCGCATCAACCTGGCCGGAATCACGGACAAGGCCTGGGCGGCAGAGATGGACGCGCGCACGGCGGCGCTACAGCAGGCCCTCCACGCGCAGCGCTCGGCGCTGCTGGCCGTGGTGGAGGAGCGGCTGGCCTTCTCCTGCTAGCCAGGTTCCCTTCGCACAGGCGGACCGTGTTTACCCATGTAGGCGTGAGGTGCCCGGAGCGGGCTCCTCACGCCTTGGAATTCCTTGCCCTGGATTTTTCTTGCACCTTTCTTTTGTCGACGGCACATTGCGGCCTGGATCTGTTAAGAATCCGACACCACACAGCTCCGCAGGGTCAACCTGCTCCCCAATGATCCTGCGCAACTGAACCATCTGAATCGATGTTGCTAGTTCGTTCTCCCTCGTAAGGGAAAACGGCTCGGGGTATCGCGGCTCCGGTCCAGCGGTCGACCCGAGGCGCGGCGGGTCCATGCGGGCCGCTGCAGGCAGGCCAACTTGGGGGAAGGATCATGAAAGCGTGGCAAATTGGATCTGGGCCCTGGAAGAGACCCATGTGGGTCGGCGGGCTCCTCGGGGCCCTAGTGGTGGTGCTGGTGCCGGGCCGGCCTGGGTGGTGCCTGACCTTTTCCGGCCCCATTTCCATCGATGACGTGCAGGATGCGCACTGCATGGCCCTGGCGGACGTCGATCAGGACGGGGATGGCGATGTGCTGATCGGGACCTCGAACGGTGAAGTCCTTCTCTGGCGCAACCAGCCGCACATCGCGCCGCTGGCCCTCGTTTTTTCCATTGAGGACTCGAATGCGGGCGTGGATGAAATCGCCGAGTTGAAGGCGGTGGATTTCGATGGCGACGGAGATCCGGATCTTGTCCTGTCGCATTATTGGGTCAATGACCTGGGCGGTGGAAACCCGGATTTCCACAACGAACTGCTGTTGTTGGACAATCTCGATGGCCATGGATCCTTCGAGCTCAGCGATTCTCACTACAACGAGTTGCCGATCAACTCTCTCGCGATCGCTGACTTCGACAATGACGAAGATGGGGACATCGTCTTCGATGATGGAGATCTCTGCTTCATCCGAAATCTCGCCGGGACCTTTGGAAGCGAGGAGCTGATCCGGGCTGGTAACTTTGCCACTTGTCTTGCCGCTGGGAACTTCGACTGCGACAACGATGACGACATTGTCATGGCCAGTCAATTTGAGGATCTGGTCGCCTGGTTCCGCAACACGGATGGGGATGGGAGCTTCGGCCGTCGCATCTCCATCTCCACGGCAGGAGACGGCGCGAACTGGGTGCAGGTCGCACGCGTCAACGCGGATGCCATCCCGGACCTGTTGTCCTTTTCGGAATACGACCGCGAATTGGTGTACTTCGACAATGCGACGTGCAGCTGGTGGCCGGCACAGGTGCTGATCAGCCAGACACAAGCTGCAGTGGCCCTGGTGGACGCGCTGGACGTAGATGTGGATGGCGATACCGACCTGTTCCTGCAAAACTCGACCGGCAGCCGCTTCAAGTGGCTCTGCAACACGAGTGGACAGGGCACCTTCCAGACCTACAACCTGCACGTGACGGAGGACCCGGGCATTGTCGAGACCCATGCCTTTGGGGATCTGGAAGGGGACGGGGATTCGGACCTGGCCTTCTGCACGGCCAGCCAACTCTACCTGTTGGTGAATGAGATCCTCCCCCTGGGGGCTCCCCACCTGCGGGCGATTCCCGGCTCCACCTTGCGCGTCGAATGGGAGTCCCTCTGCGACGACTGCGTCTACAAGGTCTATCGCCTGACAAACCCCTACCTGGACCTGTCCCAGGCCACGCTGCTGGGCACCACGAACCAAAGGGCCTTCGTGGACTCGAGCTACGTGCCCGTGCCGCGCGTCTGGTACCGGGTGACCGCCAGCCATTAGGCCGCGCCCGTTCTTGCACGTACCGCCCGGCTCTGGCATCTTAGTCCCGGCGCTGGAGGATACCGCGCCCCCACCCTTAAATGCCGGTCCCGCGAGGCCGCAAGGGAGCCCAGATGACGACCTTAGCACGCCCGATTCCAGCCGGACCGCCCAGCGCGGCGCCGGCTTTTTTGTGGCCGGACATCCGGCGAAAGGAGGCGGCATGACCTTCCGTCGCAAGGCCCAGCTGGTGGATGAGGCGGGCCTGGCCCGCACCATCACGCGGCTGGCCCACGAGATCATCGAGAAGAACCGCGGGCTGGAGGGCCTGGCCCTGGTGGGCATGCAGACCCGCGGCGTGCACCTGGCCAAGCGGCTGCGCGAGCGCATTCGCGAGATCGAGGGCAGCGCGCCGCCGCTGGGCAGCCTGGACGTCACCTTCTACCGGGACGATTGGCGGCTCAAGCTCAAGCAGCCCGAGGTGCAGGCCACGGACATCGACTTCGACATCCACGGGGTCAACCTGGTGCTGGTGGACGACGTGCTCTACACCGGGCGCACCGTGCGCGCGGCCCTGGATGCCTTGATGGACCTGGGCCGGCCGGCGCGCATCCAGCTGGCCGTGCTGGTGGACCGCGGGCACCGCGAGCTGCCCATCCGGCCGGATTTCGTGGGCAAGAACGTGCCCACCTCCATCGGCGAGGAGGTGCGCGTGAAGATGAGCGAGGTGGACGGCGAGGACGCCGTCTGGCTGGTGGAGCGCGTGGAGGAGGAGGCATGAGCAGTATCGGGAACGAGACCGGGCGGGCCGCCCTGGAGCCCGAGACGGCCGCCGTGGGTCTGCGGCACAAGCACCTGCTGGGGCTGGAGGACTACGGCGCCGACGAGATCACGCTGATCCTCGACACGGCGGAGAGCTTCCTGGAAGTGCTGGAGCGGCCCATCAAGAAGGTGCCCACCCTGCGCGGCATCACGGTGGTCAACCTGTTCTTCGAGAACTCCACCCGCACGCGGATTTCCTTCGAGATGGCCGAGAAGCGGCTGTCCGCGGACACGGTAAACTTCTCGGCCAGCTCCAGCAGCACGCAGAAGGGCGAGACCCTGCGCGACACGGCGGCCAACATCGAAGCCATGAAGATCGACGCGGTGGTGATGCGCCACAGCGCGCCGGGATCCTGCCTCTTCCTGAGCCGCTGCCTGGAGAGCGTGATCATCAACGCCGGCGACGGCGCCCACGAGCATCCCACCCAGGCGCTGCTGGACCTCCTGAGCCTGCGGCGCCGGCTGGGCGACCTGCGCGGCAAGCGCGTCACGCTGGTGGGGGACATCCTGCACAGCCGCGTGGCCCTGAGCAACATCTACGGCCTGCAGAAGCTGGGCGCCCACGTCCAGGTCTGCGGACCGGCGCCGCTGATCCCGCGCCACATCGAGGAGCTGGGCGTGGAGGTGTTCTGGAACGTGGAGGAGGCGCTGGAGAACAGCGACGTGCTCAACGTCCTGCGCATCCAGCTGGAGCGCCACAACGCGCACCACTTCCCCAGCCTGCGCGAATACCACGAGGAGTTCGGCGTGACCATGGACCGGCTGGACCGCCACGCCTCCGACGAACTGGTGATTCTGCACCCCGGGCCGATCAACCGCGGGGTGGAGATCTCCAGCGAGGTGGCCGACAGCGGCCGCAGCATCATTCTCGAGCAGGTCACCAACGGCGTGGCCGTGCGCATGGCGGTACTCTATCTGCTGCTGGGAGGCAAGACGCGTGAGCACTGAGCTGCATCAATTCGAGGCCGAGCGCCTGCTGCTGAAGGGCGCGCGCCTGCTGGACCACGCCAGTGGCCTGGACGAGCGCGCGGACCTGCTGATCGAGGACGGGATGATCGTCCGGCGCGGCCCGGCCCTGGAGGCGGCGGAGGCCGAGGTCCTGGAGCTGGAGGGCCTGACCGTGGTGGCCGGCTTCGTGGATCTGCGCGTCCGGTTGGGCGAGCCCGGCCGCGAGGATCGCGAGACCGTGGAGAGCGGCCTGGACGCCGCGGCGGCGGGCGGCTACGTGGCCATCTGCGTGACGCCGGAGGCCACGCCGGTCTGCGACCACGCCGGGGCCGTGACGGCCCTGCTGGCCCGCGCCGAGGAGCACGCGGTGACCCTGCTGCCCCTGGGCGCGGTGACGGCCGGCCTGAAGGGCGAGCGGCTGGCGGACATGGGCGAGCTGGCCCGGGCGGGCGTGGCGGGCTTCTGCGAGGGCAACCGCGGCCTGCAAGGCGGCGCCGCGCTGCGTGGCGCGCTCAGCTACAGCCGGATGTTCGGCCTGCCCCTGTTCGAGCTGGCGCGCGAGCGCAGCCTGGCGGGCGGTGACGTGCACGAGGGCCCGGTGGCCCTGCGAATGGGCCTGAAAGGCGAGCCGCGGCTGGCCGAGGACCTGGGCGTGCAGCTGGGCATCCGCTTGGCCGAGTTCGAGCAGGCCGCCCTGCACCTGCAGTTGATCAGCACGCGCGAGAGCGTGGAGCTGCTGCGCCAGGCCCGCTCCCGCGGCGTGCGGGTCAGTGCGGACTGCAGCCCGCAGCACCTGGCCCTGACCCACGAACGCTGCCTGGACTTCGATCCCAGCGCGCGGCTGGTGCCCCCGCTCCGGCCGGAGGAGGACCGCCAGGCCCTGCTGGAGGCCGTGGCCGGCGGCGTGCTGGACGCCATCTGCAGCGATCACCGGCCCGCCGAGTTCGACGAACTGGACCGCGAGTACCCCCTCTGCCCCTTCGGCTGCGCCAGCCTGGAGACGGCCTTCGCCGTGGCCCACCAGGCCCTGGTGGAGAGCGGGATCTGCTCGCTGGAGCGGCTGCTGGAGCTGTTCAGCGCGGGTCCCCGGCGCGTGCTGGGCCTGCCGCCGGCCTCCTTCGAGGCGGGGGCCCCGGCGGAGCTGACCATCCTGGACTTGGACTGCGCCTGGACCTATCGCGGCGCCGAGGCCCTGACCCTGGGCGTCAACAGCCCCTGGGAAGGCAAGTCCTTCCGCGTGCGCCCGGCGGGCCTGGTGAACGGCCGCTACGCGGCTCTGCGTGGCTAATCCTCGGGGACGGACACGGGAACGGACACGAAGGGCACGGAGAAGCACGAAGAGCACGGAGCATTTTTAGAAGAGGGAGATTGGCGTCTCCCTCTTTCTTAATTGTCTTCCCGCTCTTCGTGAAGCTTCGTGCTCTTCGTGTCCGTCTGACAAAAATCAGGGTGCCGGGGCGAGCCAGGGCGAGAGGCCGCGGGTGCGCAGGTCGTCCAGGCTGGGCAGGCCCGTGGCGCTGACGGGGCGCTCGGGATCCACCAGCTCCAGCGCCAGCAGGGTCTCGCGCAGCGCGTCCAGGTGCCGGCCCACCCGCAGCCAGAGCGGCAGGCCCGTCGAGTCCACCGGGACCTTGTTCATCCCGGGAATGTCCTGGGCGGCCAGGTAGCAGGGATCGCGGCCCTCGAGGATCTGCGCCGCGTCCGTCCGGCCGCGCAGGCGGCCCTGGCCCGGGTTGGCGCTCTCGTAGAGCACGGCGCGCAGGCCGGGCACGTGGTCGCCCAGCTCGCGGTGGCTGAGCCCGTGCAGGTTGAGCGGACTGGGTTCCAGGGCGATGTCCACGCCGTTCATCTCCAGCCCCAGCACGGCCATGGCCGCCAGGTCGCCCGCACGCTCGTGGGCCACGATGGCGTTGACCACGGGATATTCGATGGCCGCCTCGTGGAAGTCCACCACCAGATCGAAGTGCTCGCGCTCCAGCAGGCTGCGGATGGTGAAGGCCACCTGCTCGGTGAAGCTGCCGTCCGCCCGGCCCGGGTAGCTGCGGTTCAGGTTGCGGGTCTCGATGCCCGAGAGGGCCTGCAGGCTGGGCCGGTGCACGGTGATCTCCGGGTCCGGCCACTGGTCCAGCGGGTTGGTGGCCCGGCCGCCCACCCGGAACCAGCGCGGCCGGCCGTCGGCGGCGGGCAGCACGAGCCGCTGGGGCGTGCCCTCCTGGGGATCCGTGGCCGTGAAGGCCGAGGCATTGGCCCGGGGCAGCACCCAGATCTCCCCCCGCTCGACCTGGAGGTTTTCCACCAGCAGGACGGCGGCCAAGAAGCCCGCCGGCTCGTTGGGGTGCGTGCCGCCCAGCACCAGCACGCGTCCGCCGGGCTCGGCGCCCACGAAGCGGTAGAGTTCCGTGTCGCCCCGGCTGCCCGCCAGGGGCGCGTGCCACTCGGAGAGCCGACGCACTTCACCCAGGCCGCCGGAGGGCCGGAGGACTTCCGGCTGGCGCTGGGCCAGGAAGTCCCGCCCGGCAAGCGCGGCCAGCAGCGCTACACCGATCAGCAAGAGCCACGCGCGGGCGCGCGGCGGGATGGCGGGGAGCTTCATCATTTGAGCAGCCACACGCGCAACAAGAGCGGCACCAGCACCAGCGCGGCCAACGCCTGTTCACGCCAGTCGGGGCTGCGCCAGAGCAGGCGCAGCAGGCCGGCGGCCACCAGCGCGGTCATTCCCCAGTAGAGCCAGAACAGCATCTCAGCTCCCCTGCAGCAGTTGGACCAGCCAGGGGCTGGCGGCCATCACGGCCAGGGCCCAGAGCGCGCAGAGCAGGGCCGGGGCCAGGCAGCGCCGCAGCACGCGGAAATAGTCGGGTTCGCCCGTGACCTGGGCGGAGAAATTGCAGGCCAGCGAGGCCGGGGGCATCAGGTCGCCCAGCGCGGCCAACAGCGAGAGCCCGGCGCAGACCCAGATCTCCGGCCGCCCCAGCAGGGCCAGCAGGAAGGGCACGCCCAGCACGCTGGCGCTGCCCAGGGCCGAGACGGCCCCGAAGGCCGGCAGCGAGACGGCGATGCCCAGCCAGGCGGCCCAGGCCGGCAATTGCAGCACCGTCAGGACCAGCTCGCCGCGCTGGCCGGTCAGGGTCAGGATCTGGATGAAGCAGCCCACGCCCACCAGGATGCCCATCACGGGCAGGGCCTGACGCAGGGCGGCCCAGGCCGCGGCCCCCACCCGCACGCGATCGCCGGTCACCAGCCCCAGCAGCGAGCCGGCCAGCAGCACGACGGGCATGCCCGGTGAGGCCCACCAGGCCGGGAAGAGGCGCGGTCCGCCCATCAGCAGGGCGATGAGCAGCAGGGGCAGCAGCAGGCGCGGTCCGTGGCGGTCCAGCGGGCCGCGCTCCACGGCCTCCAGGGCGGCGGCGGGATCCCCGCTCCGCAGGGGCTTCCAGGCCAGCCAGAGAGAGCAGACCACCAAGAGGGGCAGCGCGAGTACCAGCAGGGGCAGCATGAAACCCAGGTAGGGCATGTCCACCCCGGCGCAGATGATCATGGCGGGCAGGTTGACCGGCGGCGCCACCACGCCGAGGATCGAGGCCACGGCCACGAAGGCCCCGGCCCGGCGGCGGTCCAGGCCCATCCGCAAGAGCGGCGGCGCGGCGATGGCCCCGGTGGTGAGCACGGAGGCCGTGCTGAGGCCCGTCAGCATGCCGGGGAAGGCCACGAACAGGCCCAGGGCCGTGGCCAGCAGGGCGGGCCGGCGCCCCAGTCCCTTGAGGATCCACCAGGTCAGGGCGGAGAGCAGGCCGTTCTCCTCGATCACTTTCATGAAGAAAAAGGCCGTCACCATGATCAGGATCGGATCGATGTAGACGAAGCCGCCCTCCACCAGGTGCCGCCAGATGGAGGAGCCCGGGATGGGCAGGCCGCCCTGCTCCACCGTCGTGAGCGGCACGCCCTGCAGCAGTCCGCCCGCCAGCGCGGCGGCGGCCAGGGCCAGCCCCAGCGGCCAGCGCAGACGCGCGAAGAGCAGGATGAAGAGCAGGACCATCAGCCCCAGCGGCCAGAGGTTCATCGCCGCTCTCCCCGGCGCGTGGTGGCGGGCGCGGGCCGGCAGCCCCGGGCCACCTCGGGGGGCGTCTGCGCGCTCTGGGGCGGGCTGGGCAAGCCCCAGCGGCGGGCCAGCCGGACGATGTCGATGAAGTGCAGCACGGGCAGCCCCTCTTCGTGGAAGAGCTGGAGCACGCCTTTGGTGCCGACCTCGCCCTCGCTGCCCGATTCACCCGGGTCGCCCGGGCCGTCCGCGTCGCCCAGCAGGCCGCCGGGCACGGTGCGGCCGTAGTCGTTGCCGCCCATCACGGGATGCCCGCCGCCCACGTTGATCAACAGGGCCAGGTGCTCGCGCGGGCCCAGGGCCTCCCGGCGCAGCTCCACGGCCTGGGGCAGGTTGCTGGGGTGCAGGCTGGCGGGCGTGGCGCGCAGCACGGCCTCGGCGGCGCGCTGGGTCTCCAGGGGCAGGCCGTTCAAGCGGTCGCCGCTGCCGCCGGGAGTGACGACGCACGATCCCTGGCGCAGCAGGCCGCGCTGGCGCAGCCAGCCTTCCACGAGGGGCCAGTTGAAGGTGGAGTCGTTGGCGCCGTAGGTGGAGGCACCGAGGCTGGCCACGCTGCGGTAGGGGATTCCGCCCGCCTCCAGGGTCAGCAGGACGGCCAGGTTCAGGCCGGGAAAGGAGCCGGTCATGGTGACGGCGACGGTGTCCCGGGGACCGATGCGCAGGCTGTCCAGCAGGCAGGCCACCACGCGGCACCAGCCGCTCTGGGCGGCGGTCTGCTTGGCCTCCTTCTGGCCCAGCGAGGTAGTGAAGATGCCGTCCGCGCCGCCGATCAGGCCGCTCAGGGCCGGATCGAGTCCGGCGTCCCAACAGCCCGCGGCCCGGCGCCGGGCCAGCACCCAGCCGCTGGCCTCGAGCCAGGAGCGCTCGGCGCGCCGGAGCTGGGCCTCGCTGATGGCCGCCTGGGCCGTGGTCGGACCGAGCGCCACGAGCAGTAGCAGACCTGCCAGCAGGCTCGCCGTCTTGCCGGGCATCCAGCGGCTCCCCCGGGCGGACATCAGGGCCGCACCAGCACGGCCTGACCGTCCCGGCGCGGATCCGCCGCGCCCTCCAGCCCGCTCCGGCCCTGGGCGTCCGCCACCCGGGCGATGCCGTGGGCGCCGCCGAAGAAGGCGTCCATGGGACCCATCGGATAGAGCCGGTAGCCGATGCGCTCCAGGGCGGGGCCGGTCTCCGGCGCGAAGCGCGGTTCCCAGACCAGCGTGGTGCCCGCCGGATACCAGCGCGGAGCCTCGATGGCCGCCTGGAGGGGCTGGCCCAGTTGCAGGTGGTTGACCAGGATCTCGCTCATGCTGGACGGGATGCGCAGGCCGCCCGGCGTGCCCAGGCAGAGCACGGGGGCCCCGTCCTTCAACACGATGAGCGGCGCCATGCTGCTGCGCGGCCGCTTGCCCGGCTCCGGCGCGTTGGGGCTGTCCGGCTCCCAGCTGAAGTCGTCGATCTGGTTGTTGAGCAGGATGCCGTCCGCGGCCACGCCGGCGCCGAAGAAGTAGTTGAGGCTCTGGGTGAGGCTGACCAGGCGGCCCTCCGCGTCCCAGACCGAGATGTGCGTGGTGTTGCCCTTGTCCCGGGGCGACTGGCCGGGACGCGCGACGGGTTCTTCGCTCCAGAGCGCGCGGGAGCCCAGCGCGGGCCAGACGGCGTGGATGCCGTCGGGGTGGATCTGGGCCAGGACCTCCCGGGCCAGCGCGGGGCTGAGCAGGCTGTCCAGCGGGGTATCGTGGAAGGCGGGATCGGCGCTGCGGGCGGCCCGGTCACGCAGGGCCTTGCGCAGGGCCTCGCTCAGCACGTGCAGGCGGGTGGGCTCGTCCAGGGCCGCCAGATCCAGCGGCTCGAGGATCTCCAGGGTCTGCATCACGGCCAGGGCGCCCGTGGCCGGCGGCGGCGGCCCCACCAGCCGGTAGCCGCGCCAGTCGCTGGAGATGGTGCCGCGCAGGATGGCCTGGTAACCCGTCAGCTCGTCGGATTCCAGCCAGCCGCCAGCCTCTTTCACGGCCCGGCTGAGGGCCTCGGCGTGGCGGGCGGGAAAGGCCGAGAAGCCCTCGCGGGCGATTTCCTCCAGCACCCGGGCCAGGCCGGGGTTGGCCAGCGTGTCGCCCTCCATGGGCGGCAGGCCGTCCTTGAGGTAGAGTCCGGCGAAGGTGGAGTCCGTCAGGAAGAGCCCGGCGCGCTCGGCCACCAGTGCGGCCAGCGAGCGGCTCACCGGGTAGCCGTGGGCCAGGCGCAGGGCCGGTTCCACCAAGCGCGCCAGGGGCAGACGGCCGTGGCGTTCGTGGAGCAGGGCCAGGCCGGCGGCGGTTCCGGGCACGGCCACGGCCGTCCCGCCGTGGGAGCGCGCCGCATGGAGGGAGTCGGCCGGATCGAAGAAGGCCGCGGCCTGCAGGCCCCGGGGCGCCTGCTCGCGGAAGTCGAGGGTCTCGGCGGTGCCGTCCGGGGCGAGCACCAGCGCGAAGCCGCCGCCGCCCAGTCCGCTGGCCTGGGGCTCCACCACGGCCAGCACCAGGGCCGCCGCCACGGTGGCGTCCGCCGCCGTGCCGCCTTCGCGCAGCACGGCCGCTCCGGCCTCCGCGGCCAGGGGATGGGCCGCCACCACCGCCGCCTGGGCGGGCGCCGGCCCGGACACAGGGTGCGGCCCTTCGCCGCGGACGGCCGGAGAGAGCAGCAGGAGTGCGGGCAGCAGCGCCCAGCCGCGGGACCACCCCGCCACGAGGGCGGACAGACGAATCAGGCGCTGGCGGACGGGCCGGAGGCGGAGGGTGCCGGACATGGAGTCCCCTTGGCTGAGGATGAAAGCGCCCGCGGAGCGATCCCTGCTTCGCGGGCGACGGCTGAGGATAACAAAGCCGGGCCAGCGGGGAAGCGCCCCGGACGGGCAGCCGGTTGGTACATTGGGGCGAAAGGAGACTCCATGCGTCTTTCCCCCATCCGCCGGCTGACGCTGCTTCTAGCGCTGGCCGCCCTGTCGGCCTCCGCGCTGGCCGCCCCGCTCACGCCCACGCCCCAGGAAGCCCGGGACGTCCGCCGGGTGCCCGGCCGCGAGGAGCGGCCGCGGCTGCAGTTCCCCGCCGCCGAGGCCTGGAGTCTGGTGGAGACCCAGGCCGACCCGGGCGTGGAAACCCGCAGTTTCGTGCCCGCCCGGCCGCTGGGCGAACCGCCCGTGGACCTGGCCACGGTGACCGTCCTGCACGACCTCTGGAACGCCGACCTGGCCCGCACCCAGCACCTGTTCGGCCGCCAGCTCTCCACGGACTGCCCGGGCGTGCGCGCCACGCTGCTGCGCCAGGACACGACCGACGTGCGCCGGCGCCTGGTGCTCTGGACCTGCCCGGACGCCGATCCGCCCTTCAGTTCGCTGCAACTGCTGCTCCAGGGGCGCGACGACCTGTTCAGCGTGGAGCTGTTCAGCCGGAGCGGCCTGCTCTCCGACGGCCTGCAGGTGCGCTGGAGCGACTGGCTCTGGAACGCCGGGCTCTGCCTGCACAAGGGGCAGGGGGAACCCTGTCCACCCGACAACTGGGATCGCCTGTCACGCCAGCCGGAGACGCCCTGACAAAGCTGACAGAGCTGGCAGGAGCCGGGTCGGTCCGCTTGGTGGGCCGGGGGGATTCTGTTATCTTGGGCGTGAGACAGAAGTGGTTGACGGACGGCCCGATCCAGCCTGATCAGCAGGCGCGGGCACGGGTCGGGAAGGGCGGATGAGCGGCGGCTTCACCCTGATCAGCGAGTTCGAGCCCTGCGGCGATCAGGGGGATGCGATCCGGCAACTGGCGGAAGGCTTCGCCGGTCCGCCGGGAGCGCGGGCCCGGTCCCAGGTGCTGCTGGGCGTGACCGGCTCGGGCAAGACCTACACGGTGGCCCAGCTGGTGGCCCGCCTGAACCGGCCCACCCTGGTGCTCTCGCACAACAAGACCCTGGCCGCCCAGCTCTACGGCGAACTCAAGGGCTTCTTCCCCCAGAACGCCGTGGAATTCTTCATCAGCTACTACGACTACTACCAGCCCGAGGCCTATCTCCCGAGCAGCGACACCTACATCGAGAAGGACTCGGCCATCAACGCCGAGATTGACCGCCTGCGCCTCAAGGCCACCAGCTCGCTGCTGGAGCGGCGCGACGTCCTGATCGTGGCCAGCGTGTCCGCCATCTACGGCCTGGGCAACCCGGAGGAGTACCGCAAGGGACTTGTGCTGGTGCGCCAGGGCGAGCAGCTGGACCGGCGCGAGCTGCTGCGCCGGCTGGTGGACGTCCACTACACGCGCGCCGGGGCCGCCCTGGAGCGCGGCACCTTCCGCGTGAACGGCGACGTGCTGGAGATCCAGCCCGCTTACGAGGAGACCGCCCTGCGGCTGGACACCTTCGGCGACGAGCTGCAGCGCATCCAGATCATCGATCCGCTGACCGGCAAGGTGCTGGGGGAGAAGCCCGCGGCGGCCATCTACCCGGCCAAGCACTTCGTCACCGACCGGCCCTCGCTGGAGCGGGCCGTGGAGCGGATCGAACTGGAGCTGGAGGAGCGATTGGCGGAGCTGGAGGCCAAAGGCAAGGTCCTGGAGGCCCACCGCCTGCGGCAGCGCACGCGTTTCGACCTGGAGATGATGCTCGAGATCGGCTACTGCTCGGGAATCGAGAACTACAGCCGCCACCTGGACGGCCGGGAGCCCGGCTCGCGGCCCGCCTGCCTGCTGGACTACTTTCCCGACGACCTGCTGGTGGTGGTGGACGAAAGCCACGTCACCCTGCCCCAGCTGCGGGCCATGTACCGCGGCGACCGGGTGCGCAAGGAGACCCTGGTGGACTACGGCTTCCGCCTGCCCTGCGCCCTGGACAACCGGCCGCTGACCTTCGACGAGTTCGAGTCGCTGGCGCCGGACCTGCTCTACGTGAGCGCCACGCCCGGCGACTACGAGCTGGCCCGGACGGGCGGCGTCTACGTCGAGCAGCTGATCCGCCCCACGGGCCTGCTGGACCCCGCCATCGACGTGCGGCCCAGCGAGGGCCAGATCGAGGACCTGGCCGAGGAGATCGGCCGCTGCACGGAGGCTGGCGACCGCGTGCTGGTGACCACGCTCACCAAGCGCATGGCCGAGGACCTGGCCACCTTCCTGGGCCGGCGCGGCATCCGCGTCCGCTACCTGCACTCGGACATCGAGAGCCTGAAGCGCGTGGAACTGGTGCGCGACCTGCGGCTGGGCGTCTTTGACGTGCTGGTGGGCGTGAACCTGCTGCGCGAGGGCCTGGACCTGCCCGAGGTGGCTCTGGTGGTGGTGCTGGACGCCGACAAGGAAGGCTTCCTGCGCAGCGCGCGCAGCCTGTTCCAGATCGTCGGGCGGGCGGCGCGCCACGAACAGGGCCGGGTGATTTTCTACGCCGACCGGGTCAGCGCGGCCATGGAGCAGGTGCTGGCCGAGACCGTGCGGCGCCGGGCGCTCCAGGCGGACTGGAACACGCGCCACGGCGTGACGCCGCACAGCGTGCGCAAGAGCGAGGATGAGATCCGCGCCACCACCACGGTGCTGGACGAGGCCCGCAAGATCGAGGACTACACCAAGGGCAAGGGCGCGGCGCGCCGGGTGGCCGAAGACGGCGCCCTCTACGCCGGCGTGGAGGAGAGCTGCGATCCCGAGCTGCTGCGCACCCTGATGGAGGAGGCCGCAGCCCGGCTGGATTTCGAGCGGGCCGCGCGCCTGCGCGATCGCCTGCGCGCCCTGGACGGCGGGGAGGCGGACCCGGATCCGGCGCCCGACCCCCTGCGCCAGACCGGTCGACAGGCCGAGAGTCGCCTGCAGGCCAAACGCCGGGGCAAGGACGACGCGTCCCGGGCGATGAAGAAACTGCAGGCTCGGCGCAGCCCCACTCGCCAAAGCTGAAGAAGCGACTGTAACGGGAGGAAGATCCAGATGATGCTGACCGCGACGGATGCCGCCCAGAAGGGCTGGTGGACCTGGGCGCTCAAGCACGGCAAGCCGGAACACCCTGACGTGGCCGAGATGAAGAAGCTGCTGGCGGTCTGGGAGAAACAGGCGGGACCGGAGCTGGAGGCGCGCGCGCTCAAGGACAAGCCGTCCGCCGTGCAGAAGGACCTGGAGCCCTACAAGGAGCTGAAGGATCACTGGCAGGTCTGCCTGATCGAGCTGATCCTTTCCGAGCGCAAGGGCATGTACGAGGCCGCCCGCGAGGCCTTCTTCCGCCCCTTCAAGGTGGACGACTCCACCCGCACGCGGCGCGACTGGCGCACCATGAAGCACACCACCGTGCTCTACCTGCAATTGCTGCTCAAGCGCACGGCCACCAACGAGGCCAAGCGGATCCTCGACTTCATGGACCGCCGCTACAGCCTGGAGCCGCACGTGCTGGCCTTCGAGCGCGGGATGATCCACGCCGCCCTGGAGGAGAACCGCGAAGCCTACCTGTGCCTGGCGCGCGCCCTGCAGAAGAACCGCAAGGCCAAGGCCTGGCTGGACGAGGGAGTGGAGATCCTGGCGGGCAAGGACCTCTATCCCCAACTGCGCCTGCACGAGGACTGGGAGAGCTTCCTGGCCTCGCCGGCCAAGTACCTCAAGAAGCAGGGCTGGGAGCTCTAGCCATGCGGGTCCTGTTGCTGGGCGGGGGCGGCCGCGAGGCCGCGCTGGCCTGGTCCCTCGCGCGCAGCCCGCTCTGCCGGCAGCTGTTCGTGGCCCCGGGCAACCCCGGCCTGACGGACGGAGACTGCCGACCCGGGCTGGATCCGCTGGACGGCCTGGCTGTGGCGGAGTTCTGCCGGGCCGAGGCGGTGGATCTGGTCTTCGTGGGGCCCGAGCAGCCGCTGGTGGCCGGCTTGGTGGACGAGCTGGCGGCGCGGGGCATCCCGGCCTTCGGGCCTTCCCGGCTGGCCGCCGAGCTCGAGGGTTCCAAGGCCTGGGCCAAGGCCTTCATGGAGAGGCACGCCATTCCCACCGCGGCCCATCGCACTTTTTCCCGGCTGGACGAGGCGCTGGACTTCCTGGCCGCGGCCCCCTGGCCCGTGGTGCTCAAGGCCAGCGGCCTGGCCGCCGGCAAGGGCGTGGTCCTGCCAGCGAGCGCGCCCGAGGCCCGGGCGGCGCTGGAGTCCATGCTCGACGGCAGCGCCTTCGGGGCGGCCGGAGCCACCGTGGTGATCGAGGAGCGGATGAACGGGCCGGAGCTGAGCGTGTTCGCGCTCTGCGACGGCGCGCGCGGCTGGATCCTGGGCAGCGCGCGGGACCACAAGCGGGTGGGCGAGGGCGACACGGGGCCCAACACGGGCGGCATGGGCGCGCTGGCTCCCAGTCCACTGGCGACGCCCGCCCTGCTCAAGCAGGTGCGGCGCGAGATCCTCGAGCCCGTGCTGGCCGGGATGGCCGCCGAGGGCCGGCCCTATCGCGGCATTCTCTATCTGGGCCTGATGCTGACGTCGGCGGGTCCGCGGGTGATCGAATTCAACTGCCGGCTGGGGGATCCCGAGACCCAGGCCCTGCTGCCCCTGTTGGAGCTGGACCTGCTGGAGTGGGCCGAGCGCATCGCGCGCGGTGGGCACTTGCCCGCGGCGGCGGATCCGCCGCTCAAGCCCGGCTGCGCCGTCTGCGTGGTGCTGGCGGCGGCGGGCTATCCGGGTCCCGTGCGCGGCGGCGAGCGGCTGGAGGGCCTGGACGGCCTGACGGAACCCGGCCTGCTGGCCTTTCCCGCCGGCGTGGCCCGGGATGCGGCGGGCCGGCTCTGCAGCGCGGGCGGCCGCGTGCTGGGGCTGACGGCCCTGGGAGCGACGGCGGCGGAGGCGCGGGCCCGGGCCCTGGCGGCCGCGGAGCGCGTGGCCTTCAAGGGCGTGCACTATCGAAAGGACATTGGCGCATGAAAGTTCTTGTGACGGGCGGGGCCGGCTTCATCGGCTCCACCACAGTGGACCTCCTGGTCAAAGACGGCCACCGCGTGGTGGTGCTGGACGACTTCAGCACGGGCCGCGAGGAGAACCTCAATCCCGAGGCGGAGGTGCTGCGCCTGAGCATCGCCGACGAGACCATCCCCCAGCTTTTCGCCGAGTGGCGCTTCGACGCGGTCATGCACTGCGCGGCGCAGATCGACGTGCGCAAAAGCGTGGAAAACCCGGTCTTCGACGCGGGCGTGAACATCCTGGGGACGCTGAACCTGCTCGAGGCCTGCCGGCGGACGGGCGTGAAGCGCTTCGTGTTCAGCTCCACCGGGGGCGCGATCTACGGCGACACCGAGCAGCGGCCCACGCCGGTGGGCGCGGACTGCCAGCCCATCAGCCCTTACGGGATCACCAAGTTCTCCGTGGAGAAATACCTCTACTACTACCGCGAGATCCAGGGTCTCTCCACCTTCGCCGTGCGCTACGGCAACGTCTACGGACCGCGCCAGAACCCCCACGGCGAGGCCGGCGTGGTGGCGATCTTCGCCCGGCGCCTGCTGGAGAACCTGCCCCTGCAGATCAACGGCGACGGCACCCAGTCCCGCGACTACGTGTACGTAGAGGACGTGGCCCGGGCCAATTGCCTGGCCCTGGCCGCCGACTGCGGCGGCGCGGCCAACGTGGGCACGGGCGTGGAGACGGACGTCAACCGCCTCTACGAACTGCTGGCCGGCGCGCTGGGCAGCACGCGGCCCGCCCCCCACGGCCCGGCCCTGGCCGGCGAGCAGCGCACCAGCTGCCTGGCCTGGGAGGCCACGCGCGAGCTGCTGGGCTGGGAGCCGCGGGTCCCCTTCGAGGAGGGGATCGTGCGCACGGCGGAGTGGTTCCGCTCGCGCTTCGGCTCCTGACGCGGGCTGGATTGCCGCGTAGATGCACGGTTCACCACGAAGGACACGAAGAGAGGATGAAGGGCGGGAAGCGCGGGATCTGAGTGGGTTGGAC
This sequence comes from Candidatus Delongbacteria bacterium, assembly GCA_041675285.1. Lineage (NCBI taxonomy): Bacteria > Candidatus Delongiibacteriota > Candidatus Delongbacteria bacterium. Next base: position 128,052 of record JBAYTZ010000005.1, read on the forward strand.
CCGTTGAACCCGCCCTGCGGCAGGCACATCGCAGTTCATCCTCATCCGTTCTGGTCTTCGTGATCTTCGTTTCTCTTCCCGTGCTTCGTGGTGAGTCCTGGTCTTTGGATTGAGTCCTGGGAGTCCCGAGGATGCTAGAGGGCCTGGAAAGCGTGGGCATGGCGGGCAGCGGCCCGGCCATGCAGCAGGTGGCGGCGCTGATCCGGCAGGTGGCGCCCACGGATCTCTCCGTCCTGATCATGGGCGAGTCCGGCACGGGCAAGGAGCTGGTGGCCCGGGCCATCCACGAGAACAGCCGCCGGGCCGCCGGGCCGCTGATCACGGTCAACTGCGGCGCCATCCCCGAAGGCATCTTCGAATCCGAGATCTTCGGCCACGAGCGCGGCTCCTTTACCGGGGCCGAGCGCCAGCGCAAAGGCATGTTCGAACTGGCCGACGGCGGCACCATCTTCCTGGACGAGATCGGTGAGATGCCGCTCTTCACCCAGGTCAAGATCCTGCGCGTGCTGGAGACCGGCGAGTTCATGCGCGTGGGCGGCCAGGCCTCCGTCAAGGTCAACGTGCGCGTGGTGGCCGCCACCAACCGCGACCTGGCCCAGGAATCCGCCCGGGGACGCTTCCGCCAGGACCTGTTCTTCCGGCTCAAGGCCGTGGCCGTGCAACTGCCGCCGCTGCGCGAGCGCCGGGAGGACATCCCCGAACTGGCGCGACACTTCGTGGCCCGCTTCTGCGAGGCCAACCGCCTGCGCCGGGCCGAGTTCGAGCCCGAGGCGCTGGACCTGCTCTCCGCCCACTACTGGCAGGGCAACGTGCGCGAGCTGAAAAACCTGGTGGAATCCCTGGTGATCCTGGCTGGCGGCGGTCCGGTCAGCGCCGGCCTGCTGCGCGAGCGGCTGCTGGAGGAGGGCACCTCGCGCCACCTGCCGGCCCTGCGGCCGCCGGAGGAGGACCGGCCCCAGCTGAGCCTGGAGATGCTCCAGCAGATGTTCTTCTTCCTGCAGCGCGAACTGGCCGAGATCAAGGGCCTGGTGCGCGAGCAGATCGAGGCGCAGCGCCAGGTGGGCGAACAGATCAATCTGGCGGCCTTGAGTGTCGATGAGTTGGAGCGCGACCACATCCGGGAAGTGCTGGCCGACCACGGCGGCAACCGGGCCCGGGCGGCGCGCAGCCTGGGCATCAGCGAGCGCACGCTCTACCGCAAGATCCGGAGGCACCAGCTGTGAGACAGGGCCCGCGCCGGCGTTTCCAAGCGTTTGTCCCGCTCCTGCTGGGCGGTCTGCTGCTCCTGGCGGGCTGCTCCTACTCCTTCAAGGGTTCGCTGCCGCCCCACCTGAAGACCGTCTCCATCCCGCCCATCGTCAACCAGACGGCGGAGTTCGGCGTGGCCGAGGAACTCACCGACCTGGTGCTGGCGCGCTTCCTCCGCGACGGCCTGCTCAAGGTCTCCGACGAAGCCGCGGCGGACAGCCGCCTGAGCCTGATCTTCACCCAGATCAGCGAGGCGCCCTTCGCCTACGGCAGCGACGAGCGCACCACCCAGGTCCGGCTGACCATCAATCTGAAGGCCGAGTTCTGGGACAAGGTGGAGGAGAAGGCCCTCTGGACCCGCACCTTCTCCGAGTGGGGGACCTTCGATCCCAACGGCACGCCCACCCGCAGCGACGCCATCGCCGAGGCGGCGGGCCGGCTGGTGGAGGCCATCAACCAGCAACTGGTGGCGGACTGGTGATGGAGCGCCGCCGCCAGCTGGATGCCCAGATGCGCCAGCTGAAACGCGAACTGCCCGCCCGGCCCTGGCTCTTCGCCCGGCTGGCCGGCCTGCTGCTGGCGGGAGGCCGGCGCCGGGAGGCCCTGGCCCTGCTGCGCAAGGGCACGCGCGAGCACGAGGACTACCTGAGCGGCTGGCTCGTGCTGGCCGAGGCCCTGGACCAGGAGGGCGAGGAGCGCGAGGCGGCGGGGATCCGCGAGCGCATCTGCCGGCAGGTGCCGGGAATCCACGCCGCCTGGCTGCAGCGTCTTCAGGCCGCCCGTCCGGATCCCGAGCGCCACTTGGAGCTGCTGCGGCGCGTCTGGGATCTGGACCAGTTCAGCCCCCAGCGCAACCAGGAGATGGAGCAGGCCGGCCTGCGCCGTCCCTCCGAGTACGAGCAGGCCCTGCGGCCCACGGCGGCGGAGGCCGCCCGCCGGGAGGAGCAGTTCCGCCGGCTGCTGGAGCAGCACGTCAAGCCCGCCGGGGACGGATCCGCCGAGGTACCCGCGCCCGACCTGCTGGAGCCTGCGCCACAGGCGCCTGTTCCATCAGAGCCCGAACCGGTGGAGTCCGCTCCGCCGGAGTCCGGTTTGCCTGAGCCTGAGCGGCCGGAGGAAATTGTCGACGCGATCCTGGAGGAGGAAGACGAGGCCGATGGGTCCGAGCCGGGCGAGCTCCCGCCGCCCCGGGCGGGGCGTGAACAGGAGCTGCTGGAACAGGCCGAGCGGCTGGAGGGCCTCACCCGGCCCCTGCACCTGCCCCACGGCCTGCCCGAGGACGCCAACCGGCGCGTGACCGGCCGGGCCAAGGATCTGTTCGACGCCCGCAGCATGATGACCCGCCGCCTGGCGCGCATCTACCTGGAACAAGGCTATCCGGGATTGGCCGCCCGCGTGCTGGAGGAGCTGGCCCGCCGCGAGCCCGCCGCCCTGGACCTGCCGGAGCTGCTGGAGACCGTCCGCGCCGAGGAGCGGCGCCTGGCCGAGTCCCCCGCGCCCCGCGCCCGCCGCAAGACCTGATCCCGGAAGATTCACCACAGAGACACAGAGGCACAGATGGTAGATGGGTCTCGGCCTGGGTCGGGTGTGACACATCCCGGAGTCTGCGTGAGCACGAAGACCCTAAGGCTCGAAGACTCAGAAGCTCGTGGGTAGCGGAAAGTCAACACAGAGTCACAGAGACACAGAGACTCAGCGACATCGAAATCAAAAAACGGGAGGTTAAGGCCTCCCGCTTGCGTAATTCCAACAAGTAGAACTCTGTGTCTCTGTGTCTCTGTGGTGAGATTTTCAGCTCTTCTGGCGCTGGGAACCGACGGTGCAGCTCTCCACCGCGTCGTCCAGGGCCTGATACATGGAGTCGATAAGCTCGCGGTAGCGGGTCTGGATCACCTGGCGGCGCAGTTTCAGGGTGGGCGTGATCTCGCCCGCCGCCTCGCTGAACAGCTCGGGCAGCAGGGCGAAGCGCTTGACCATCTCGTGGCGGCTGAGTTCGCGGGTCTGCTCCTCGATGCGCCGGCGCAGCAGGTCCAGCACCTCCGGCAGCTTGAGCAGGTGCTCGCGCGTCTCCCAGCGCAGGCCGTGCTCCCGGGCGAAGGCCTCCAGCCGCTCGAAGACCGGCACCACCAGGGCCGTGACGCACTTGCGCCCGTCGCCCACGGCGGCGGCCTGCTCGATGTAGGCGTCCCGGGCCAGCAGGCCCTCGATGCGCTGGGGGGCGATGTTCTTGCCCTGGCTGGTGATGATCAGGTCCTTGATCCGGTCGGTGATGCTCAGGTAGCCGTCCGGGTCCAGGCCGCCCACGTCCCCGGTGCGGAACCACCCCTCGTCGAAGGCCAGGGCCGTGGCCCCGGGCCGGTTCCAATAGCCGTGGCAGACGTTGCGGCCGCGCACCAGGATCTCGCCGCTGGCCGGGTCCAGGCGGATCTCGCAGCCCGGCACCGGCCGGCCCACGCTGCCCGGGCGCATCTCGCCCGGCCGGTTGCAGGTGACGATGGGGCTGGTCTCCGTCAGGCCGTAGCCTTGGGAGATGGGCAGGCCCGCGGCCAGGAAGAAGCCCTCGACCTCGGAATCCAGCGCCGCGCCGCCGGAGACCAGCAGCTTCTTCGGCCCGCCCACGGCGTCCCGCAGTTTGCCCAGCACCAGCCGGTCGGCCAGTCGGCGGCGCCAGGCCAGGCCCAGCGGCAGGGGCCGGCCCGTCAACTCCAGCCGTCCGGCCGCCAGTCCCACCCGCATGGACCACTGGAACAGGGCGCACTTGTGGCGCGGGGCGTGGGCGGCCTTGTCCAGGACGGCTTGGCGGATCTTCTCATAGAGCCGGGGCACGCTGCAGAGCGTGGTGGGCCGGACCTCCTTGAGCAGTTCGGCCACCTGGAGCGGATCCTCCACGTAGACGTTCTCCGCGCCGCGGGAGAGGATGTAGCCGCTCCAGGCGCGCTCGAAGACGTGGCTGAGCGGCAGGAAGCAGAGCGAGCGGTCGGTCTCATCGATGGAATAGAAGTGGTTCACCGTCTCGAACTGATGGATCAGGTTGTCGTGGCTAAGCATCACGCCCTTGGGTTCGCCCGAGGTGCCCGAGGTGTAGATCAGCGTGCAGAGGTCATCCGGACCCAGGTCCGCCAGCCCGGCCTCCACGGCGGCCAGGGCCGCGGCCAGTTCGCCGGGGTCCCGGGGAGCCGTCAGCAGCTCGGCCAGCGCCGTCTCCCCCGGGCCCGCGGGGCCGGTGTCCAGCCGCACGCGCCGCAGTCCGGCCAACTCGCCCGGCAGGCTGCGGGCCAGTTCCACCTGCCGGGCGCCGCCCACCAGCAGGCAGACCACGCCCGCGTCCCGGAGGATCTCCGCCGCCGGGGCCGACCCGCTGGAGGCATAGAGCGGCACGGGCAGGGCGCGCAGGCGCGTCAGCGCCAGGTCGCAGAGGGTCCACTCGGGGCAGTTGGGGCTCCACAGCCCCACCCGGTCGCCGGCGCGCAGGCCCAGTTGCCAGAAGCGCGCGGCCAGCACTCGCACGCTCTCCGCCACCTGGGCGTAGGTCCAGGTCCGCCACTGGCCGTCGCGTTTGACGCGCAGCGCGGGGCGATCCGGAAAACACGTGCAGCTGTGGGCCAGCACCTCGACCAGGGTGGCAGGGGCCATGGGGTCTCTCAACGGCTTGTTTTTCATTGATTCAAGGTAGGGTTGAAGCTGCGCCAAGGAAAGTCCGGGGCCGCGGGGACTCCGGCGGTGCGTTTTCCTACCTTGTGGACGGCTGCGAGTGCAGTCTCACGTCATTGTCCGCCCGGCAGGTCCGCCTCCGGGCGCTTTTCTGGAAGGAAGTTCCATGTCGCTGCGCAACGTGGCCATCATCGCCCACGTCGACCACGGGAAAACCACTCTCGTGGACGAGATCCTCAAGCACTGCCACGTCTTCCGTGAGAACCAGCACGTGCGCGAACGGGTGATGGACTCCAACGACCTGGAGCGGGAGCGGGGCATCACGATCACGTCCAAAAACCTCTCCGTGGAATGGCAGGACGTGCGCATCAACCTGATCGACACGCCGGGCCACTCGGACTTCGGCGGCGAGGTGGAACGCGTGCTCAAGATGGCCGACGGCGTGCTGCTGCTGGTGGACGCCTTCGAAGGCCCCATGCCCCAGACCCGCTTCGTGCTCCAGAAGGCCCTGCAGCTGCACCTCAAGCCCGTGGTGGTCATCAACAAGATGGACCGCGACAACGCCCGGCCGCTGGAGGTGGTGGACGAGGTCTTCGAACTCTTCATGGACCTGGGCGCCAACGACAAGCAGCTCGAGTTCCCCGTGGTCTTCGCCTCGGGCCGGGCCGGCTGGGCCGTGCGGCATCTGGGAGATCCCCAGGAGAATCTGGATCCCCTGCTGGACTGCATCCGCGCCGAGATCCCGGCCCCGGAGATCGTCGAGGGCCCGCTGCAGCTGCTGATCACGGCCCTGGACTACAGCGACTACGTGGGGCGCATCGGCATCGGCCGGCTGTTCCGCGGCAGTCTCAAAGCCGGCGAGACCGTGGCCATGGTCAAGCGCGACGGCAGCCAGGTCACGCGGACGGTCAAGCAATTGCTGGTCTTCGACAACCTGGGCCGCCGGGAGAAGGACCTGGTGGGCTGCGGCGAGATCTGCGCGCTCATCGGCCTGGAGGGCGTGGACATCGGCGATACGATCTGCGACCTGCAGAACCCCGAGCCCCTGCCGATCATCGCCATGGACGAGCCCACCCTCTCCATGACCTTCATGGTGAACACCAGTCCGTTCTACGGCCAGGAGGGCCGGCTGGTCACCAGCCGCCAGGTGCGCGAGCGCCTGCGCAAGGAATGCGAGCGCGACATGGCCCTGCGCGTGGAGGACACGGCCTCGGCCGACGCTTTCAAGGTCAGCGGGCGCGGGATCCTGCACCTCTCCATCCTGATGGAGAACATGCGCCGGGAAGGCTACGAGTTCATGGTGGGCCAGCCCAAGGTGATCTACAAGGAGATCGGCGGCAAGAAGGCCGAGCCCGTCGAGGTCCTCACCATCGACGTGGCCAACCCCTTCGTGGGCGTGGTGATCGAGACCGTGGCCCAGCGCCGCGGCGAAATGCTGAAGATGGACCCGGGGGAGTCGCGCACCAAGCTCGAGTTCCACATGCCCAGCCGCGGCCTGATCGGCTTCCGCAGCCGCATGCTGCGCGCCACGGGCGGCGAGATCGTCCTCTACCACCGCTTCCTGCAGTACGAGTTCTTCAAGGGCAGCATCCCCGGCCGCCAGTCGGGCAGCATCGTCAGCATGGGCGAGGGCGAGGCTGTGGCTTACTCGCTGGACGCCTTGCAGGATCGCGGCCGCTTTTTCATCGCCCCAGGCGACCGGATCTACACGGGCCAGGTGGTGGGCGAGCACTGCCGCGAGGACGACATCGTCGTGAACGTGCAAAAGGGCAAGAAGCTCACCAACATGCGCGCCTCGGGCACGGACCGCAACATGCGCATCGCGCCGCCCATCATCTTCAGCTTGGAAGAGAACCTGGAGTTCCTGGCCTCTGACGAGTTCCTGGAAGTGACGCCGGAGAGCCTGCGGATCCGCAAGTCCCTGTTGGACGAGAATGAGCGCCGCAAGGCCCTGCGCCAGAGCTTGAAGGCCAGCGAGGCCTGAGATGACCCAGCCGGGCCGCCCCGCCCAGCGTCCCCCCATAAGCGGGATCGTCATCGCCCGCGACGAGGAGGAGCGCCTGGCCGCCTGCCTGGCCAGCCTGCGCCCGCTCTGCGCCGAACTGCTGGTGGTGCTGGACGCGCGTCACACGCCGGCGACCCGGAGCGTGGCCGAGGCGGCGGGGGCGCGCGTGCTGGTGCACGAGTTCGCCTCCCACGTGCGGCAGAAGAACGTGGCCGTGGACGCCGCGACCCATGACTGGCTGCTCGCGCTGGACGCCGACGAGGCGCTGGCGGAGGGGCTGGAGGCCGAATTGGCCGACTTCGACTGGGATCCCGGCCGGGCGGGCCGCTTCCGGCGCCGCAACTGGCACCTGGGTGGCTGGGTGGACTGGACGGGCTGGCGCAAGGACGGCGCCACGCGCCTGTTCCACCGCGGCCGGGCGCGCTTCGAGGGCTCCTGGGTGCACGACCGGGTGGCTGGCGCGGGCCTCGTGGTCCAGCCGCTGCGCACGCGCCTGCTGCACTGGCCCTACCGCGACCTGGCCCACCACGTGGAGAAGGTCAATCGCTACACGAGCCAGCTCGCCGCCGAGCAGCGCGACCTGGGCCGCCGGCCCTCGCTGCTCAAGCTGGTGCTGGATCCCCCCTGGAAATTCCTGCGCATGTGGCTGCTGGAAGGCGGCCTGTTGCTGGGTCGGCGCGGCTTCGTGCTCTGCGTCGTGGCGGCTTTCTATGTCTTCCTCAAACAGGCCAAGCTCTGGGAGGCCTGGCGGGAGGCCGGCGGGCGGCCCCGTGGCTGAGCCGCGCATCCTCCACGTCAACGACCAGTTCCGCTGGGGAGGCGGCGAAGCCCAGACCTGGCTGCTGATCCGCGAGCTGGAGCGGCTGGGCATCGAGAACCACGCGCTGGTCTGCTCGGGCGGAGCACTGGCCACGCGGCTGGCCGGGATCCTGCCCGCCGGGCGCCTGCACCGGCTGGCGCGACCGCTCTGGGCCCTGCTGCCCCTGGTGCTCAGCACCCAGGGCCTGCGCTCCTGCACCGTCCTCCACGCCCACACCGGCCGGGCCACCCAGGCCTTCCAGGCGCTGCCGGCGGCGGCCGTGGCCAAGGTCGCCCACCGGCGCATTCCCGACGCCCCGTCCGCCGGCGGCCGGCAACGGTTGGCCCGGGCGGACGCCGTGCTCTGCGTCTCGGAGGAGATCCGCCGCCGCCTGGCCGCCAGCGGCCTGGGGGTCGGCGGCCGCCCCCGGCTGGAGACCGTGCACAGCAGCGCCGAGGTCTTGAGCCTGCCGGCAGAGCGGCTCAGCCTGCCGGGGCGGCCCGTCTTGGGCTACCTGGGCTGGTTCCGCCGCCACAAGGGCCTGGATCTGTTGCTGGACGCGCTGCCCGCCGTGCGCGTGTCTCACCCGGATTTGCACCTGCATCTGGTGGGGTCGGGCGACGAGGAGCCGGCGCTGCGCGAGCAGGTCCGGCGGCTGGGACTGGAGAGCTGCGTGAGTTTCCATCCTTTCCAGGACCAGCCCGGCCCCTGGCTGGCGGCCCTGGATCTGTTCATCCTGCCCTCCCGGGAGGAGGGTCTGGGCAGCGTGGCCCTGCAGGCCCAGGCCCTGGGCGTGCCCGTGCTGGGCACGCGCTGCGGCGGCCTGCCCGAGGGCGTGGCCCACGACAAAACGGGCTGGCTGGTGGAGGCGGAGAGCGCGCCCGCGCTGGGCGCCGGACTGTGTCACGCGCTGGCGGATCCCGCCCGGTTGCGGGCCTGGGGCGCCGCGGGTCCGGCCTGGGTGGAGGCGGGTTTCAGCCCGGCGGCCATGGCCCGCCGGACGCTGGAGATCTACCGGGGGCTGGTCGCGTGAGCGCCGCGCTGGTGATCTTCTACGTGCCCGACCAGGAGGCGGCGCGCCGCTTCTACGGCGCCCTGCTGGAGCGGGAGCCCGACCTGCACGTGCCGGGCATGAGCGAGTTCGCGCTGCCCGGCGGCCTGACGCTGGGCCTGATGCCCGAGGCGGGGATCCGCCGCCTGCTCCCCGCGCTGGCCAAGCTGGCGCCCGCGCCCGCCGGCCCGGCCCGTGCCGAACTCTACCTGCGGGTGGAGGACCCGGCGGCCTGGCTGGAGCGCGCCCTGGGCCTGGGCGCCCGCCTGCTGGATCCCCTGCGGCCGCGGGACTGGGGCGAGCGGGCCGGCTACGTGCTGGACCCCTGGGGCCACGTGCTGGCGTTCGCCTGCTGAAGCCCCCCCGCGCCCCGTTCCGGCTTTCCCGGCCAGTGCCCAAGCCCTACCTTGCCCCTGCCGGATTTGTGTGAGGCCCGGGCCGGAACGCCGGCCGCACGCCGCCGGCCGACCAGGCCCGCCGGGCCTTTTTCAACACCAGCAGGAGAGCCCGCCCGATGAGGCCCGGTCCCGTCGTCACCCGCATCGCCCCCTCGCCCACCGGAGACCCCCACATCGGGACGGTCTTCATGGCCCTGTTCAACCTGGCCTTCGCCCGCCGCCATGGCGGGAGATTCATCTTGCGCATCGAGGACACGGACCAGGGCCGTTCCACGCGCGAGAGCGAGGAGGCGATCTTCGCCGCCCTGCGCTGGGCCGGGATTCCGTGGGACGAGGGTCCGGACAAGGGCGGGCCCAACGGCCCTTACCGGCAGAGCGAGCGCCTGCCCATCTATGAGGAACACGTGGCGCGGTTGGTGGAGGCGGGCAAGGCCTATCCCTGCTTCTGCGACGCGGCGCGGCTGAAGGCCCTGCGCGAGGAGCAGCTGGCCCGCAAGCAGGATCCGCGCTACGACGGCCACTGTCAGCACCTGGATCGTAGGGACACGATGCATCGTGTCCTGACGGGCGAAGCGCACGTAATCCGCCTGGCCGTGCCCGACGAGGGCGAGTGCGTGGTGCCCGACCGCCTGCGTGGCGAGATCCGCATCGCCTGGAGCACGGTGGACCACCAGATTCTGCGCAAGACCGACGGCTTCCCCACCTACCACCTGGCCAACGTGGTGGACGACCGCCTGATGGGCGTCACCCACGTGATCCGCGGCGAGGAGTGGATCTCCAGCCTGCCCAAGCACGTCCTGCTCTACGAGGGCTTCGGCTGGGAGCTGCCGGAGTTCATCCACATGCCGCTCTTGCGCAACCCGGACAAGAGCAAGCTCAGCAAGCGCAAGAATCCCACCAGCGTCACCTGGTACCGCGAGGCCGGCTATCTGCCCGAGGCCGTGCTCAACTACCTGGGCATGATGGGCTACACGCTGCCCGACGGCCGGGAGATGTTCACGCTGGACGAGTTCATCGAATCCTTCGAGATCGACCGCGTGGTGCTGGGCGGCCCGGTCTTCGACCTGGCCAAGCTCAACTGGCTCAACGGGCGTTACCTGCGCGAGCGTCTGACCCCGGCGCAGATCCTCGAGCGCCTGCACGGCTGGCGCCTGAACGACGAGCTGCTGCTCAAGGCCCTGCCGTTGACTCAGAAGCGCCTGACCACGCTGGCGGATTTCGTCCCCATGACGGCCTTCCTGCTGCGCGGGGCGCTGGACTACGACAGCGCCGAGCTGGTCGGCGCCGACGGCGCGCGCACGGCGCGCTGGCTGCGCATCGCGCTTTGGCAGATGGAGCAGCTCCGCCCCTTCACGGCCGCCAGCGTCCGCGCGCTCTTCGAGGACATGGTGGAACGCGAAGGGGCGAACCTGCGCGAGCTGCTGGCGCCCTTCTTCCTGGCTGTCACCGGGGCCAAGGTCAGCCTGCCGCTCTTCGATAGCTGCGAGCTGCTGGGCGCGGACTTGACGCGCCGCCGGCTGCAGGAAGGCCTGGAGCGGCTGGCCGCCGCCGGGCACGAACTCAAAGGCAAGACCCTCAAGGCGCTGGAGGAGGACTACCGGCGCCGCTACGTGGAGACCCGCTGATGGAACCGACCCCGCTGACTTCCGGCCGCGACTTCATCCGGCAGATCATCGACGCCGACCTGGCCTCGGGCAAGCACGTGAACGTCGTCACGCGCTTTCCGCCCGAACCCAACGGCTACCTGCACATCGGCCACGCCAAGGCCATCTGCCTGAACTTCGGCCTGGCCGCCGAGTACGGGCTTAAGGTCCCGGCGCGCTGCCACCTGCGCTTCGACGACACCAACCCGGAGAAAGAGGAGCAGGAGTACATCGACGCCATCGAGGCCGACGTGCGCTGGCTGGGCTTCGACTGGGGCGCACACCTCTACCACGCCTCGGACTACTTCCAGCAGCTCTACGACTTCTCGGAGGAGCTGATCGGCAAGGGCCTGGCCTACGTGGACGACCAGAGCGCCGAGGAGATCCGGGCCACGCGCGGCTCGCTGACCGAGCCCGGCGTCGACAGCCCCTGGCGCGGGCGCTCCGTCGAGGAGAACCTCGACCTGTTCCGCCGCATGCGCGCGGGCGAGTTCGCCGACGGCAGCCGCGTGCTGCGCGCGCGGATCGACATGGCCAGCCCCAACCTCAACCTGCGCGACCCGGCCCTCTGGCGGATCCGCCGGGCCCCGCACCCGCGCACGGGCGAGGCCTGGCTGATCTACCCCATGTACGACTACACGCACCCGCTCAGCGACGCGCTGGAGTCCATCACGCACTCCATCTGCACGCTGGAGTTCGAAAACCACCGCCCGCTCTACGACTGGGCCGTGGACAACGTCAGCGTGGACTGCAAGCCGCGCCAGATCGAGTTCGCGCGGCTCAACCTGACCTACACGGTGATGAGCAAGCGCAAGCTGCTCTTCCTGGTGAAGGAGGGCCACGTGGACGGCTGGGACGATCCGCGCATGCCCACCCTTTCAGGTTTGCGCCGCCGGGGCTACACGCCCGGGGCCATCCGCGACTTCTGCGAGCGCATCGGCGTGGCCAAGCGCGACAGCGTGGTGGACGTGCAACTGTTGGAGCACTGCCTGCGCGAGGACCTGAACCGCAACGCCCCGCGCCGGATGGCCGTGCTGGATCCGCTGCCCGTCACCATCGAGAACTGGGAGGCGGGCCGGGTGGACTGGCTGGAGGCCGTCAACAACCCCGAGGACGAATCCGCCGGCACGCGCCAGGTGCCGTTCTCCGGTGAGCTGTTCATCGAGCGCGAGGACTTCGTGGAGGATCCGCCCAAGAAGTGGTTCCGCCTCTCGCCGGGGGCCGAGGTGCGCCTGCGCTGGGGCTACCTGTTCACCTGCACCGAGGTGATCAAGGATTCCGCCGGCCGCGTGGAGCGCCTGATCGGACGGATCGACCCGGCGAGCCGGGGCGGCAACGCACCCGACGGTCGCAAGGTCAAGGGAACCATCCACTGGGTGAGCGCGGCCCACGCCGTGGAGGCCGAGGTGCGGCTCTACGAGCACCTGTTCGCCGTGGAGAAGCCCGGCGCGGAGCGGGACTTCCTGCTGGACATCAACCCGAGTTCGCTGCGCAGCGTGACCTGCTGCAAGCTCGAACCCGCGCTGGCGGAGGCTGTTCCGGACGTGCCCGTGCAGTTCGAGCGCCTGGGCTACTTCGTGCGCGACAGCCGCGCAACCGGTCTGGTGTTCAACCGCACGGTCACCCTGCGCGACACCTGGGCCAAGGAAGCGCAGAAGTCCTGATCCCCGGCCTCCTGGCTCCGGGCTCTCACCACAGAGACACGGAGGCACAGTCGGATCGGATGAAGGTGGCGGAATCGACGCGTTGGTTCAGACGAAGCGATTTGTCGGTCCCACTTGTCTGCTGCGTCTCTGTGTCCCTGTGGTGAAGGAGGTCAACCCTTGAGCGAGTCGGACAAAACCAGAGGCGAGGTGCGCCAGCAGCTGTCCGCTCAGCCCGCCAGCACGGAGGAGGAGCCCTTCGGGCCGGGCGTCTGGGTCTACAAGGTCTGCGGCAAGGTCTTCGCATTGCTCACCCAGGACGGCCCCGTTCGGCTCAGCCTCAAGTGCGACCCCGTGCGGGCCCTGGAGCTGCGCGGGGCCTTCGCCGCCATCACGCCCGGCTACCACCTGAACAAGGAACACTGGAACACCCTGGAGCTGCCCGGCGGACTGCCGGCGGCCCTGGTGGACGAACTCATCCTGCACAGCCACGAGCTGGTGACGGCCCGCCTGAAGAAGAGCGAGCGCCAGGCCGTGGCCCTCCAAAGGACCCTCACATGAACATCGTCAACGGCGACAGCCGGCGCGGCCTGCTGCCGGCGGCCCTGATCCTGGGTCTCTGCCTGATGGCCGCGGCCTGGATCGGCGGGCGGGCCTTCCTGGCGGCGCGCATGGCCGGCGACGGCCTCACGGTCAAGGGCACGGCGGAGGCCAAGGCCACCTCCACCCTGGCGGTTTGGCGCGGCAGCGTCAGCGCCCGCTCCGCGGACCCGGCGGGCGCCACGCGCGAACTGGAGCAGCAGGCCCAGCGGGTGGCCACCTGGCTGGAGAGCCAGGGCGTCAAGCCCGCCGAGTGGGAGTGGCTGCCCCTGCAGTCCTACGTGATCTACCGGACCACGGCCGGCGGGAACGCCACCTCCGAGGTGGAGGCCTACCAGCTGGAACGGCCGCTCAAGCTGCAGTCCAGCCGGGTGAAGGAGATCGCGCGCCTGGCCCGGGAGACCGAGGGCCTGTTGCGCGAAGGCGTCACCTGGAGCGGCGCGCCGCCCGAATTCTATCTGGGCGACCTGGAGAAGGTCAAGCTCGAGCTGCTGGGCCGGGCCGCCACCGACGCGCGCCGGCGCGCCGAGGTCCTGCTGGGTGGCGGCAAGCGCCTGGGCGGGCTGGTGAGCGCGCGCCAGGGCATCCTGCAGGTCACCCAGCCCAATTCGGTGGAAGTGGAGGACTACGGCATGTACTCCACCGAGACCATCGAGAAGGTGGTCAAGGCGGTGGTGACCGTGACCTTCGCGCTGAGACCCTGAGTCAGCTGACAACCAGCGGGAGACGGAACCCGGGATGAACGATCAGGCTGCCATCGAGCAGAATCGCGCCCTCTGGGACGCCGCCGTGGAGCCCCACGTGGCCAGTGAGTTCTACGACGTGGCCGGTTTCCTGGCCGGCCGCGGCACGTTGGAGCCCGAGCTGCTGGAAGAGCTGGGCCCGGTGGCGGGCCTGGATCTGATCCACCTGCAGTGCCACTTCGGACTCGACACCTTGAGCCTGGCCCGGCTGGGCGCGCGGGTGACGGGCGTGGACTTCAGCCCGCGGGCGATCGCCGCGGCGCGCCGCGTGGCCGCGCAGGCCGGACTGGCGGCGGACTTCGTCGAGGCCGAGATCGGCCGGCTGCCCGCGGAGCTGGCGGGGCGCTTCGATCTCGTATTCACCGGCGGCGGCGCGCTCTGCTGGCTGCCGGATCTGGCCGGCTGGGGCCGCGCGGTGGCCGGCCTGCTGCGACCCGGCGGGAGTGTGTTCGTGCGCGACTTCCACCCCGCCTTGGGCATGTTCGCCCCGGAGGCCCGCGAGGAGAACTGGCTGCGGCTGGAAGCGCCCTATTTCCGCGCGGCCGGAGCTGTCCGCTGGCCCGACGGCCTGACCTACGCGGCCGAGAACGGGCCCGTGGGTGAGTCGGTGGAGTGGGCCCACTCCCTGGCCGAGACCGTGCAGTCCCTGCTGGACGCCGGGCTGGTGCTGGAGAAGCTGCGCGAGTACCCCTACTGCAGTTACCGCAGCCACGCCTTCCTGGTGGAGCGCGACGGGCGCTGGGTGCACGCCACCCATCCGGGCGGGCTGCCGTTGATGTTCTCCCTCCGGGCCCGCCGCCCGGCCTGAACTCCGCCGTGGCGCAGGGCGTCCGCCGGCGGGAAAGGAACCCATGAGCACGTGGCTCTATCGCATCCGGCCCACCCGTCCGGCCTTGCTGAGCACAGGCCCAACGCCCGCGGAGCAGGCCCTGATCGGCCGGCATTTCGCCTACCTGCAGGAGCTGACCCAGCGGGGAATCGTCCACCTGGCCGGGCGGACCACCACGACCGAGGAGGAGGGAATGGGCCTCGTGATCTTTTCCGCGCCGGGCGAGCCGGAGGCCCGGGCCCTGATGGAGGGCGATCCCGCCGTGGCCGGCGGCGTGTTCGCCGCCCGACTCTTCCCCTACCGCGTGGCCCTGCTGAATGTCGACAGCCTGGCGGAGGCCCAGCGTGTCGGTTGAACCTAGCCTCACCCCCAAGCAGTGGACGCCGCCCCTGAACGGCGATGCGAGTCGGCGCGGGCGCTTCCTGCTGCCGCTCCTCCTGCTGCTGGCCGTGCTGGGTCCTCCGGTCGTCCACGCGGGCGGGGCCGACAGCCTGTGGACCGTGATGAGCTTCAACCTGCGCTACGCCGGCGGCGATGGCGGCGAGCACGCCTGGGAAGCCCGGCGCGCGGCGGTGGTGGAGCGGGTGCGGGCCGCTGGGGCTGATCTATTGGCCACCCAGGAGTGCCTGGCCGGGCAGGCCGACGACCTGCGCCACCTGCTGCCGGAGTTCGGCCTGGCTGGCGCGGGCCGCGACGACGGCGACTTGGCCGGCGAGATGTGCGCCCTGCTTTGGCGGCGTGAGCGCTTCTTCAAGCTGGAGGAGGGGCATCGCTGGCATGCCGAGCCCGGCGATCGTCCGGGCCGGCTGGACGCCGACGCCGCCTGCGTCCGGATGTTCAGCTGGGTGCTGCTGGCGGAGCGCGCCGAGCCGGACCGCCGGCTGCTGTTCGTCTCCACACACCTGGACCACGTGGGCGTCCAGGCGCGCCAGCGGGCCGCCCGGCGGCTGCGCGAGTGGCTGGGTCAGCGCTTTCCGGACACGCCCGTGCTGCTGGCCGGGGATTTCAACGCCGACGCCGGGCCAGGCTCGGAGCCCTGGGAGATCCTGACGGATCCGGCGGCGCCCCGGCCGCTGAACGACTGCTTCCGCACCCTGCACGCGCCGGGCGAACTGCCCGAGGGCACGTTCCACGGCTTCCAGTCAACGGACCAGCCGGCGCGCATCGACTGGATCCTGGCCTCGCCGGAGTTCCGGCCGCGGCGTGCCTGGATCGACCGGGAACGGGTGGAGGGCCGGCAGCCCAGCGACCACCATCCCGTCGTCGTGGTCCTGGATCCCCCACCGCCGCGGGCGGCGCCATGAGTTCCCCGGCCACCAGGGCGGCACCCGCCGAACTCGCCGGCTGGCTGAAGGCCCAGGCCCTGGCCGAGGGAGCCACGCTGGCCGGCCTGGCGGACCC
Organism: Candidatus Delongbacteria bacterium; assembly: GCA_041675285.1. Taxonomy (NCBI): domain Bacteria; phylum Candidatus Delongiibacteriota; species Candidatus Delongbacteria bacterium. The sequence goes on from JBAYTZ010000005.1 coordinate 144,063, forward strand.
GCGTGCGCCCATCCTGCAGGCGGCCCAGGTGGCCAGCTGGAGCCGGGAGGGTCTCCACGGCCCCATGGCCTGGTGGCCGCGCGGGGACGAGCAGCGGCTGGATCCCCGCCGCCTGCTGCCCGGCGCGCGCAGCCTGCTGATGATCGGCGTGGCCTACGACGGCGGACTCGAACTGCCCGAGCCGCCCGCCGTGCGGATCAGCCGCTACGCGCTGGGCCGCGATTACCACCGCGTGCTCAAGGGCCTGCTGCGCCGCGTGATGCAGCGGGTGGAGGAGCGGCTGGGGCAGGTGGCCTGGCGGGCCTGCGTGGACACGGCCCCGCTGCTGGAGCGCTACTGGGCCTGGCAGGCCGGGCTGGGCTGGATCGGGAAGAACTGCCTGCTGATCCACCCGCGCCACGGCTCGTGGCTCTTCCTGGGCGGACTGCTGTTGGAGCTGGAGCTGCCCGCCGACCAGCCCCACCCGGAGCGCTGCGGGCGCTGCACGGCCTGCCTGGAGTCCTGTCCCGTGCAGGCCTTTCGCGGCCCCGGCCGACTGGACGCCGCGCGCTGCATCAGCGCCCAGACCATCGAGAACCGCCACGCCGAGCTGCCGGACTTCATGCGCCCCATGCCCGGCCGTTGGCTCTTCGGCTGCGACGACTGCCAGACGGTCTGTCCCTGGAACCGCCGCGCCGGGGAGGGCTCGCCCGCGCTGGCGGCGGACCCGGCCCTGCTGGAGCGCCTGCGCCACGGCCCCTGGCCGGACGACGACTCCGCCTGGGACGAGCTCACCCGCGGCAAGGCCCTGCGCCGGATGACCCCCGTGATGTACCGGCGCAACCTGCGCGGCCTGCGATGAGTGCCGCCCGCGGCCGGCCGGACGGGACGGGCCCCAAACCCTACCTTTTTCCCATGACACGCCGCACCGTCTTCCTTCTGCTACTCCTGCTGGGCGGATTGTGGTCCGCCCGGGGCGGACCCCCGGACAGCGCGCTGCTCACCCCCGCCAGCCTGCGCACGGCGGCCCAAGACAGTTTGGGCCTGCTCTGGTTCGGGGCCCGGGACGGCCTCTACAGCTGGGACGGGCGCCACCTGCTGCGCCAGGCCGCGCGCGACGGCTGGGAGGCCGGCGGCGTCTCCGCCCTGGCCGTCGACCGCCAGGGCGTGCTCTGGGCCGCGGCGGACTCCGGCCTGGTGCGGCGGGACGACGCCTTCCGGCGCGTGGAGCTGCACTCCCCCGTGGCCCTGGGACGCGGCCAGGCCCTGCTGGTGGAAGGCGACACGGTCTGGCTGGGCACGGAACGCGGGCTGTTGCGCTGGCAGGAGCGCCAGGGCGAGCGCGTGCTGCTCTCCGGGATCTCCGTCACCTGCCTGGGGCGCCTGCCCGACGGCCACCTGGTCTGCGGCACGCGGGATCGCGGCCTGTTCCGCTTCGACCCGGAGGGCAATCCCGCTGCCATGCGCGAAAGCTACCGCCAGGTGCTGCCCGAAGTGCTGGGACTGGCGGTGGAGGGCGACGGCAGCCTGCTGGTGCTGGGCCGCAGCGAGACCCGCACGCCCCAGTTGGCCCGCCTGCAGGCCGCCAGTGGCGCCCTGGCCGCCCTGCCCCTCACCCTGCCCCAGCCTCCCGCCGGCGAGTCTCTGCGCCTCGGTCGGGATGGCGAGGGCCTGCTGCTGCGCGCCGGGTCGCGCTGGTTCCGCTGGACGGGCCAGGCCCTGCGCGAGACCCGGCTGGCCGCGCCGCGTCTGCCCCTGCCCGGCGCTTTCGTGCTGGGGGAGCTGCCGCACCTGGCGGCCTTCAAGCCCGAGGGCCGGCTGGAGCTGCAGAGCCGGGTGTCCGGCGTGCTGAGTGTCCGGGGCGAGGGCGTGGCCCTGGCCTGGGAGAGTCCGGCGGGCAGCGGCGGCTGGCGGCCGGTCCAGGTCTGGGACGTGCAAGGCGAGCAATGGGTCCTGCTGGCCTCGGGCGAGGAGCGGCGCCTGCTGCGCACGGGCCCGCGGGGCTCGCGCACGCTGGAGTTGGGCGGGTTGCCGCGGGAGGCCGGGCAGTCCGCCGTGGCGGCCACCATCTGCCCCGAACCGGGTGGGGACGGGTTGCTGCTGGGCACGCGCGAGCGCCTCTATCGGGTGCGGGACGAGGGCTTCGAGGTCGTGCCCGGCGGACTGGGCGCGCACTGGCTGACCCAGTTCTCGGACAGCGCCGTGCTGGTGGCCGGCCCCCAGGGGCTGGCCCTGCTGGAAGAGGGCGACCTGCAGCGCCTGCGGGTCTCGGAACCCGTCCATCGCGCCGTGCCCGACGGCTTCCACGGCATCCTGGCCGCCTGCGACACCTACCTGCTGCGCCTGAACGAATTGAACGAGCTGGACACCCTGGCCTATCCGGACAGCCTGGGCCGGGGCGCCGCGCCGGGCCGCGCGGTGCGGCAGATGCTGGCGGATTCCGGCGGGCGGATCTGGCTGCTGGACGAGCAGGACCTCTACCTGCGGGCGCGGGACGGCGCGCCCTGGACGCGCCCGCTGGCGGGGGCCGGCGGCAGCGAGGGCATCCTCTCGCTGGCCGTGGACGCGGCCGGCCGACTCTGGCTCTCCACCCGCGAGGGCACGGGCTGGCTGGTGCCCGACCGCACGCCGCCCGTGGTCGTGCTGCTGCAGGATCCGCGCGAGCTGGAGCAGGCGGACCGCCGGCTGGTCCTCCAGGTGGGCACGGCCGACCCGTTGAGCCTGGGGCCGCCGCCGCTGGTGCGCCTGCGGTTGGACGACCAGGGCTGGGGCCCCTGGCGCGCGGCGGGCGCCATCGCATTGACCGACCTGCTGCCCGAGCGGGGCGGCGGCACCTTCCGCCTGCAGCTGCAGGCCATGGACGCCTGGGGCAACCTGAGCCGCCACACCCTGGTGCTGCCGCTGGTGGTGCCCGAGGATCAGGGACGCCTGCCCTTCGCCAAGCGCCTCTTCCTGCTGCTGGCCATGGTGGGGCTGGTGGTCCTGAGCACCACGTTCTATCCGGGCCGGCCGGGTCTGGCGCTCAGCGTGGGCCTGGGACTGGCGGTGGGCGCCTGGGTGTTCTTCTTCACCACGGAGCCCCACCTGTGGTGGGCGCTGCCCATCATCCTGGGCCTGAGCAGCAAGCTCACCAGCGACCAGCTGCGCAGCCGGCGGGCCAAGGAGACGGCCGTGCCCGAGCCGGGCATCCTGGACGTGGTGGACCTGTTGCGCGAGTTCGGCCACTCGGGCTCGGCCACGCGCAACCTGGACCGCCTGCTGCGCTCGGCGCGCAACCTCTACCTGGAGGGCAAGCCCGATCCTGACGTGCTGGCGCTGTTCCAGAGCGTGCGCGGCGTCTTCCTGGACCTGACCGTGCCCAGCCTGGAGCAGCTGCTGGGGGCCCTGCGCCGCCTGAACCCGGCGGAGTGGCCGCTGGCGGAGGAGGAGCTGGCCCGCCTGGGCGAGACGGTGGCCGAGAGCTGTCGACGGCTGGAGGCCTGCGGACATCCGCCGGCGGAGGACGAGCTGCAGGCCCTGGCCTTTGTGCTGGACCGGCTGGAGCGCGCGCTGGTGGACACCCAGCACCGGGTGGACCTGCGGATCTCCTCGCCGCCGCTGAAGGTGCTGGACCGCGTGCTGGAGGACCGCTCGGCGGACCTGGCGGGCGTGGAACTGGAGCTGCACTGCGAGCGCGAGCTGCGCCAGGTGCTGGTGCGTCTGCCCGTGGACCGGCTGCAGTTCATCTTGGACAACCTGGTGGACAACGCCCTGCACTGGATGCGCGGCCAACCCGTCCAGCGACTGTCCATCGAGGTGCGCGAGCGCCCATCCACGCTGCAGCTGCGGGTGACGGACAACGGCCCGGGCATTCCGGCGGAGCGCCACGAGCGGATCTTCGAGGCGGGGGTGAGCGGCAAGGAGGGCGCGCAGCAGGATCGCACGGGCGGCTACGGGCTCTACCGCTCGCGGGAGATCCTGGCACGCTTCGGCGGCCGGCTGGTGGTGGAGCGCAGCGCGCCCGGCCAGGGCAGCACCTTCCTGCTGGAAGTGAAAAAGGTCGAACCCGAAGGACGGCAGAAGTGATGGAACGCATCCTGATCGTGGACGACAACGAGGAATTCGTCGAGGACACCCTGCTGGGGCTGCGCCGCCACTACGAGTGTCACTGGGCCGAGACCGGCGAGGCCGGGCTGGAGCGGATGGGCTCCGTCGAGCCCGACCTGGTGCTGCTGGACTACGACCTGGGCGAGGGCGCCAGCGGGCTGGACATCCTGGGCCGGCTGGTGAGCGAGCACCCGGACGTGCCGGTGATCATGGTGACCAAGGAAAGCGGCGTGCGGACCATCGTGCGGGCCATGAAACAGGGCGCCTTCGACTACGTGGTGAAGAACACCTCGCGCGAGGACTTCCTGGACGTGATCCGCAAGGGTCTGGCCCTGCGCCAGGTCAAGCAGGAGAACGTCTGGCTGCGTCGGCGCCTGCAGGAGTCGCTGGGACAGATGATCGGCGACTCGCCGGCCATCCGCCGGGTCAAACAGGAGATCCGCGAGGCGGCGGCCACGGACCTCTCGGTGCTGATCACCGGGGAGACGGGCACGGGCAAGACCATGATCGCGCGGATGATCCACGAGGCCAGCGGGCGGCGCCAGCAGGCCTTCGTGGAGGTCAACGTCTCGGCTATCGAGCGCGAGCTCTTCAACAGCGAGGTCTTCGGGCACGAAAAGGGCTCATTCACCGGAGCCGTGGGCACCAAGCGCGGACTGACGGAGCTGGCCCACCGCGGCACGCTCTTCCTGGACGAGATCGGCGACATGGATCCCCAGGCCCAGATCAAGCTGCTCACCGCCATCGAGAGCGGGCTGATCCGGCGGGTGGGTTCGCTGAAGGACATCCAGGTGGACTTTCGCCTGGTGGCCGCCACGCATCAGGCGCTGGAGGAGCGCATCCGGCAGGGTCTGATGCGCCAGGATCTGTTCTACCGGATCAACCAGCAGCGCATCCGCATCCCGCCGCTGCGCGAGCGCGCGGAGGATCTGCCCGCCCTGCTGCGCTACTTCCTGCACAAGCATTTTCCCGGCCGCACCGGCCTGGAACTGGCGCCGGGGACCCTGGATCTGCTGGCCGACCAGGCCTGGCCGGGCAACGTGCGCGAGTTCGAGAGCGCCGTCCAGCTGGCCGTGGTGCGCTGCGGCGAGGGCCCGCTCAGCGCCGCGCACTTCAACCTGGGCGGGCAGGCCGTGCGCACGCCGGCCCAGGAGGCGGACTACAGCCTGCTGACGGACCGGCCCTTCGCCGAGGCGCGGGACGTGCTGCTGGACCAACTGCGGCGCGCTTACGTCGAGCGCTTCGTGACCGGCGGTGTGAGCGTCAAGGACGCCGCCGAGCAGATCGGGATCAGCCGCGAGGTGCTGCACCGCTGGATGAAGGACCTGGGGCAGGATGGCTGAGCGGCTTGAGTGTGTTCACACTCACGGAGCATCTCAACACAGAGGCACAGAGGCACAGAGGTTGGATTGGTCTTGGGCTGGGTTGGGCATGGCTCGTTCGAGTGTCCATTTGAGCACGAAGGCACCAAGACTCGAAGGTGTGTTTGCGCGCGGCGAACATTCAACACAGAGGCCCAGAGGCACAGTGACAAAGAAGGACGAAGCAGACGCGAACCGCGGCTTGTGCTTCGGATCGAGTCCATCAAGTTTTCTGCTCTGTGCCTCCGTGTCTCTGTGTTGAGTTTCCCAGCAGACGCAAACCCCACCACCAGCCCACTGCGATCCACACCAGATACTGAGCCAGACTGAGCACGGCGACTTCGGGCACGGCGTGCTGGCTCCAGAGATCCAGGTAGCGGCCCGTGGAGGAGAGGGGCGTCAGGAGGGGCCAGACCAGGCGCTCGCTGCCCGGAGAGTCGGGGATCAGCCAGAACAGGCGCTGGCTGAGCAACTGGCCCAGGCCCAGGAAGCCCAGCCAGGCCGCAGCGGCAGCGGGCCGGCGGCGCAGGCCCCCCCGGAACTCCTCGAAGGCCAAGCCCGCCAGCCAAAGGAAGAGCGGCGCGCCCCAGTAGAGCAGGCGCTCCGTATCGCTGCCGCCCAGCCAGCCCAGGGCCAATACGCCCGCCAGCCAGACCAGCAACTCCGGCCGCCGCGCCAGGCCGAGCCTGGCGGTCCGCCACCCCAGCCCCAGCAGCACCAGCACGCCCGGCCCCAGCGCCTGGCAGAACCCGTGCAGGTAGTGCGGCACACTCTTCAGCCACAGCCAGAGCACGGCCGTCTTGAGGAAGCCGTAACTGCCCACGGGCTGAGCCCAGAGCTGGATCAGCAGGAAGACGGCCAGCCCCAGCGCCAGCGGCAGCAGGCGCCGCCAGCGGAACTCAGCGCCCAGCCGGCGCAACCATGCACCCGCGGATTCCCCGGGCTGCGGCAGAGTCAACCCCTGCACGGACTGGGCCAGCACGGGGAGCAGCAGCACCTCGCGCACGGGCACGGCCACTAGCGCGAAGACGCTCCAGCCCAGTAGGCGCCGGGATTCGCGCGCTCCGCGGCTTCCCTCCAGCCCCAGCAGGGCCAGCAGCCAGAACGCCCAGAGCAGCGGATCCACGTGCACGGGGTAGAAGGGCGTCAGCCGCAGCGGCGCGTGCCACTGGGTGGCGAAGAGGGCGCTGAGCAACAGGGCGGTTCCCGGCCGCAGACCCACCCGGCGCAGCCAAGCGAAAAGCAGACAGGGCAGCAGCAGCGCGAGCCCGCCGTTCAACCAGCGGAAGCCCGTCAGCGCGTCGCCGGGTGCGAGCCAGTCCGCCAGGGCCGGCGCGCCGATCCGGTAGACGAAAGGCGCCGCCGTCCGCGGCGCCTCGCCCCGGCCGAGCTGTTCCGCCATGGCCGCGTAGTCCACGCCGTCCCAGCCCAATCCGCCGTGAAGGGAGATGGGCGCCTGGCGCGTCCAGCTCCACCAGCCGGTCAGCGCCACCAGCAACAGCAAGGCGCCCCAGCTCAGCCCGGATGATCGAAAGGAATCACGCATGCCCGAAGTTCGAGCAGCCGCGGCAGACTTGCCAATTCGGACGGTTGAGAAGGGGGCCCAGGTGCTGAAGAAGTCGCGAAGTTGCTGTGTTTCTGGGAAAGTGGCTCGGAAATGCTCCCGGTAGGAATCGAACCTACGCACTCGGTTCCGGAGACCGACGCTCTATCCACTGAGCTACGGGAGCGGGTGTCCAGGAAGCGGCGGGTGCCGGTTTCCTGACGTGTCACAAGGTAGGGCACGAGCGGGTCAGGCGCAATGTCGCGGGGTGGCTGCGGCGTGTCCGGCGACCGCGGGAGGCGTGAACTCCGTCACGTGCAAGCGCCCGAGCCTTTCTATCTTGGCCGGTGCGATCAACCAGAGCGTGAGGGTGCGATGGAGGTGCGCTTTTTTGGCGTCCGGGGCGGGGTTCCCACTCCCGAAGCCGGCAAACTGCGGTTCGGCGGCAATACCAGCTGTATCACGGTGCGGGCCGAGGGCGCGCCCCTGGTGATTTTGGACGCCGGCACGGGCATCCGGATCCTGGGCAACGAGCTGGTCCGCCAGCACCCCGCCGGCGGCATCGAGGGCGTGGTCCTGCTCAGTCACCTGCACTGGGACCACATCCAGGGCATCCCGTTCTTCAAGCCGCTCTTCCATCCCGGCAACCGTTTCGAGTTCATCGGCCTCAGGCCCGAGGGCACCTCCCTGCGCAGCCAGCTGGAGGGCCAGCAGAACTACGCCTACTTCCCCGTGGACATGAGCCACATGTCGGCCGCCAAGTCCTTCCGCGAAGTCGCCGACGAGAGCTTCCAGCTGGGCACGCTCACGGTCAGCTGCCGACGCCTGAACCATCCGGGCGGCTGCCTGGGCTGGCGCCTGGAGGCCGACGGTGCCGCGGTGGTCTACGCCACGGACAACGAGCACACCGGCCCGGGCCCCGAAGAGGCCGTGGTGGAGCTGGCCCGCGGGGCCGACCTGTTCATCTTCGACACCAATTACACGCCCGAGGAATACGCGGCGGGCCGCCAGGGCTGGGGCCACAGCACCTGGCTGCAGGCCGTGATCAACGCACGGGCCGCGGGCGTGGACCGGCTGATCCTCTTCCACCACGACCAGGACCACAGCGACGACCAGCTGCTGGAGATCGAGGAGCTGGCCTGCCGCGAGTTCCCCCGCAGCCTGGCGGCGCGGGAGGGCCTGCGCGTGGTGCTGAACGGCCGGGGCACGGGTCCCGAGCCGCGCTGCCTGATTGAGCTGCCCGGGCTGGAGGCCTGACCCTTCCCACCCGCCACAATCCTGGAGCGCTGGGCACATCCGGCCCGGCGAGGGGAAAAAAGCGCGCTCTTCAGCCGGATCCACCGGAGTTGAAAAGTCCCGAACTTCCGAAGTCCTGAAGTCGTGATCTGAACCACCCGCAACCACTTCGCCCCAACCACGACCCGGCCTGAGTTCGTTCTCGGGCTGGCACGGGGATTGCCCTTGCCGAGCCCGGCGGCGGAGCGCATCCGTCGCGGCGCAATCCTCAAGCGGGGTCGAGATGATCAAGGGTTTGTGGGATTCGGGAGCCGGGATGATCGCGCGGGGCATCCAGACGGATGTCACGGGCAACAACCTGGCGAACTCCACCACCACGGCCTTCAAGGAGGATCGCCTCAACTTCCGCGAGCTGATCGACGGCCGCCTGCTGCTGGACCGCGGACGCGGCGTGCCCAGCCCCGAGAACCGCCTGCGCGCCGGCTTCGAGACCCGCATGCGCGCCGGGGCGCTGGAGAGCACGGGCGCGCCGCTGGACTTCGCCGTGAACGGACCCGGCTTCTTCGTGGTGGAGACGCCCGACGGCGAGCGGCACACGCGGGACGGCCACTTCGCCCTCTCGCCCGAGGGCCAGCTGGTGACCATGGATGGCTTTCCCGTGCTGGGCGAGGCCGGCCCCTTAAGGCTGGGACCGGGCCCCGTGGAGCTGAACGGCGACGGCCAGCTCTCCCAGAACGGCACGGCCGTGGGCTCCCTGCGGCTGGAGGAATTCGAGCAGCCCGAGCGGCTGAACAAGCTGGGCCGCAACCTCTGGGTGCCGCGGGACGAAGACCAGCAGCCCGCGCCGGCCCAGGCCAGCCAGCCCGTCCAGGGCGCGCTGGAGCATTCCAACATCCGCGTGGTGGAGCAGATGGTGCGCCTGATCGAGCACGAGCGCAGCTATTCCTTCGCCCACAAGGCCCTGCAGATCCAGGACGACAACCTGGGCAAGACCGTCAACGAGCTGGGTCGACTCCGCTAGCAACGCGGAGTCCCTGAGCGGCGCGCCACCGGACGCGCTTGAGCGAGGACCACACCATGATTCGTGCCCTGCACAGTTCCGCCTCGGGCATGTACGCCCAGGAGCTGCACATCGACAGCATCGCCAACAACCTGGCCAACGTGAACACCACGGGCTACAAGAAGAGCCACGCCGAATTCCAGGACCTGCTCTACCAGAACCTGCGCACCAGCGGGGTGGAGAACTCCCTGGGCAACGTGGTCCCCACCGACCTGCAGGTGGGCACGGGCGTCAAGACCATCAGCGTCACCCGGGACATGGGCCAGGGCGACGTGGTGCAGACCGGCGGGCGCCTGGACCTGGCCATCGAGGGCGAGGGCTTCTTCCAGGTGCGCCAGTTGGATGGCAGCCTGGCTTACACGCGGGACGGCTCCTTCAAGCTCTCCAGCGACGGCGTGCTGGTGACCTCCGACGGCCTGACCCTGGAGCCCGAGACCACCGTGCCCCAGGGGGCCGTGGATATCCAGGTGAGCCGGGACGGCGTGCTCAGCGTGCTGGTGGCCGGGGACGCGGCGGCCGTGCAGATCGGCACGCTGGAGGTGGCCGTGTTCACCAACCCCGCCGGCCTGCGGGCCCTGGGCCAGAACCTCTACGAGGAGACGGCGGCCTCCGGGGCGCCCCAGCTGGGCACGCCCGCCGCCGAGCAGTTCGGCCAGATCGCCCAGGGCTATCTCGAGAGCTCCAACGTCAAGGTGGTGGAGGAGATGGTGGCGATGATCAGCGCCCAGCGCGCCTATGAAGTGAGCTCCAAGGCCATCCGCGCCTCGGACGACATGCTGGGCATCGCCTCCAGTCTGAGGAGATAAGGGATGAAGGCCGCCCTCTGGCTCCTGCTCCTGCTGGCCCTGCTGCCCGACCCGGCCCGGGCCGGCGCGGCGCGTGCGCCGGAGGAGAACGGGCGGCTCAAATCAGCCTGCGACGAGGCCCTGCGCGGCGTGCTGGCGACCGGCCCGTGGAGTGCGCGGGACAGCGTCCGCTTCGACTGGATCCTGCCCGTGCTGCCGCGCTTGTCGGATTCGGCCACTGTGGAAGCCCAGGCCCTGCAACTGCGGCCGCGCGGCACCTGCACGGTGGCCCTGCGCCTGCTGGAGAAGGGGCGCGTCCAGCGCCGGCTGACCGTGCCCGTGCGCGTGCGGCGCTGGGACCTGCTGCCCGTGGCACGGCGCGAGCTGCCCCGCGGCCGCGTGCTGGGCCCCGAGGATCTGGAGGAGCGCTGGCTGGAGAGCACGCAACTGGCCGACGGCGATCTGATTCCGCTGGCCGAGGCCCTGGGCTGCCGGGTCTCGCGCTACCTGCTGGCCGGGCGGCCCGTGCCCCGGCGCATGCTGGAGACCCTGCCCGACGTGCTGCGCGGCGAGAATCTGACCCTCTGCGTGCGCTCCGGCGGCGTGACCGTCCGCGCCGCGGCCGAGGCCCTGGAGGATGGACGGATCGGCCAGCCGCTGGACGTGCGCCTGACGGAGACCGGCCGGCGCCTGTCCGTCAAACTGGTGGCCAAGGGCCAGGCGGAAGTGGAGGTGGCGGGATGAGGCGCTTTTCCCTGCTCGGCCCCCTGCTGCTCGCCCTGCTGCTGGCGGGAGCGGCGGCGCGGGCCCAGGTCAGCCGGGATTCCTGGCTGACGGACCAGCGGGCCTTCCGGGTGGGCGATCTGGTCACCGTGCTGATCGTCGAGTCGGGCTCGGGCTCGACCAACGCCTCCACCAACACCAAGCGCGAGGACGGGCTGGAAGTGGGCGTGCAGGGCGGCGGCGGACCGCTGGCCTTCGTGCCCGAGATCACGGGCAGCGCCGACTCCAAGAACGAGCACAAGGTCAAGGGCGGCAACTCGCGCTCGGGCAGCCTGCAGACCCGCCTGATGGCCGAAGTGGTGGCCATCGACCCCGACGGCACGCTGGTGCTGCAGGGCAGCCGGGTGATGGAAATCGACGGCGAGCAGCAGATCACCGAACTCTCCGGCCGGGTGCGGCCCGAGGATGTCAACGCGGACAACACGGTGTTCAGCTACCTCGTGGCGGAGGCCGTGATCCGCTACACGGGGGACGGCCTGGTGCGCAAGGCCCAGCGCCGGGGCGTGCTGGGCTTCGTCTTCGGCTGGTTGTTGTGACATGAAATTTTCGAACGCTCATCTCCTACAGTCCCAACTTTGGAAGAGAGCCGGGTGGCCGCCCGGTTCCCGCGGCCTCCCCTCCGTGTGGAACCGGGCCGGTCACGATTTCGCGTGGCTGGCCCTGCTCGCGCTCCTCTGCCTGCTGGGACTGCCGGAGCGCGGCGCGGCCGCGGCCCGGCTGAAGGAGATCGCCGTCTTCCAGGGGGCGGGTCAGAGCGACCTGATCGGCTACGGACTGGTGGTGGGCCTGGACGGCACGGGGGACGGCAACCGCAGCGCCTTCACCCTGCGCAGCGTGGAGAACATGCTGCGCCGCTTCGGGATCAAACTCGACCCGGGCACCATCAAGCCCAAGAACGTGGCGGCCGTGATGGTGACGGCCAAATTGGGCTCCTTCGCCCAGGCCGGCGACCGGCTGGACGTCACCGTCAGTTCGCTGGGCGACGCCAGCAGCCTGATGGGCGGCGTGCTGCTGATGACGCCGCTGACCAACCAGGGCGGCGAGGACGTGCTGGTGCGGGCCCAGGGCCCGATTTCCATCGGCGGGTTCAACTTCGCCTCCGGCGGTTCGAGCATCCGCCAGAACTACACGCTGGTGGGCCGCGTGCCCCAGGGCGGCACGGTGGAGACGGACTCGCCGGGCAGCCTGCTGGTGGATGGCGGCCTGGTGCTGACCCTGCAGAACCCCGACTTCACCACGGCCCTGCGCGCGGCCAAGGCGATCAATTCGGCGCTGGGCGAGCCGCTGGCCACGGCCCAGAGTTCCACCCAGATCCGCGTGGAGGTACCCGAGGAATCCCGCCAGGGCACGCGCCTGGTGGAGATGGCCAGCCTGATCGAGAACATCGAGGTGGAGCCCGACCTGGCGGCCAAGGTGGTCATCAACGAGCGCACGGGCACCGTGGTGGTGGGCCATCAGGTGCGGCTCTCCCCCGTGGCCGTGGCCCACGGCAACTTGTCGGTGATCATCAAAAGCCAGCAGAACTCCAGCGCCGACCCCTACACGGGGTTCTCCAGCCAGGAGCAGAAGAACGAGATCACCGTCTCCAGCGACGAGGCGCACCTGATCGTGCTGGAGGACATGGCCGACGTGCGCAGCGTGGCCCGCGCCCTCAACACGCTGGGCGTCAGCCCGCGGGACATGATCTCGATTTTCCAGCTGCTCAAGGAAGCCGGCGCCCTCCAGGCCGAGCTGGTGATCATCTGATGGAAAGCCGCCCGCTGCAAGGCACCAGCCTGGCCGGCACGCGCGCCACCGCCGGCGCTGAGACTCCGGGCAGCCGGGCCGCCACGCTGGAGAGCGCCGGCCGCGAATTCGAGCGCCTGCTGGTGGAGCAAATGTTGACCGCCATGCAAGAGACCCTGGACGAGGGCCTGTTCGCGCAGCAGGGCGTGGGCAGCGACTGGTACACGTCCCAGTTCAACCAGGAGCTGTCGAAGGAATTGACCGCCGGACCGGGCCTGGGCGTGGCCAGCTCGCTCTTGCGCCAGCTGCGCGCCGGCGGCGAGTCGGGCGAGAACCTGGAAGCGGGTCTGGACGCCATTCGCGGCGCGGGCAACGGCGTGGGTCTGGCCAGCCTGGACCGCGCCTTCGAACTTCGGCGTCGGGAGCGCGAGGCCGCGGCGGCGGATCCCCTCAACCCGCTGGCTCGGCAGGCCGAGGTCTATCGGGCTCTGCAAGGCGCGGCGCCGGCGGAATCCACTCGCGTGCGGCAGGTCGGGTCCGCCGAGCTGCGCGCCCTGGTCAGGGACGTGGCGGCTGAGGTGGGCGTGGACGAGAACCTGGCCCTGGCCCTGGTGCAGACGGAGAGCGGCTTCAACAGCCGGGCGCGCAGCCCCAAGGGCGCCATGGGTCTGACCCAGCTGATGCCCGACACGGCTCGCGGCCTGGGCGTGCGCGATCCCTTCGACCCGCGCCAGAACGTCAAGGGCGGGCTGACCTACCTGAAGAACATGCTGGAGCGCTACCAGGACCGGCGCCTGGCCCTGGCGGCCTACAACGCCGGGCCCGGAGCCGTGGACCGCCACGACGGCGTGCCGCCCTACCGCGAGACCCGGGCCTACGTGGCCCGCATCGAGAAGCTGCTGCAGGAGGATCGATGAACGGCGCCCTGCACGAACTGGCCGAACGGCTGGCCGCGCGCCTGGATGAGGAGCTGGGGCTCTACCACGAGCTGGAGCAGGAGCTGAACCAGCAGCTGGAGGCCCTGCAGAGCGGTCAGCCAGAGCGCGTGCTGGAGCTCTCCGAGTCTGTCGAGCGCTGCCACCACCTGTTGCGCGGCCAGGAGCGGCGACGGCGCCTGCTGCTGGAGGCCCTGCAGCGCGAGTTCCCCAGCGCCCGGGCGCCGCTGACCCTGCGCCAGGTGGCCGAGTGCTGCCCGCCCGCCCTCTCGTCGCGCCTGCACCTGCTGGGGCGCCGGCTGCGCACGCACCTGCACCGGGTCCACGAGCTGAAATCCCTGACGGGCCGCGTGGTGGAGAAGGAGCGGCGTTTCAACCGCCGGCGGCTGGAATGGCTGCTGGACGCCACGCGCGAATCCGCCACCTACGGGCCCGACGCCCGCCCCCGCACGGACGGGGCGGCCAGCCGCCTCATCGACCGGAGGGTCTGATGGCCTCGCTCTTCGGACTGCTGGACACGGCCCGCAGCGCGCTGATCACGCACCAGCTGGCGCTAAACGTCACGGGCCACAACGTGGCCAACGTGGACACCCCGGGCTACACGCGCCAGCGCCTGGAGCTGGGGGCGCGGCTGGGTTCCGAGCAGCGCCCGACGGGCATCGGCGCCGGCGTGGAGCCCATCGGCCTGCAGCGCCTGCGGATGGAGAGTTTCGACCGTGCCTACCGGCGCGAGGCCGGCGGGCTGGGGGAGAGCGGGCAGCGTTCGGCACAGCTGGGGGCGGTGGAGTCCTTGGTGGCCGAGCCCGGCGATCCGGGCATCTCCGACGCGCTGGACAAGTTCTGGAGCGCCTGGTCCGACCTGGGCAACGAGCCGGCGGAGGAGAGCTACCGGCGCACCGTGCTGGAGGCCGGCCACCGGGTGTCCGCACGCTTCAACCAGCTGGCCGGCCAGTTCAAGGCCCAGCGCGAGGATTTGAACACCGAGGTGGCCCGAGTGGGCGGCGAGTTGAACAACCTGGCCGTGGATCTGGCCGAGCTGAACGGCTCCATTCGCGCGGCCGAATTGAACGGCCAGGTGGCCTCGGACCTGCGCGACCGGCGCGACCTGTTGCTGGACGACCTGGCCGGGCTGGTGGACATGCGCGCCGCCGAGGACGAGCAGGGCGTGTTCCGCGTCTGGGTGGGCGGCCGGGCCCTGGTGGACGGCACCGTGGCTTCCCAGCTGACCACCAGCCAGCAGGCGGCGGAGGACGGCACCGTGCTTACGCGCCTGCACTGGAGCGATTCGGGCCACGAGTTCGAGGTGGCCTCGGGCGAGCTGGGCGGCCTGCTGGACGTGCGCGACCGCGTGCTGCCCGCGCGCCTCTTGGAGCTGGACCAGTTGGCGGACACGCTGGTGGCGGAGGTCAACCGCCTGCATCGGGCGGGGACGGACCTGGGCGGCCGCGCCGGACGCGAGTTCTTCGATCCGGCGGGCCAGGGGGCCTCCGGCCTGGCTCTCAGCAACTGGGTGCGCGACGAGCCCGGCCGCGTGGTGGCCAGCGCCGACGGCGGCCAGGGCAACGGCGAGCAGGCCACGGCCATCGCCCAGCTGGCGGAGACGCGCCTCGCCGCGCTGGCCGGCCTCTCCCTGGGCGAAGCCTGGGGCACGCTGGTCAGCCGGGTGGGCGCCGAGGCCCAGCGCGCGGAGGCCGACTACACGGCCCAGCAGGCCTTCGTCAGCGAGCTGGACAACCGCCGGCAATCCATCTCCGGCGTGAACCTGGACGAGGAGTTGACGCTGATGCTCCAGCAGGAGCAGGCCTACTCCGCCGCGGCGCGCGTGATCAGCACGGCGGATTCGATGATTCAGGAACTGCTGCAGCTGGTGTGATCAGGCGACGGGACACGAGGGTCGTGGGGTGGGGCAACGAGGGGGAACGCGGATGCGAGTCACCAATCGAATGCGCGTGCAGGACAGCCTGCTGACCATCGAACAGCGCGGCGCGCGCTTCGAGGCCGTGCAGCGCGAAGCCACCAGCGGCAAGCGCGTGGACAAGGCCGGGGACGATCCCGCCGCCAGCGCGCGGATCCTCAAACTGCGCAGCGGCCTGGCCCGCAACCTGCAATTCCAACGCAACCTGGACACGGCCCGCATGCGGCTCGGACACGCCGAGCTCAGCCTGCAGCGTGCCACCGACCAGCTGGACGAGGTGCGCAGCTTCGCCGTGCAGGCCTCCACGGGCACCTGGAGCGACGAGGATCGCACCGTGCTGGGCCAGGAGGTGGACCAGCTGCTGGAGAGCCTGCTGGCCGAGGGCAACCGGCGCTTCCTGGGGCACAGCCTCTACGCGGGCAGCCAGGTGGATCAGCCGGTTTTCGAGGCCGTGCGCGACGCGGCCGGGCGCATCCAGCTGGTGACGGCCACGCCCAGCGGCCAGGAGGGCCGGGTGATGGTCCAGCTCTCCGAGAACGAACAGCTGCAGGTCAATTTTCGCGGCGTGGACGTGTTCATGGGCGGCACGCCGGGCGGGCAGGCGGACATCTTTGACACGCTGATCGAGCTGCGCGACGGCCTGCTGGCCGGGGACGAGGACGCCTCGGGGCCCGCCCTGGAGCGCATCGACGCGGTGATCTCCACCATCAACGGCACCCGGGCCTCGCTGGGCACGCGCGTGCAGCGCCTGGACGCCACCGAGAACCAGCTCTTCAGCCGGCAGGAACTGCTGACCGACAACATCTCCGACGACGAGGACGCCAACCTGGCCGACACGATGATGCGCTACACGCTGGAGCAGACGGGCTACCAGGCCGCGCTGAAGTCCATCTCCCAGGTGATGAGCACGAGCCTGCTGAATTTCCTGAGCTGAGCTGGTCGGCCGCAGTTTTCACCACAGAGGCACAGAGGCACAGAGTCGTTTTTGGATTTCCAAAGACGGCGATTTGTCGACGCGCCTTTCTTCATTGCGCACACCACAGATCCACAGAGCCGTTTTTTTTGGAGTTCAAAGGACGGCACTCGACTTCGCTCAGTGCCAGCAGGACCCAGCACAGGCGACGCGAACCATCGATGAATCGAGTTCCTGTTTTCGGCCTCAATAGCGCGTCGCCACTGACCGTCGGCGCATTCCCATGCGCCGATGGTCAGTACGCGCGCGCTGAGGCCGAAGAGGTGGAACTGATCGGAGAGGTGATAGGCGCGCCCTCGCGCCTGCTTTGCCGGAGCCTTTTCTTTGGTCCCGCTTTCTTTTCCGCGAAAAGAAAGCGGGAAACACGGCGCGTCAGCGCACGACCCCCCACACGCGAGTGGGCAGAAGAAAGCCGGTGTGACCCGGCGCTGGGATCACGGCCCCGCTACACGCTGAAATACTTGGCCTCCGGGTGGTGCACGATCAGCGCCGACGTGCTCTGCTCGGGCACGATCTGCCATTCCTCGGTGAGGCGGCAGCCGATGCGCTCCACGCCCAGCAGCTCGGCCAGCAGCTGCTGGTCCTCCAGCCGCGGGCAGGCCGGATAGCCGAAGCTGTAGCGGCTGCCGCGGTAGCCCTGGCGGAAGATCTGCTTCACGTGTGGCGCGTCGTCGCCGGCGATGCCCAGCTCCCGGCGCATCCGGGCGTGCCAGCCCTCAGCCAGCGCCTCGGCGGCCTCCACCGACAGGCCGTGCACGTAGAGATACTCGCTGTAACGGTCCGCCTCCAGGTGGCGCAGGGCCTCGGCCGTGGCCTCGGCACCCACGGTCACCCACTGCAGGCCCAGCACGTCCCGGCGCCCGTCCTGGGCGGAGGAGAAGTAGTCACTGATGCAGTGCCAGGGCGCCTCGGTTTGGCGCGGAAAGTCCAGGTGCAGCGGATTGGGATCGTCCGGGTGGCGCCAGATCCAGAGCCGCCGGCCCTCCGCCTGGACCGGGAACCAGCCCCAGGCTACGGCCGGGCGCAGCCAGCCGCGCTGGCGGGCGTCGAGTTTGAGGCGCTCCAGCAGCGGCTGGATGGTCTCGCGCTCCAGGCGCTGCCAGGCCTCCTCGTCCAGTCGGCCGCGCTTGAAGCCCCACTCGCCCTTGGTCAGCGTGTTCAGGTTCAGCCAGGGCCAGACCTCGTCCAGGTCCAGCTCCGTCTCCACCCGGGCGCCCCAGAAGGGCGGCTCGGGTAGTGCCTCCAGCCGCGCGGGCCGTGCCGCCGGCGCCACGTCCAGGCAGGGATCCAGGGCCGGGGCGGCTTCCTGGAAGGTGGCCGCCGGGGCCTCCTCGCCCCCGGGCTCCGCTGGCGCGGTCTCCGCCGTCGCCTTCGCCGCCGCCGGGTCGCGACCCGCCCGCAGGGCCTCCAGGATGGCCAATCCTTCGAAGGCGTCGCGCGCGTAGTAGAGCGGACCCGGGTAGAGCGGGCGCAGCTCCTCGTCCACGTGGCGCCGGTTGAGCGCCGCGCCGCCCAGGATCACGGGCAGCGTCAGCCCCTCCCGGGCGAAGACCTCCAGGTTCTCGCGCATCACGAAGACCGAGCGCACCAACAGGCCGCTCAGGCCCACGGCGTCGGGCGGGTGGCGCCGGATGGCCTCCAGCAGCTGCTCCACGGGCACCTTGATGCCCAGGTTCTCCACCTCCCAGCCATTGTTGCGCACGATGATGTCCACCAGGTTCTTGCCGATGTCGTGGACGTCGCCGCGCACGGTGGCCAGGAGCAGGCGGCCGCGGGGCTGGCCGGCGGCGCCCGCCACGCCCATCCGGGGCTCCAGGTGGCGCACGGCGCGCTTCATGGTCTCGGCGCTCTGCAGCACGAAAGGCAGCTGCAGGCGGCCGGCGCCGAACAGCTCGCCCACGGTCTGCATGCCCGCCAGCAGCACGTCGTTCACCAGGCTCCAGGGATCGCGCTCCAAGAGGGCCAGCTCCAGGTCCGCCTCCAGACCTTCGCCGCGCCCGTTGACGATCCGCGCCTTGAGCCGCTCCTCCACGGGCAGGGCGGCCAGCTCGTCCACGGCGGCGCCGGACGAGGACAGGCCTGCTTCCTCTCCCAGGGCCAGCAGGGCGGCCAGGGGATCACCCGCGCTGTGATCGCCTTCCAGCAGGCGCCGGCACTGTTCGCGCAGCTCGGCGGGCAGCTGGTGCGTGGGCGTGATCCGCCCGGCGTGCAGGATGGCCGCGTCCAGCCCGGCCGCCAGGGCCAGCTCCAGGAACACGCTGTTGAGCGCCTGGCGCAGGGCGGGCTTCAGGCCGAAGCTGACGTTGCTCAGGCCCAGGCTGGTGCGCACGCCGGGCAGCTCGGCCTTGATCAGCCGCAGGGCCTCCAGGGTCTCGCGCGCGCTTAGCCGGTAGTCGGGATCGCCGGAGGCCAGGGTGAAGGTCAGGGGATCCACCAGCAGGTCGCCGGGGCTGAGCCCCTCGTCCAGGGCCACGTGGAGCAGGCGTCGGGCCACCTGGAGCTTGCGCTCCGGCGTGCGGGCCATTCCCTCTTCGTCGATGCAGAGCGCCACCACGGCCGCCCCGTGCCGGCGGCAGAGCTGCAGGATCTGCCGGGCGCGGGTCTCGCCGTCCTCCAGGTTGATGGAGTTGACGATGGCCCGGCCGCCCAGCCGCTCCAGCGCGGCCTCGATCACCGGGGGCTCGGTGGAGTCGATCATCAGCGGGATGGAGAGCGCCGTGGCCAGCCGGCGGCAGAGCTCGTCCATGTCGGCGCGCTCGTCGCGGCCCACGCAGGCCGTGCAGAGGTCGAGCACGTGGGCGCCCTCGGCGGCCTGCTCGCGCGCCATCTCCACCAGTCCCTCCCAGTCGTCGGCCTCCAGGCGCTTGCGGAAGAGGCGCGAGCCGTTGGCGTTGGTGCGCTCGCCGATGAGCAGCGGACCGGGCTGCTGGGTGAGGGCCATCGTGGAGTAGAGGCTGGCCAGCGCCTCCACGGGCTGGGGCGAGCGCCGACCGGGTTGTGCGCCGCGCAGCTCGCGGGCCAGCGCGGCCAGGTGCGCGGAGGTGGTGCCGCAGCAGCCGCCCGCCAGCAACACGCCCTGCTGGAGGACGAAGTCGCGCATCTGCCGGGCGAAGTCCTCCGGGGCCAAGTCGTAGATCATCCGCCCACCCTCGGCCCGGGGCAGGCCGGCGTTGGGCTGGACGCTAAGCGGAAAGGGCGAGGCGGCAGCCAACTGCAGCACCTGGGGCCGCATGGAGGCCGGCCCGGTGGCGCAGTTCAGGCCGAAGAAGGCCGGCCGCCAGGGTCCCAGGGCGCAGAGGGCCGCGCCGGGCTCGGTGCCCAGGAGCAGCGTGCCCGTGGTTTCCACCGTGATCTGCACGCCCACGGGCCAGCGCCGGCCGCGGCGCCGGAAGGCGCGCTCGCAGGCCTCGAGGGCGGCCTTGGCCTGGAGGGGGTCCTGGACGGTCTCCACCAACAGCAGGTCCACGCCGCCGTCCAGCAGCCCTTCCACCAGGGGCGAATAGGAGTCCACCAGCGCGGCCCAGCGGATCTGCCCCAGGCTGGGCAGGCGCGTGCCCGGCCCGATGGAGCCGGCCACCCAGCGTGGACGCGCGGGCGTGGCGAAGCGGTCCGCCGTGCGTCGCGCCAGGGCCGCCGCGGCCTGGCCCAGTTCCCGGGCGGCGCCGCCCAGGCCGTATTCGTCCAGCACCACGGAGAAGGAGCCGAAACTGTCGGTCTCCACGATGTCGCTGCCCGCCTCCAGGAAGCCGGCGTGGATCTCCTCGATCAGGGCCGGGCGGCTGAGCACGAGCCACTCGTTCAGGCCCTCGTGGCCCTCGAAGGCCTCGAGGGGCGGCGCGGCGAACTGGATGCTCGTGCCCATGGCACCGTCGAACAGCAGCAGCTCCCGCCCCAGGCGGGATTCCAGGTCGGCATGAGGCATTGGGGGGTCCTTTCTGTCGGGCGCCGTGAACCATATTGGCCCGCGTGTGCAACCTAATGGAAAGCGAGGCCATGCGCATCCCCGAGTTTCTGGCCCTGCGGCGCCAGCCCTTCTTCAGCTTTGAATTGATCCCGCCCATCCGTGGCGGCGGGATGGCCCAGGTGCACGAGGTGCTGGAGGCGCTGATGCCCTTCCACCCGGCCTGGGTGGACGTCACCAACCACGCCGCGGACTCCTGGTTCGAGGAGGGCGAGGACGGCGCCTGGCGCCGGCACATCTACCGCAAGCGGCCGGGCACGCTGGGCCTCTGCGCGGCGCTGCGCTACCGCTACGGCGTGGAGACCGTGCCGCACCTGCTCTGCGTGGGCTTCACGCGGGAGGAGACCGAGGACGCGCTGATCGAGCTCTCCTACCTGGACATCCACAACGTGCTGGCCATCCGCGGCGACGTGCCGGACTGGCACCAGGTGCGGCCCGGGCCGCGCAACGCCTACGCCGTGGATCTGGTGCGCCAGGTGCGGGAGGTCAACGCCGGCCGCTACCTGCACGAGTTGGCCGAGCGCCAGCCGGGCCGCTTCGCCGTGGGCGTGGCGGGCTATCCCGAGAAACACGTGGAGTCCCCCAACCTGAGCTTCGACCTGGAGAAGTTGAAGGAGAAGCAGGACGCGGGCGCCGAGTGGGTGGTCAGCCAGATGGGCTTCGACGCCGGCCGCTGGGCCGACTACGTGGCGCGCTGCCGGGCCGCCGGGATCCACGCGCCCATCCTGCCCGGGCTGAAGGTGGTCAGCCGCCTGCACCAGGTGAACAGCCTGCCCCGGCACTTCCACGTGGATCTGCCCGAGGAGCTGGTCCACGACCTGCTGCAGGCCCGCGGGCCGGCGGAGCGCGAGGAGGCCGGGGTCCGGCACGCCACCCGCCTGGGCCGGGCCCTGCTGGAGGCGGGCGCGCCGGGCCTGCACTTCTTCGTCACCCAGGACGCCCCGCTGGTGGTCCGCGTGCTACAGGCCCTGAACCTGTAGCCGGCCCGGGCGGCCGCCAACCGCGGCGGCCGGACGGGGGTGGGAGAGGAAAAGGGCTTTGCTATCATGTGCGGCCGTCGCGTGAGACAGCCCGCGGCGCTGAATTCTACAGAAAGAAGGGATGGCATGAAGATTCTGACCACGATGGCCCTGCTGCTCCTGGTGCTCCAGGCCGGCGCGGCGGGGTTCTCCGGAACCGTCAAGCAGACCATGGACGGCGGCGGCTACACCTACGTGCTGCTGACCACGGGCAAGGGCGACATCTGGCTGGCCGGGCCCCAGACGGCGGTGAAGAAGGGCCAGAAGCTGAGCACGGGGGACGGCATGCTGATGTCCGGCTTCCAGAGCAAGGCGCTGAACCGCACCTTCGACCAGATCTATTTCGTCAATTCGCTGGGCGCGGCGGCGGGCGGCGGTGCGGCCATGGGCAAGGCGCCGGCGGGCAAGGGCATGGCGGCCAACCCCCACGCGGGCATGCCGCTGGCCGGCCAGAAGGCGCCGGGCGCCAGCGTGGCCAAGCCCAAGGCGGGCAGCATCAAGAAGGCCACCCACACCGTGGCCGACTGCTTCTTCCAGCCCAAGCTGCTGGCCGGGAAGACCGTCGAGGTGCGCGGCGTGGTGACCAAGTACAACGAAGGCATCATGGGTTCCAACTGGATCCACCTGATGGACGGCTCGGGCCAGTCCGGCAAGGACGATCTGGTGGTGACCACCTCCCAGAAGGTCAAGGTCGGCGACCGCATCACGGCCAAGGGCAAGCTGGGCACCGACCGCGACCTGGGGTCGGGCTACTTCTTCCCCGTGCTGCTGGAAAACGCCACGGTGAAGGTGGAAGCCTCGACGAAGGGCAAGTAGGCCCATGGCCTGGCTGGGGCGCTTCCCACGGCACCGCATCGCCTTCACGCGGCTCTTCGCGCTCGGGCTGCTGGCTCTGCTGCTGCTGAGCGGCCGGCCGCTGCTACCCGGGGCGCAGACGGGAGGACCGGCCTACTGGGCCGGTTTCCTGCTGCTGATGGCCGGCATGCTGGGCCGACTTTGGAGCCTGCTCTACCTCTCGGGCTACAAGACCCGCCAAGTGGTGGACGCCGGTCCCTTCAGCGTGGTGCGCAATCCGCTCTACGGCTTCTCCTTCCTGGGGGCCGCGGGAGGCGCCCTGGTCACCAACCACTTCTGGTTCACCCTGCTCCTGTTGGGCGGTTTCCTGGCCTACTACCCCTTCGTGATCCTCTCCGAGGAGGCGGGGCTGCGGGCGCGGCTGGGCTCCGCCTACGAGGACTACTGCCGCCGCGTGCCGCGGATCTGGCCGCGCTTTCAGGGCTTCCAACGGCCGGAGAGCTGGGACGTGCGCCTGAAGGGCTACGATTCCGCCTGGCGCGACGCCCTCTGGTTCCCCGTGGTCTTCGTGGCCCTCAGCCTCTACCGGCGGGCCCTGGAACTGGGCGTGCTGCCCTTCCCCCTGCAGTGAGGCCCCATGCATGACCTGTTGATCTTCCTGCCGGTGCTGATCTTCTCGGTGATCGTCCACGAGGTGGCCCACGGCTGGTCGGCCCTCAAATTGGGCGACCGGACGGCCTGGCGCGAAGGCCGCCTGACCCTGGATCCGCGTCCGCACATCGATCCCTTCATGTCGATCCTGGTGCCGGCCCTCTGCCTGCTGAGCGGCGCGCCGGTCTTCGGCGGGGCCAAGCCCGTGCCGGTGAATCCCTGGAACTTCCGCCGGCCCAGCCGGGACATGGCCTTGGTGGCCGCTGCTGGCCCGCTCTCCAACCTGCTGCTGGCCTTCGCCGCGGCCCTGATCTTCCAGGCCCTGGCCACGCGCGGCTTCCTGGCCGGCGGGCTGAGCGACGTGCTGGGGGCCCTGTTCCAGGTCAACCTGGTGCTGGCCGCCTTCAACCTGCTGCCCATTCCGCCGCTGGACGGCAGCCGGGTGGTGGCGCACTTCCTGCCCCGCGAGCTGGGCGACCGCTACCGGGAACTGGACCGCTACGGCATGGTGCTGCTGCTGATCGTGCTCTTCTTCTTCCGCGGCCCGCTCACCGGCTACCTGAGCTGGTTCCTGAGCACGGTGGGCGGCTTGATGGTGTCCTGAGTCCGGCGGAGAGGCCATGCCCCTGTTTCCCAAGCTGCCGCGGCGCGAGTTCCGCTACACGCCCCTGAGTTCCCCGGAGGGCGGGAGCGATCTGCGTCAGCGGCTGCAGATCCGCCCGCTCGTCACCCCGCGTTCCCGGGGCACGGCCGTGGTCAAGTGGGGCCTGCTGTTGGCCCTGGCCCTGGCCATTTACGAATACCTGCACGGGGATCCCCTGGCCCGTTGGCTTCAGCCGCGTACCGTGGTGGGCCTTGAGGACGAGTTGAACGCACCGGCGGACTCCGCCCGGGTGCGGCCGTGAACTCCTCCCTTCCGCCCCTCCGCCGGCCGGTGCGCCGCCTGCCCGAGGCCCTGGTGCACAAGATCGCCGCCGGCGAGGTGGTGGAGCGCCCGGCCTCCGTGGTCAAGGAACTGGTGGAGAACAGCCTGGACGCCGGCGCGCGCCGGGTGGCCATCGTGGTGGAGGCCGGCGGCAAGAACTTCATCCAGGTGGAGGACGACGGCGCCGGGATGGGGCCCGAGGACGCCCGCCTGGCCGTGGAGGCCCACGCCACCAGCAAATTGGCCAGCCTGGAAGAGCTGGAATCCGTCGGCACCCTGGGCTTCCGGGGCGAGGCCCTGGCCACCATCGCCGCGGTCTCGCGCTTCGAGCTGCGCACCTGCCCGGCGGAGGGCGAGGGCCTGCAGCTCTGGATCGCCGACGGCACGCTGCTGGACGAGGCGCCTTGGCGCGGCGCGCCGGGCACGCGGATCCTGGTGCGCAACCTGTTCTTCTCGACGCCCGCGCGGCGCAAATTCCTGAGCAGCCACCGCGCCGAATTGCGCCAGATCCTCCAGGTGCTGCGGCGCATCGCCCTGGCCCACCCGGCGACGGGCTTCAAGCTGGTGGCCGACGGCCAGACCCTGGCCGACTGGCCCGCGGGGGCCGAGGCGGACCGGCTGGAGCAGGTCTTCGGGCCGGAGCTGGCGGGCCTGCTGCTGCCCGTGGACCACCAGGCCGCCGGCCTGCGCGTGCGCGGCCACGCCGGCCAGGTGAACACCTTCCGGCGCAGCCAGGGCGACCAGTACCTGTTCATCAACGGCCGGCCCATCGTCAGCCGCGTGCTGGCCCACGCGGTCTACTCGGCCTACGGCCACACCCTGCAGCGCGACCAGTTGCCTTTTTTCCTGCTCTTCCTGGAGACGGATCCTAAGCGCGTGGACGTGAACGTGCACCCGGCCAAGCGCGAGGTGCGCTTCGAGGACGAGCGCCAGGTGCACGGCGTGGTGCACGAGGCGGTCGCCCGCGCCCTGGCCGGCGCGCCGGTGGCCCAGCTGGGGCCGGACGATCCGGGACCGCGGGAGCGCGACCGGCTGCCGCTGGGTCCGGCGGAATTTGGGCCGGGGGCGGCGCAGGTCTTCGCGCTGGGTGGCGGCGCGCCGCTGCCGGCGGCGGAGTCCGGCCCGGCCTTCGCCATGGGACAGGCCCCGCTCTTTCCCGGCGAACGGCGGGCGCCGGGCGAGGCCCTGGCCTGGAGCGGCGTGCGCGAGTACCTGGATTCCGCGGCCCTGGCGCGCGAGCGCTTCGGGCTGGAGACCGGGGACGATTCCGCCCGCCAGGAGGAGGACGAGCGCCGGCGCGACGGCGAGCCCGGGCTGTTCCAGCTGCACCGCACCTACATCCTGGCCCAGGTGCCCCAGGGCCTGATCATCGTCGACCAGCACGTGGCCCACGAGCGCATCCTCTACGAGCGCGGGCTGGCCTCCCTGCGCGAGCAGCGCGGCAGCTCCCAGCGCCTGCTCTTTCCCGTGCCGCTGAAGTTGGACGACGAGGACCGGCTGGTCTTCGAGGAGCTGCTCGAGCCGTTCCTGCAGATGGGCTTCTCGATGGAGATGCAGGGCGGCGACGTGCTGCTGACGGGCATGCCGGCGGAGCTGCGCTCGGTGCACCCCGAGGGCCTGATCCAGGACGTGCTGGACCAGTTCCGGCTGGAGGCCTCGCTGTTGCCCGAGCCCGGCCAGGCCCTGGCGGCCTCGGTGGCCTGCAAGGCCGCGGTCAAGGCCGGGCAGCCGCTCAGCCAGGTGGAGATGCGCTCCCTGTTGGACGAGTTGTTCGCTTGCGAGCAGCCCTACACCTGCCCCCACGGCCGCCCGGTGGTGGTGACCCTGGGCTTGAGCGAGCTCAATCGGCGCTTCGCGCGGACCTGAGAGGCACGTGAACCATCACCACAGAGGCACAGAGGCACAGAGTGTTGAGTCGTCTTGGCCTGGGTCGGGCATGGTGCGTTCGAGTGTCTGTTTGAGCACGAAGGCTCGAAGGCGAGTCGGCGATTTGAGCGTTGTGAGGTGAAGCCCGCAGGGCTGAACCAGAAAATGGGTGAAGCGCGAAGCGCGAACTACCTACCAGCGGACCAGGAATCACACGGCTCGGCCGTCTGTTCGACGCCCGCCGTGAGGCGGGTTCGTTACGGCCGCTGAGAAGAGCGCCTCTTTGGCTCCACCTTTCTGGCGCCAGCAGAAAGGTGGAATTCAAGGCGTGACACAATACCACAGAGTCACAGAGGCACAGAGCGTGACTTGGATTTCAACATGCTGATGCTGCCCGACAACCAACCTTGGCTTGATCTGTTCTACAAGTTTCAACTGTGTCTCTGTGCCTCTGTGGTAGTTCCCTCAAAGGGAGCGGGCAGATGAGCGCTTTGCCCAGCCTGCTGATCCTGACCGGACCGACAGCGGCGGGCAAGACCAGCCTGGCCCTGGGTGTGGCCGAAGAGCTGGGGATGGAGATCATCGGCGCCGACAGTCGCCAGGTCTATGCCGGGCTGGAAGTGGCCACTGCCGCGCCGGACGCGGCCCAGCGGGCGCGCGTGCCCCATCACCTGGTGGGCCACATGCGGCTGGACGAGGCCGCCAGCGCGGGGCGCTTTGTGCGCGAGGCGCGGGCCGTGCTCGGGCTGCCCGCGGACGTTCGCGCGGGTGCGGGCGGGCGGACGGGACCCCTGCCCTTCCTGCTCTGTGGCGGCAGCGGTTTCTATCTGCACGCGCTGCTGCAGCCGGTGGATCCCTCCCTGCAGGCCGACGACGGGCTGCGCGCCCACGTGCTGGCCCTGCACGTGGCCCACGGGCTGGAGGGCGTGCGGCGCGAGCTGCTGGCCCGGGACCCCGAAGCGGAGTGGATCCCCCCGACCGACAGCCAGCGCCAACTGCGCTATCTGGAACTCTGCCTGGCCACCGGCGAGCCGGCCAGCCGCGTCCTGCGCGAGCGCCGCCTGCCGCGGCCCGTGCAGGCCTTCTGCGCCGTGCTGGAGGCGCCGGTGGACTGGCTGGACGAGCGGATCCGCGTCCGTTCGCGCCAGCTGCTGGAGACGGGCATGGTGGACGAGCTGCGCGCGGCCCTGGCCGCCGGCGTGCCCCGCACGGGCCACGCCCTGCGCAGCGTGGGCGTGGAGGAGGTGGAAGCGCTGCTGGCGGGCGAACTGGATCTGGCGGGCTGCGCCGCGCGCCTGACCTTGCGCACCCGGCAGCTGGCCCGCCGGCAGCGCACGTGGCTGCGCGGCCTGGGCGAGCGCGAGCCCGTCCTGCGGCTGGACGCCACGCGCCCGGAGGCCGAGCTGCGCGAGCAGCTGCTGCGCGGGTGGCAGGCCGCCACAGCGGACGGAGGCGGGGCGGAAAACGGGCTGGCGAGCGGGGAGACGACGCGATGAGTTTCTTGAGCGAGTACCACATCGACCACGCCCAACCCTGCCTGCCCCTGCGGCCCACCCAGGTCTGGACCGATCCCGCCGCGCTGGAGCACAACCTGCGCGCCCTGGGCGCTCGCTGCGGGCTGGGGCCGGTTGGCGTGCTGGCCGTGGTCAAGGCCAACGGCTACGGCCACGGCATGCTGGCCGCGGCCCGGGCCTTCCTGGCGGCGGGGGCGGGCGGCCTGGCCGTGGGCTTCGTGGAGGAGGGGATCCTCCTGCGCCGCGAAGGTCTGGAATGCCCGATCCTGGTGCTGGGCGGCCTGGTGGAGAACCAGATCCCGGCCTATCTCGACTACCGGCTGGAGATGACCGTCTCCAGTCCGCACAAGGCCCGGCTGGTGCAGGAGCGCTTACGGGCGCTGGAGGCCGCCGACGGCCGGGCGCGCCGGGCCCGTGTCCACCTGAAGATCGACACGGACATGGAGCGCATTGGCGTCCACGCCGCGGGGGGCGCGGCCTTTCTGGAGGTCTGCGCCGGGCTGGACCGGCTGGAGATCGCCGGCGTCTACTCGCACTTCGCCAACGCCGACCACGCGGATCCGGCCCGGATGGACGCGCCGCTGGCGCGCCTGTGCGAGCTGCGCCGCCAGGCCGGCCACCTGCTGCCGGCGGAGTGCCGCTGGCACATCGCCAACTCCGCCGCCGCCGCGCGCCGGCCGGACACGGCCCTGGACCTGGTGCGCCCGGGCCTGCTGCTTTACGGCGTGCAGCACTCGGCGGAGCAGGCCTGGCTGCCCGAGGCGCGGCCGGCCCTGCGCTGGACCAGCGCCGTCGTTTACTTCAAGGTGGTGGAGGCCGGGGCCGGCGTGTCCTACGGCCACCTCTGGCGCGCGCCCTGCCGCACGCGCCTGGCCACCGTGCCCGTGGGCTACGGCGACGGCTATCCGCGCGGTATGACGGGGCGGGCCGAGGTGCTGATCCGCGGCCGGCGCTGCCCCGTGGTGGGGGCCATCTGCATGGACCAGCTGATGGTGGACCTGGGGCCGGCGGGGACGGCCTACAACGGCGACGAGGTGGTGCTGGTGGGGAGCCAGGCGGACGAGCAGATCCGCGTGGAGGACCTGGCCCGCTGGCAGGGCACCATTCCCTACGAGATCCTCACCGGGATCAGCGAGCGCGTGCCACGCCGGCTGGCCTGATGTCCGCGGGCGGATCCTCGGGATACGACCGCCCAATCGTCAACCAGGGGGAGCGCATGCGGGCCTTTTGCACGGATCTGGACGGCACTCTGCGGGACCCCGTGCGGGGCATCCACCCGGAGAATCTGGCGGCCCTGGAGGAGCTGGGGCGGCGCGGCGTCACACGCGTGGTGGTGACGGGCCGCTCGCTGCACCACGCCCGCAAGGTCCTGCCGCCGGAGGCGCCCCTGGACTGGCTGATCTTCGCCAGCGGCGCCGGACACCTGCGCTGGCCGGACGGGGCCTGTACCACCCAGGTCGGCCTGAGCGGCGCGCGGGTGCGCGAACTGGCCGCCCGGCTGGACGAGCTGCCGCTCTCCTACAGCATCCACGCCCCCGCGCCCCACAGCCACGAGTTCGCCTACCGGCGGCGCGCGGCGGACGGGACGGACTTCGACCAGCGGCTGGAGCGCAACCGAACGCACGGTCGACCGCTCTGCACGGCGGATCCGGCGGCGGGCTTCGCGGACGGGGCCAGCCAGTTCCTGGTGTTCGCCCCGGCGGAGTCGGACTGGCCGGCGCGCCTGAGCGCGGCGCTGCCCGACCTGCGCGTCTTGCATTCCACCAGCCCGCTGGACGGCCGCACGCTCTGGATCGAGCTGCAGCCGCGCGAGATCTGCAAATCCGGGGGCGCCGCCCGCCTGCTGGTGGACCAGCTGGGCATCCCGGCCGCCGCCTGTCGCGCCCTGGGCAACGACCACAACGACCTGGACCTGCTGGAGTGGGCCGGCGCCGCCGCCGTGGTGGCCAACGCCCCGGCGGAGCTGCGCGAGCGCTTCCCGGTGGTGGCGGACTGCGCCGCGGGCGGGGCGGCCCGGGCCATCCGGGCCTGGCTGGCGGAGCCTTAAATGCGCGTCATCGCCCATCGGGGCGCTTCGGCCGACTTCCCCGAACAGACAGCCGCGGCCCTGCGCGAAGCGTGGCGCCAGGGGGCGGACGGCGTGGAGGTGGACCTGCGGCGGATGGCCGACGACCGCCTGTTGCTGCAGCACGACGCGGATCTGTGGCGCTGCTGCGGGGACCGGCGCCGGGTGGCCCGGCTGGACCAGAACTCGCGCCGATCCCTCAACGCGTGCGCCCGACGGCCGGAGCTGCCTGCGGAAGCTCCCCTGCTGCTGGACGAATTGCTTGCCCTGCGCCCGCCGGACCGCTGGCTGCTGCTGGAGCTGAAGGAGGGGCCGGAACAGGTGGGGCCGCTGCTGGAGGCCCTGGCCGGGCGCTCTGAGCGCGTGCGCGTGCTCGCTTTCCGCCGGGAGACCCTGCTGGAGGCGCGCTGTCAGGCGCCCGCCCTGCCGCTGCTCTGGCTGCGCGCGGCGTCCCGGCCGCCCGCGCCGCGCACCCTGGCAGGCTGGCTGCGCGGCGCGCAAGCCGCCGGGTTTCACGGGCTGGATCTGGAGCAGGCCGGGCTGACGGACGAGCTGTGCCGCGCCGTGCGGGGCGCCGGGCTTGAGCTGGGGGCCTGGACCGTGGACGAGCCCGCCCGGGCGCGGCAATTGCGCGACTGGGGCCTGGACTGGCTGACCAGCAACCGCCCCGGACTCATCCGCCAGGCGCTGGCGCAGGACTGAGACCCGCCCGGTTATTCGCGCCAGAGCGGGCAGGTCATGCAGCGGGCTCCGCCCCGCCCGCGCACCAGATCGCTGCCCGCGAACCTCACCACCTCCACGTGCGCCTCTTCCAGCGCCCGCAGCGTGCCGATGTTGCGGTCGTAGCAGAGCACCTGGCCCGGCTTCAAGGCGAAGGTATTGGCCGCGTCGTTCCACTGCTCGCGCAGGGCGGCCACGATGTGCGCCTCCGCCCGGGCGAACTGCCCGGCCGATCCGCCCACGGTCACGGTCCAGTCCGGCTCGATCAGCCCGCACTCCGCCAGGCCGTCCAGCACGCGCGGGTGGCGCTCCCGGCGGCCGTCGTCGTGCACGACCTCCAGCCGCGTGCCGGCCAAGAGCTCCTCGGGCAGCGGCCCCGTGTAGGGATGGCCCAGCCGTTCGCAGAGCCGCTGGGCCTCCTCGGCGATCCGTGCGTAGAGGTCGGCCCGCTCCCACAGGTAGGGCATGGTCAGGATGCGGCCGCGGTCCAGGAAGGTCAGCACCGTGTCCAGGTGCATGAAGTCGCGCTTGGCGGGCAGCCAGATCTTGAGCAGCCGGCGCACGGGCGTGTGCGCGAAGAGCCAGGCCGCCAGCGCCTCGGCGCCGGACTCGGTGGTGCGCTCGCTGATCCCCACCAGCACGGTCCGCTCGTCGGGCACCAGCACGTCGCCGCCCTCCACGTGGGCGCCGGGCAGATCCAGCAGGCCGTCCCAGATCGTCAGTTCCTGGAAGCGCGGGTGGCGGCGGAAGACTTCGCGCACCAGCAGGCTCTCCGCCCGCCGGGCCGGCCAGCAGGGGTGGCCGATCACCAGCGCGCCGGGCACCACGAAGGCCGGGTCGCGCTGGAAGTAGAGGTTGGGCAGGGGCTGGACCAGGGAGCGCGAGCTGAGCCAGGCCTCGTCGGGGAAGCCGTGCACCAGGTGCCAGGGCTGCAGCTGGCGCAGGTCCACCTTGGCCAGCACGGCGGCGGGGATCAGCGCCTCGTAGACGCCCCGACGCTGGGCCGGGTCGGCGCAGATCTCCTTGAGCAGGTCCATCAGGAACAGCACCTCCACGCCGTGCTGGGCCAGCAGCAGGGAGAAGTCCTTGTGCTCCTGGCGCGCGGCGTCCAGGTCCAGGATGTCGTCGAAGAGCAGGGCGTCCTTGTTCCAGGGCACGGTCTTGCGGTGCTCGAAACCCGGCTGGTGCAGCAGCACCGTACGCAGCGGGTCGATCTCGGAGTGGATGCGGACGGGCATGGAGTCTCCTTGGTGACCACGGAAGCCAAACTCAACATCAGAAGCCAGACTCAACACAGAGACACAGAGGCTCAGAGACGGATAAAGGAAAGGAAGATTTTGATTGGGTAGGATCTTCAGCGCCGAACAAGGTGGAACGGCCGAGGGAACGGACGGGCGTGCCGCTCGATTGGGTGGACTTGGCGTTACCGGTGCGGGTTCTCACCAACATGCGGCGGGATCAGCTGAGGAAGGCGGCAGCCATTCTGTCTCTTCCACTTTTGCTCTGTGCCTCTGTGTCTCTGTGGTGCGAGTCCCCCGCGGCACCTGTTAAATCCAGCCGCAAGCCCCTGTCCAGCAGGAAATTCAGCCCCCCCTTCGCTAGGTTTTTTCCGCGTCGGCAACCTAGGAATGGAAAGGCAAGCGCCCCTCATGAGCCCAGCTCCCTGGCTTCACCAGGCCGAACCGCGCGTCCTGGACGCTTTTTACCAGCAGTATCTCCAGGACCCCGCCGCGCTGCCCGCCGACTGGCAGCGCTTTTTCGAGGGCTTCGAGTTCGCCCGCCGGGCGCCGGAGGCCCTGGCCGCCGCCGGGCCGGACTCAGAGACCGCCTGCAGCGAACCCGTCCGCCGGGTGCGCGAGGACTTCGAGCGCGAGAGCCGCGTGCTGGCCCTGATCGAGGGCTACCGCCAGCGCGGCCATCTGTTCACGCGCACCAACCCCGTCCGCAGCCGGCGCCGCTACGCGCCGGACCTGGGCCTGGCCACCTTCGGCCTCGGGCCGGAGGATCTGGAGCGGCCCTTCCACGCCGGCCAGAGCCTGGGCCTGGGCACCGCCCCCCTGCGCGAGATCGTCGCCCACCTGGAGGAGACCTACTGCCGCAGCGTGGGCGTGGAGTACCGCTTCATCCGCAGCCCGCGGGTGGTGGCCTGGCTGCAGGAGCGGATGGAGCGCACGCGCAACCAGCGCGCCTGGACGCCCGAGGAGCGGCGCCAGGTCTACCGGATGCTGACGCGCACGGTCCTGCTGGAGAAGCTGATGCACACGCGCTTCGTGGGGCAGAAGCGCTTCTCCATCGAGGGCGTGGACGCGGTGATTCCCGCCCTGGACGCCGTGCTGGGGCTGGGCGCCGGGCTGGGCATCCGCGAGTTCGTGATCGGCATGCCGCACCGCGGGCGCCTGAACGTGCTGGCCAACGTGCTGGGCAAGCCCCTGCGCCAGCTCTTCGCCGAGTTCCAGGACCTGGACTACGAGGACGTGGACTTCACCAACGACGTGAAGTATCACCTGGGCTACTCCAACGACCGCCAGCTGCCCGGCGGCCGCAGCGTGCACCTGAGCCTGGCGCCCAACCCCTCGCATCTCGAGGCCGTGGATCCCGTGGTGGAGGGGATCGTGCGCGCCAAGCTCGAGTTCCGCCACGAGGGCGACGCCCGCCGCATCGCGCCGATCCTGCTCCACGGCGACGCCGCCGTGGCCGGGCAGGGCGTGGTGGCCGAAGTGCTGCAGATGTCCCAGTTGCCCGGCTACCACACGGGCGGGACCATTCACCTGGTGTTGAACAACCAGGTGGGCTTCACAACGGGCTATCTGGAGGGGCGCAGCAGCACCTACTGCACGGACGTGGCCAAGGTCACCCTCTCGCCCGTCTTCCACGTGAACGGCGACGACGTGGAGGCCGTGATCCACGCCGTGGAAGTGGCGCTGGAGTTCCGCCAGGAGTTCGGGCGCGACGTGTTCATCGACATCCTGGGCTATCGCAAACACGGACACAACGAGGGCGACGAGCCGCGCTTCACCCAGCCCCTGCTCTACGAGGCCATCAGCCGGCACCCCGACGCGCTGGAGATCTACCGGCGGCAGCTGGTGGAATCCGGCGCCATGAGCGAACTGGAGGCCCGCGAGATCGAGCGCGCCTTCCGCGAGGAGATGGAGACCGAGCTGGCCGCCGCCGCCGGCCTGAAAGTGGTCCCGCGGCGCGAACACTTGGGCGGGGTCTGGCACGGCCTGCGCAGTGCGCGGCCCGAGGATTTTCAGCAGCCCTCCCCGGAGACCGGCGTGGAGTTGGACGTCCTGCGCGAGACCGGCCGCCGGCTGCTGGACGTGCCCGCGGAACTGAAGGTCATTCCCAAGGCACGCCGGCTCTTCGAACAGCGGCGCGCGCTGCTGGAGGAGGGCCGGGCGCTGGACTGGGCGCTGGGGGAGAGCCTGGCCTACGCCACGCTGCTGCGCGAGGGCCATCCCGTCCGCCTCTCCGGCCAGGACAGCGTGCGCGGCACCTTCAGCCACCGCCACGCCGCGCTGACGCTGGAGGATTCCGCCGAGCGGCTGGTGCCGCTGGCCCGGCTGGAGCCCGGCCAGGCGCCCTTCACGGTGCTGAATTCGCCCTTGAACGAGTACGGCGTGCTGGGCTTCGATTACGGCTACAGCACGGCCACGCCGGCGGGCCTGACCCTCTGGGAGGCCCAGTTCGGCGACTTCGCCAACGGCGCGCAGATCATCTTCGACCAGTTCCTCAGCTGCGGCGAGACCAAGTGGCACCAGCACAGCGGGCTGGTCTGCCTGCTGCCCCACGGGTACGAGGGCCAGGGTCACGAGCACAGCAGCGCCCGGATGGAGCGCTTCCTCCAGCTCTGCGCCGGGGCCAACCTGCAGTGCGCCAACGTCAGCACGCCGGCCAACTTCTTCCACCTGCTGCGCCGGCAGCTCAAGCGGCCCTTCCGCGTGCCACTGATCGTCTTCGCGCCCAAGAGCCTGCTGCGCCTGCCGGCCTGCGTCAGCCCGCTGGCGGACTTCGGTCCGGGAACGCGCTTCGAGGAGGTGCTGGACGACCGCACGGCGGATCCGGACCGGGTGACCCGCGTCCTGCTGGTGAGCGGCAAGCTGTCCTACGAGCTGGAGGCCCGCCGGACGGAGGAGGGGCGGCAGGACGTGGCCATCCTGCGGCTGGAACAGCTGGCGCCCCTGCCCGAAGCCCGGCTGGCCGCGGCCCTGGAGTGCTGGCCCAAGGCCACGCGCTGGCTCTGGGTGCAGGAGGAGCCGGAAAACATGGGCGCCTGGAGCTGGCTGCAGCGCAGCTTCCGCCTGCGGCCGCTGGAACTGGTCTCCCGGCGCGCAGCCGCGGCCCCGGCGACGGGGGTCAGCGTGCGCCATCGAACCGAACAAAAATTGCTGGTGGACAAGGCCTTCGCCTGACGCAAGTTCCGGCGGCGAGGCGGGTGCGAAAGGATGCCGAGCATGGACATTCTCATTCCCAGTCCGGGTGAGTCCATCACCGAAGTGGTGGTGGCCGCTTGGCTAAAGCCCGATGGCGCGGCCGTGGAGGCCGACGAGGAGATTCTCGAGCTGGAGTCCGAAAAGGCCACGCTGGTGGTGGCGGCCCCTGCGCCGGGCATCCTGCGCGTGGAGCTGCCCGCCGGCAGCACGGCCCGAGTGGGGCAGGTGGCCGGGCGAATCGAGACCGCCGCCGCGGGCGACCCGGCACCGGCTGTGGCGCCTGCGCCGAAGGCAGCCCCCGCCCCGCAGCCGGCGATTCCCGCCTCCGCCGTCGTCTCCGGGACCTCCCCGGCGGCGCGCAAGCTGCTGGACGAGCGGGGCCTGGATCCCGCCCAGGTGACCGGCAGCGGCAAGGCCGGCCGGATCACCAAGGCCGACGTGCTGGCTGCGTCTCACGCAGAGTCCGCCGAGCCCGCCCAGCCCGTGGCGGCTCCGGCCCCGGTCGCTGCGGCACCGGCCGCCCCGTCCGCGCGCAGCGAGACCCGCAGCCCCGTCAGCCCGCTGCGCCAGAAACTGGCCCAGCGTCTGGTGGCCGTGCGCACCCAGACCGCCATGCTCACCACCTTCAACGAGGCGGACCTGAGCGCGGTGAAGGCCCTGCGAGCGAGCTGGCGCGAGCGCTTCCGCGAGCTGCATTCGGTGGATCTGGGCTTCATGAGCTTCTTCGCCGCCGCCGCCGTGCGCGCGCTGCAGGAGTTTCCGACGGTGAACAGCCGGCTGGAGGGTGAGGAGCTGGTGGAGCCGGGCTACGTCGATCTGGGCATCGCCGTGAGCGCGCCCAAGGGCCTGGTGGTGCCCGTGATCCGCGACGCCCAGGGACTGGGCCTGGACGGACTGGAGGCGGAGATCGCCCGCCTGGCGGGCCGCGCCCGGGAGAACCGCATCACCATCAAGGAGATGACGGGCGGGACCTTCACCATCTCCAACGGCGGCGTGTTCGG
The DNA here is from genome assembly GCA_041675285.1 of Candidatus Delongbacteria bacterium. Lineage (NCBI taxonomy): Bacteria > Candidatus Delongiibacteriota > Candidatus Delongbacteria bacterium. Next base: position 179,394 of record JBAYTZ010000005.1, read on the forward strand.
CAGCCTGCTCTCCACGCCGATCCTCAACCCGCCCCAGTGTGCGATCCTCGGCCTGCACGCCATCCAGGACCGGCCCGTGGCCGTGAATGGCCAGGTGGTGATCCGGCCCATGATGTACCTGGCCCTCTCCTACGACCACCGGCTGATCGACGGCCGCGAGTCCGTGGGCTTCCTCAAACGGATCAAGGAGCTGGTGGAGGAGCCGGTGCGGCTCCTGCTCAAGGTCTGAGGGCCATGCTCCGGCAAAGAACCACAGAGGCACGGAGGCACAGCAAGAGACCGGGATTGAGACTGGAGTGCAGCCGCAGTCACTCTCCGGTGGACGGTTCGGCCTCACAAGCTCCTGCTGGCTGTGTCCCCGTGTCTCTGTGGTTGGTTCTGCAAGAAGGGCGGCCCAAAAGCCGCAAACGTACGAGGTGGATCGGATGAAGGTAGATGTGACGGTGATCGGCGGCGGGCCGGGCGGCTATGTGGCGGCCATCCGCTGCGCCCAGCTGGGCATGAGCGTGGCGTTGGTGGAACAGTACGAACGGCTGGGCGGCACCTGCACCAACGTGGGCTGCATTCCCTCCAAGGCGCTGCTGGATTCCAGCGAGCGCTTCCACGAGGCGGCCAAGAGCTATGGCAACCACGGCATCCTGCTGGACAACCTGCGCGTGGACTGGGCGGCCATGCGGGCGCGCAAGGACAAGGTCGTGCAGCTCACCGCGCTGGGCATCGACAAGCTGATGGAGAAGAACAAGATCACGCGCCTGCAGGGCGTCGGCCGCTTCCTTGCGCCGAAGCGCGTGGCCGTGGACGGGCCCGCGGGCACCACCGAGCTGGAGAGCCGGCACGTGATCGTCGCCACGGGCTCCAAGCCGCTGGACCTGCCCTTCTGCCGCATCGACAAGGAGCGGATCATCTCGTCCACCGAGGCCCTCAATCTGCCCGAGATTCCCAAGCGGCTGCTGATCATCGGCGCGGGCGTGATCGGGCTGGAGCTGGGCAGCGTGTTCGCCCGGCTGGGCACGCGCGTGGAGGTGGTGGAGGCGCTGGAACGCTGCATTCCCGGGATGGACAGCGAGCTGGGCAAGGAGCTGGAGCGCAGCCTGAAGAAGCTGGGCTTCGTGTTCCACCTGGGCGCGCGGGTGGGCAAGGTGGAGCGCCAGGGCGACGAGGTGCTGGTGGAGGCCGTCTCGGCCAAGGGCAAGGAGCTGGCCCTCAAGGCCGACTACTGCCTGGTGGCCATCGGGCGCAAGCCCAACACCCAGGGCCTGAACCTCGAGGCCGCCGGCCTGGCCACGGATGCCCGGGGCTTCTTGCCCGTGGACGGGCAGCTGCAAACAAAGGTCCCCGGCATCTACGCCATCGGCGACGTGATCGGCGGCGCCATGCTGGCCCACAAGGCCGAGGAGGAGGGCGTCTTCGTGGCCGAGATCCTGGCCGGTCAGAAGCCCGCGCTCAACCACCACCTGATTCCCGGCGTGGTCTACACCTGGCCCGAAGTGGCGGCGGTGGGCTTCTCGGAGAACGATCTGCAGGCCCAGGGCCGGGCCTTCAAGAAGGGCGTCTTCCCCTTCATGGCGCTGGGCCGGGCCCGGGCCGCCGGGGAGAAAGAGGGCTTCGTGAAGATCCTGGCCGATGCGCAGACCGACGAGATCCTGGGCGTGCAGATGATCGGCCCGCGGGCGGCGGACCTGATCGCCGAGGCCGTGACGGCACTGGAGTACAAGGCCTCGGCGGAGGACGTGGCGCGGATCTGCCACGCCCACCCCACCTATGCCGAGGCCATCAAGGAGGCGGCCCTGGCCGCCACGGGCGACCGCGCCCTGCACTTGTAGCGAGCGCGGACAGGAAGGGACACGAAGTCCACGATGCCACGGGAAGAGCACGAAGGTGCAATTGGATTGAGATCCGCTCCATGAACACCCCGGGCAACCTGCCTCCCAATGCTCCGTGTTCTTCGTTCTCTTCGTGAGCTTCGTGTCTGCTTTGGATGGTTCGTTTGAAATCCACCATTAGATAGACGGGACCCCTCATGAGTCAATCCACCGATCCCTTCGCCCCTTTCCAGGTGGCGGACGACGAGTTCAAGAGCCTGGTCTTCGACGGCATCGCCGTGGAGCACTACCTGCCCGCCGTGCGGGAAGGCCTGCAGCGCACGCGCGCCCGGGTGGAGGCCATCAAGTCCAACCCCGCCCCACCGGATTTCCAGAACACCATCGTCGCGCTGGAGCGCGCCAACGAGGATCTGGAACTGGTGGCCGGCGTCTACTTCCTGCTCTTCGGCGCCCACGGCACGCCCGAGTTGCACGCCCTCTCCGACCAGATCAGCCCGCTCCTGGCCGAGCTGGAGTCCGATCTGAGCCTGGATCCCGTGCTGTTCGCGCGGATCGAGGCCGTCCACAGCCAGCGTGCCGGGCTGGGCCTGGACCCGGAGTCCCTGCGCCTGCTGGAGAAGACCTGGCTGGGCTTCACGCGCAACGGCGCCCTGCTGCCCGAGGAGAAGAAGGCCCGCCTGCGGGCCATCGACCAGGAGCTGTCCACCCTGAGCCCGCAGTTCTCCAAGAACGTGCTCAAGGCCACCAACGCCTGGGAGCTGCATCTGACGGCTGAGTCCGACTTGGCCGGCCTGCCCGAATCCGCCCGCGCGGCCATGGCCCACGAGGCCTCCAAGCGCGGCAAGGAGGGCTGGGTGGCCACGCTGCACGCCCCGTCGATGATCCCGTTCATGACCTACAGCGCGCGCCGGCCGCTGCGCGAGCAGATGTGGCGTGCCTACAACAGCCGGGCCCTGGGCGGCGAGCTGGACAACCGGCCGCTGATCCGCAGCATCGTCGCCCTGCGCCAGGAGCGCGCCAAGCTGCTGGGCTACGCCACGCATTCGCACTACGTGCTCGAGGAGCGGATGGCCCGCCACCCGGGCGAGGTGCTGGGCTTCCTGGACCGCATGCTGGCGGCCTCGCGCCCGGCGGCGGAACGCGACGTGGCCCAGGTGCGCGAGTTCGCCCTGAAGCAGGACGACCTGCAGGAGCTGCGGCCCTGGGATTTCGCCTACTACAGCGAGCAGCTCAAGAAGCACCTGTTCGACTTCGACGAGGAGGTGTTGCGCGCCTACTTCCCGCTGGAGCGCGTGCTCGAGGGCATGTTCCAGGTGGCGACCCGCCTCTACCAGCTGGACTTCGAGGAGCGCAAGGAGATCTCCACCTGGCACGAGGACGTGCGCGTCTTCAAGGTGAGTCGCGCTGGCGCGCTGGTGGGCCTGTTCTACGTCGACCTCTTCCCGCGGGACACCAAGCAGGGCGGCGCCTGGATGACCGGCCTGCGCGACCAGGGCCTCTGGCGCGGCTCGCCCACCCGGCCCCACGCGGGCATCGTCTGCAACTTCACGCCCTCCTCCCCCGAGCGCCCCAGTTTGCTGCGGCTGGATGAGGTGCGCACGCTATTCCACGAATTCGGCCATGCCCTGCACGGCCTGCTCTCGGAGTGCACGTACCAGTCCATGGGCGGCACCTCGGTCTACTGGGATTTCGTGGAGCTGCCCAGCCAGATCATGGAGAACTGGACCACCGAGCACGAGGCCCTGGCGCTGTTCGCCGGCCACTACCAGACCGGCGAGCCCGTCCCGGCGGAGCTGATCGAGAAAGTGCGGGCGCTGCGGACTTTCCAGGCGGGCTACACGTGCCTGCGGCAACTGAATTTCGGTCTGCTGGACATGGCCTGGCACGGCAAGGAACAGGATCTGCAGGAGGACCTGGAGGCCTTCGAGCTGCGCGAACTCGAGCGAACGCGCGTGCTGGCCCCCGTGCCGGGCACGTCCACGTCCACGGCCTTCAGCCACATTTTCGCCGGCGGTTATTCCAGCGGCTATTACAGCTACAAGTGGGCCGAGGTGCTGGATGCCGACGCCTTCGAGGCCTTCCTGGAGGAGGGGCTGTTCAACCCGGCCACGGCCGAGCGCTTCCGCGCCCACATCTTGAGCCGGGGCAACAGCGCGCATCCGATGGATCTGTACGTGGCCTTCCGGGGCCGCCAGCCGGATCCCGAGGCCCTGCTGCGCCGCGACGGTTTGATTTCCTGAACAAAGACGGAGTTCACAGCGGGACTCCTGCTGAGGGTCTAACAAGGGAAGCCGGCTCTGTCGGCTTCCCTTTTTCATGATTCCGGGGCGGCGCCCGGGTGTCTGCCCCGGCTCGGGGCCGGGAAATTGGTTCATTTCCGAGTGCCGTGAGCGGGCGGCCGCCTTGCGCAAAGGAGAGGACGGAACTACCTTTGCCCCGCATCCAGGACGCGGGTCTGAAAACCGGTCCTGTTCCTTGCTTAACAGGCAGACTCCTGGCTCCCCACGGGGAGCTTGACATCAGGTGGGCCAACAGCGGCCCGGTTGACAACGGGTTAACGAAGAGGAGAGACCCGTGAGCAGTGCGTATATCAGCAAAATACTGGATGGTGTGAAGACTCATCATCCGGGACAGCCTGAATTCCATCAGGCGGTCGAGGAAGTTCTGACCTCCTTGGAGCCCGTGCTGGCTCGCCATCCGGAATTTGAGCAGAATGCCATTCTGGAGCGCATGGTGGAGCCCGAGCGCGTGGTCATGTTCCGGGTGCCCTGGGTGGACGATCAGGGCAAGGTCCAGGTCAACCGCGGCTACCGCATCGAGATGAACAGCGCCATCGGCCCCTACAAGGGCGGCCTGCGCTTCCATCCCACTGTCAACCTGAGCATCCTCAAGTTCCTGGCCTTCGAGCAGGTCTTCAAGAACAGCCTGACCACGCTGCCCATGGGCGGCGGCAAGGGCGGCTCCGACTTCCAGCCCAAGGGCAAGAGCGACAACGAAGTGATGCGCTTCTGCCAGAGCTTCATGACCGAGCTGTCCCGCCACATCGGCCCCAACACCGACGTGCCGGCGGGCGACATCGGCGTGGGCGGCCGCGAGATCGGCTTCATGTTCGGCCAATACAAGCGCCTGCGCAACGAGTTCACGGGCGTCCTGACGGGCAAGGGCATCGGTTGGGGCGGCAGCCTCATCCGCCCGGAAGCCACGGGCTACGGCGCCGTGTACTTCCTGGAGGAGATGCTGAAGAAGAAGGGCCAGGACCTCAAGGGCAAGACCGTTTCCATCTCCGGCTACGGCAACGTGGGCACCTTCATCGTCGAAAAGATCAACGAGCTGGGCGGCAAGGTCGTCACCCTGGGCGACGAGTACGGCTACGTGCATGATCCCGACGGCATCAAGGGCGAGAAGCTCGAGTTCATGAGCACGCTCTGGGCCGTCTACCGCAAGAGCGCCAAGGAGTACGCGGACAAGTTCGGCGTGACCTGGGTGCCCGGCAAGCGTCCGTGGGAAGTCAAGGTCGACGTGGCCATGCCCAGCGCCTGCGAGAACGAGCTGGACGCCGCCAGCGCCAAGACCCTGGTGGCCAACGGCTGCATCGCGGTGGTGGAAGCCGCCAACATGCCCTGCACGCCGGAAGCGGTGGAAATTTTCCACGCCAACAAGGTCTTGTTTGCCCCGGGCAAGGCGGCCAACGCCGGCGGCGTGGCCACCAGCGGCCTGGAAATGAGCCAGAACAGCCTGCGCATGTCCTGGAGTCGCGAAGAGGTGGACGCCCACCTGCATCGCATCATGAAGAGCATCCACGAAGCTTGCTACACGGCCGCCGAGACCTACGGCCACCCGGGCAACTACGTGGTGGGTGCCAATATCGCGGGCTTCCTCAAGGTCGCCGGCGCCATGCTGGACCAGGGCATCGTCTAAGCCCGGGTCGATCCTGATTGTGCGGCGGCGCTCCCGGTTGGGGGCGCCGCTTTTTGCTCCTGTTGTCCCGGCCTCCGGCGACCGATAACAAGAATGGAACCATCAACGCTTCGGCGACCGATAACAAGACCAGCACTCCCGAGACCGTGACAGGGAAGGAACCCGCGCATGTCCGCTGCCCAGCCTGCCCCCGCCCTGCCCGCCGGACTGCTGGACGACCTGTTCACGCAATCCGCCCTGCCGCTGGTGATCCTCGATCCGCTCAACCTGGAATTGCTGGCGGCCAATCCGGCGGCGGCCCGCCTCTACGGCTGGCCTGACGGGGCGGCGCTGCGGGGCCGCCCGCTGCTGGAGCTGCTGGCGCCCGACCAGCCCGGCGGCGAGGACTCGCGAACGGCACTGGCGCGGCGCGTCCAGGAGGCCGAAGCCGGGGGACTGGCCGTTTTCGAGTGGCTCCACCAGCGGCCGGACGGCGGCCGCTGGATGGCCGAGGTCCAGCTGATGCCCCTATGCGCCGGGAAGCGTCGCCTGCTGCACCTCACGCTGAGCGACCTGACCCCGCGCCGCCGGGCGGAGGACGCCCTGCGGCTCAGCCAGGCCCAGCTCCTGGCCACGCTGGAGAACACGCCCCACGTGGCCACCCAGTGGTTCGATCGCCAGGGCCGCGTGCGCTTCTGGAACCGGGCCTCCGAGACCCTGTTCGGCTGGAGTGCCGGCGAGGCCCTGGGGCGCACCCTGGAGGACCTGCTCTACTCGCCCGCGGAGGGCGCGGCCTTCCGGGAGATGCTGGCCCGAATCGAGGCCACGGGCCAGCCCTGTGGGCCCTTTGAATCGCCCTTTCACCACCGGGACGGGCACGCGGGCTGGCTGCTCTCCACCACCTTCGCCATCCCCATGGGCGAGGGCGAGCCGGGCTTCGTCTGCATGGACGTGGACATCAGCGAGCGCAAGGCCGCGGAGGCCGCCCTGCGCCTATCGGAGGAGAAATTCGCCGGTGCTTTCCGTGCCTCGCCGGACGCCATCAGCCTGTCGGATCCGGCCACGGGCCGGCTGGTGGAGGTCAACGAAGGCTTCACGCGCCAGCTGGGCTGGACGCGGGCCGAGGCCGTGGGGCGCCCCTCGCGGGAGTTGAAGCTCTGGGCCGACCCGGCGGAACGCGACCGCTTCCTGGTCCGCCTGCGCGCCGAGGGCCACTTGCGCGACGTGGAGGCCCGGGTGCGGCGGCGGGACGGGACCTTGATCGACATGCGCCTGTCCGCCGAAACCCTGCGGGTGGGCGACGAGGAGCTGCTGCTGCTGATCGCCCGGGACGTGACGGAGCAGAAACGCGCCGAGGAGGACCTGCAACGCGAGCGCGAGTTCACCCAGGCCCTGCTGGACAGCGTGCCGGGCATGATCTACCTCTACGACGAATCCGGCCGGCTGGTGCGCTGGAACCGCAAGCACTCCGAGTGGACCGGCTTTTCGGACGAGGAGCTGCTGGGCCGCAGCGTGCTGGACTGGTATCCCGACGAGGAGACCCGGACGCGCGTGGTGGCCGCCCTGGAACGGATGGGCACCCAGGGCCACGGCGAGGTGGAGGCCGAGCTGACCCGCAAGGACGGCAGTCGCGCCCCCTTCTACCTGACGGGCGTGCCGGTGACCATCGGCGGGCGCAGCTACTTCACGGGCATCGGAATCGACATCAGCGAGCGGCTCAAGGCCGAACAGGAGCAGGCGCGGCTGCGCGACCAACTGCAGCAGGCGCAGAAGATGGAGTCCATCGGCCGGCTGGCGGGGGGCGTGGCCCACGACTTCAACAACATGCTGGGCGTGATCCTCGGGCACGCCGAGCTGGCGCTGGCGGAGGTCCCGGCGGAGCAGTCCGTGCGTGCGGACCTGGAAGAAATCCACAAGGCGGCCCGCCGCTCGGCGGACTTGACGCGCCAGCTGCTGGCCTTCGCGCGCAAGCAGGCCGTGGCGCCGCGCAAACTGGACTTAAGCGAGACCGTCGCCGGCATGTTGAAGATGCTCAAACGCCTGATCGGCGAGGATATCGATTTGAGCTGGCGGCCCGGCGCGCCGCCCCTGACCGTGCACATGGATCCCTCGCAGCTCGACCAGCTCCTGGCCAACCTCTGCGTCAACGCCCGGGACGCCATTCGGGGCGTGGGCAAGGTCACCATCGAGACCCGCTCCGCCCACTTCGACCAGGCCTATTGCGATCAGCACGCCGACAGCCAGCCGGGCAACTACGTTCTGCTGGCCGTCAGCGACGACGGCTGCGGGATGGACAAGGAGGTGCTGTCTCACCTCTTCGAGCCTTTCTTCACCACCAAAGCGCTGGGCCAGGGCACGGGCCTGGGCCTGGCCACCGTGTACGGCATCGTGCGGCAGAACCAGGGCTTCGTCAATGTCTACAGCGAACCCGGCCAGGGCACGACGTTCCGGATCTATCTGCCGGCCCTGGGCGGCGAAGCGGAACCGACGGCCGGCGATGCCGGCGAAGCGCCGCGCGGACGGGGTGAGACGGTGCTGCTGGTGGAGGACGAGGCGGCCATCCTGAACCTCTGCCGCAGCATGTTGGAGGGGCTGGGCTACCAGGTGCTGGCCTGCGGCAATCCGCGCGCCGCTCTGGAGTTGGCCCGCCAGTCCGCGGGCGTGGACTTGCTGCTGACGGACGTGATCATGCCCGAGATGAACGGGCGCGATCTGGCCGCCGCCCTGGCGGAGCTGGCCCCGGGCCTGCGCTGCGTCTACATGAGCGGCTACACGGCCAACGTCATCGCCCACCACGGCGTGCTGGATCCGCACGTGGTCTTTCTGCAGAAGCCCTTTTCCATCCGCGACTTGGCGCTGCGCGTGCGCCAGGCGCTGGATGGGCCGCCGGAGCCGATCCGCTGAACCCTTGGCCCCAGCCGACAGGAGAGCCCATGCCCACCACCCAGGTCCGCCAACTCCACGTGCTGGCCGTCTATGTCAGCGACTTGGAGGGCGCACGCGAGTTCTACAAGACGCAGTTCGGTTTCGAGGAGGCGGGAGAAATGCCGCCCGGCCTGCTGCTGCAGGGCGGCGGGGCGACGCTCTACCTGGAGGAGGGGCGGCTGAGCCGACCGATGGACGAACCCGTCGCCGAGATCGCGCCCTGCTTCGGCACGGAGAGCATCCGGGCCAGTTTCGATTCACTGGCCGCCGCGGGCCTGACCATCCTGCTGCCCTACACCGAGTACAGTCCGGTCTTCGCCATGTTCGCCGTGGCCGATCCCGACGGCAACCGGATCGAGTTCGCCGGGCGGCCCTGAGCCGGGGCTGAGGGGAGCAGATCCTCACCACAGAGGCACAGAGGCACAGCGGTTGAATAGGTCTTGGACTTGACCTCGGTTGTGGCAGCACCACCCTTATGACCCATTACCCACGAAGGCACAAAGGCTCGAAGACGATTTGTGTCACGCGAGGTGAAGCCCGTCAGGGCTGAACCAGAACCTGGGTGAAGCCGTCAGGCGAACCAACTACTCGGTGGCAGGAAGGACGAACTGCCGCCAGCGGAAGCCCGCCGGGAGGCGGGCTGACTCTGGCGGGTGAGAAAAAGCGCCTCTTTGGCTCCACCTTTCTGGCGCCAGCAGAAAGGTGGCAATCACGGCTTGTCTGCATGGATAAAGCTTGCGTTTTTGGTTGTGTGAAAGCCACTCCCTTCCTGCTCATCCTGCTGACAATCCTGACCCACTCGGCGGAGGCGCGCCGCTCGCTGGTGGTGGCCGCCGGCGACAGCTTGTGCCTTGACGGGCTGGAGCTGTGGGCGGGCGCCGCACCCGCCCTGGTCTGCCGCGGCAGCCTGGTGCTGGAGAACGCCCGGCTGCGCGCGCGCCGGGGCTCGCAGGAGCCGCTGGTGCGCGTGGAGGCGGGTGGCCGCTTGTGGCTGAAGAACTGCCGCCTGGAGGATGCGCGCTCCGCTGGACGGGCCGACGAGCGGGCCTTGATCGAGCTCAGCGGCGGTGAACTGACTCTGCAGTTCAGCACGCTCTGGACCCGCACGGCCCGTTCGTTCCTGAGCCTGGAGTCCGGCGCGCAGGCCCGGTTGAATTCCTGCCTGTTCAGCGCCGCGACCCCCGGCGATGTCACCTGGTTCCAGCTGGCTCCCCGCTCACAACTCGAGGCTGCGTGGTGTTTGAGCGACGCGTGCGGGGCGGATTCCACCTACAAACTGCCGCAACTGGGCGGCCTACCGCAGTTGCGCGGCCTGCGCGCCATTCCCGCGGCCCGGCTGGTGGACCCTGCGCACGGCGACCTTCGACTTCGCTGGGATTCTCCTTGTCTGGATTCAGGCGCGCCCGGCGCGCCGCTGGATTTCGACTTGACCCAGGCGGACGTGGGCTGGACGCCGCGCTATCCCGTCCAGCAGCTGAGCGGCCCGCAGAATCGGCGGCGCCTGGCCCGCGGCTGGTATGAAGGGCAGGGGGAGGTGGACTTCCGCTCGCCCCGGCTGCGTGTGGACGACGGCGTGGTGCTGCGCCTGGCGCCCGAGGCCCGGTTGTTCTTGGGCTCCCGGGTCGCCCACGGGAGCCTGCGGCTGGGTCGGCCCGGCGGCGCCCGGCTGGCCCTGGTGGGCAGCCAGCAACCGGAGCTGGGCGCGGCGCGGGACTGCTGGATCGGCCCAGCGGCGGCGCGGCGCGCCATTCCGCTGCAGGCCCACGGGTTGCTGATTCACGAGGGCTTTGCGGAGGGCGTGGGCTTCCGCCATCTGAGCCTCAGCCTGCAGGCGGATTCGACGCGGCTGTCCCCCGCCTTGCAGGGACCGCTCTGTCTGTTGGAGTGTCGTGCGCGCCTGGCCGATTACGAGTTCTTGAGCCGGGCCGGCGACAAGATGCCGGCCCGGATGGGTGCCCTGCTGGTCCAGGGCGGCGAGCTGGCCCTGCGGAATTGCCGCTTTGATGGCAGCCAGACGCGCAGTTTTGCGCCGGTGATCCTGGCGGGGGTTCGGGCCCTGCAGCCTGGATTGGACAGCTGCGATTGGCGTGCCACGACCGGCGGGGCCGGCCTGGGCTTGCTGACCCTGGACAGCCAGGTTCGGCTGACGCGCTCGCGTCTGTCGGATTTTCCTACCCAGATCCTGGCCCTGGCTTCGGACCTGCACCTGGAATCGGACGCCGGCAATCTGCTGCGCCAGGACGGCCTGTGCTCCCGGGGCCTGATCCAGCTCCAGGATTCCCGCCTGGCCCTCTGCGAAGGCGGCAACCAATTTGTTCAGTTCCCGTACGCGCCTTACGTCCAGTCCCGCGGTCTACGTCCGTCCGGCCAGGTGGATTGGAGCGGCAACTATTGGTCCCACTGCGTGGGGCCGGGGCTAGGCTGTCGTCCAGTGGGACAGGTTCCGCGCTGGGTGGATCCCGCCATGCACTGCCTATCCGACGGCTGGGCGTGGCCCGCCGGCGACCTGCGACCAATGCCCGGCCCACTGGCGGAACTGGAGACCTTCCAAGACTGGCTTCCCCTGACGGTGGTGGAGTCAGGCCCGGCAGACGGTCAATCGGAAGATCGAACCCGCTTTGCCGCCGACGTGAGACAGTTGGTGCTCGAGCTGGAGGACCCGGACCCCGCCCGCCGCGAGACGGCCCCGTCGCGCCTGTTCCGCCGCCTGGGCGAGGGTCCCCGGCAAGAACCATGACGCGGCTGCGGCTGTCGCTCTTTTCACCACAGGGGCACAGTGGCTGGATAGGTCTTGGCTTGGGTTGGGCGTGACGCATCCGAGAGTCCGCTTGAACACGAAGTCTTGAAGACTCGAAGACGGGCTGGTTATGTGAAGTAAAGCCCGCCGGCTGTCCCGGCACGGCTTTCACCACGGAGTCACAGACCTGTGTTCGGTGTGTCCGAGGCGAGGGATCGAACCCATTAGGAGAGCGCCATGCGCGGCGTCCTGCTCATGCTGATTTTGGGTTGCTGGGTTCCCGCCCAGGCCACGTCGCTGCGCGTTCCCGGCGATGTGCCTACAATTCTTGGCGCGCTGGCCGCGCTCCCCCCTTGTGACACCATTTGGGTGGATCCAGGGCGCTACGAAGAGCACCTGGACATCCCGGACCGCAACCTGACCCTCCTCTCGCGCTTCGCTCAAACCGCGGACAGTCAAGACATTCTAGAGACCATCCTTGACGGCACCAATACCGGCACGCTGATCAAGGTCCATTCGCATGGTCACAACCGGCTAGTGGTCCATGGGTTCACCTTGACCGGAGGCTGGGCTAGCCGCAATGGTAGCGGTATTGAGAGTGAGTGGACGGGCGGGGCCGTACACTTGGAACCCCGCGCTCGTGTGGAACTGAAGGATTGCCTCTTCACGGGCAACAATGGAGAATACAATGTCAACGGATACTGTATTTGGTCCCGAATGGTTGAAGAAGCGGGTCAGTTTGTTTTACCACAAAGTGTAAGATTGGATCACTGTTGTTTTTCCCAAAACATCAATGCGACTGCTCCAGTATTTGGTGGAATTAATGTGATGGCCGGTGCGGACAGCGTGTATCTTGAGGATTTGACATTTCTAAACAATGCAGTGGATGGCGGAAATTCATTTGTCATGACAGCCAATTCTTATACCTACGCGAGTCGAGTGAAAGTCTCAGGGCTTCGAAACACCATGGTGGATCAGCATGGGGTTGCGCCCAATATTCTTGCCCTGGGTGGATACAGCCATACGGAAGCGAGGCATTTTCGGTTAGAGAATTGTACCATTCGTGGGAACTCCATGTTCTCCTTCACATGCGTCGACTCGATGATCCTGGACGATGTGACCGTTCGCGGGAACCGCCTTCTGCCCACAGAAAATAGCAATGACGTGTTCTCCGCGTATGGCACCTGGTTTGATGCGCGGAATCTGTTGGTGACGGAGAATATCGCCGCATATGGTCCTATCCTTGGTCTGGGGTCATATATAGATCCTGTGGTCGAGTATTACCATTTGGGCCAATTGGAGAATCTGACATACACCGACAATTTTGTTGGAGATACACTTTCCGTCGATTCTGATCAATCGTACGCTCAATTAGGTATCGGAGCCGTGACTATGCGCAATTGTCGCTTTGAGCGGAACACCAGCGCTTGGGCCGGTTTACTGAGTGATAATGGCATGTCATGCCATGACATCTTCCGTTTTTCGCCGCCGTATAACCCGGTGGATTCTCCCAACCAAGTGATCGAGGACTGCCTCTTCCAGGACAATTGGGTGCTGGATGGGGATGACTATCCGGCAATTTTGGCACTTCCTGGTGAGGATGTTTGGCCTGCGCCGAATCGGGGCCGGGTCTTTTCCTACATCCCTGGATTTATGGGAACCTTGACACTTCGCCGTTGCGTGTTTCGAAACAACAAGCAGCCGAACATCGCCCCGGAATGGAAGACGGACTGGTTTGACCCGGAGGTGGGGTCCACAGTGGCCGTGGGGTACTACAGCGGCCCGATGCCTTCCCTAGTGCTGGAGGACTGCCTACTGGAAGACAATGACGATGGCAACCTACACGTCGGCATCAATGGGGTCTTCCAGCAGGTAGAGATCCGGAATGTGATCATCCATGGTGGACGTTCAGGCTTGGTGGCCGCAGGTCCGCAATTGCGCATTCACAATGTGCTGATCGACAGTGTACGCCAGCAGTTGTCGTGGCCGGACCCAGATTTTTCCTATACCCACGCGTTATGGGCAGGTTCGAATGGCGATGGCCTTGTCAGTAATGCGACCATCGTTAACTGCGACGTGCCTTCTTTAATCGAAGGTTTTGGATATCTCGACATTCCTGCCACTCGTTTCCTCAACATCCTCTGCGCCAACAATACTTACACTCAGCTCATGTCCACGCGTTGGCAGCCGCAGACGCGTCTGGAATATTCCTGTCTGCAGGAGCCCTGGGCGGGCACCGGCAACTTCGTGGCGGAGCCCGGCTTCGCCCAGGGGGCGCAGATCCCGTACCTCCTGGCGGAGGATTCCCCCTGCGTGGACGCCGGGGATCCCGATCCCAGTTGGAATGATCCGGAAGATCCCCAAAATCCCGGTTGGGCAGCCTGGCCGGCACAAGGCACTGTGCGGGCGGACGTGGGCTGGCTGGGCGGACCCGGAGTACCGGCCCTGCTGGATTGGGTGGATGTCTCGCATTTGCCGGAGTACCCGGCCACGCGGCCCCAGCGCGCCAGCTTGGGCCAGCCGTATCCGAACCCCTTCAACCCCGTGACGCGGATTCCGCTCAACCTGATCCGGCATTCTCTTGTGAAGCTCAGCGTGCACAACATGCTGGGCCAGGAAGTGGCCGTGCTGCAGAACGGTGTCTTGCCGGCAGGCGATTACGCCTTCACCTGGGATGCGGCGGGCCTGGCCTCGGGCGTCTACGTGATTTCGCTCGGGATCAACCTGGACACGGTCCAGTCGAGGACCGTGACGCTGCTGCGCTGAGGCTGGTCCGGTATTTCACCACGGAGACACAGGGGCACAGAGCTCACAGAGGCGATTGGTCTTTGCTTGAGTTGGGCGTGACACATCCGAGAGTCCGCTTGAACACGAGGGCTCGAAGTCTCAAAGATGAGTTAGATACGCGAGGTGAAGCCCGTCAGGGCTGAACCAGAACCTGGGTGAAGCGCGAAGCGCGAACCAACTACACGGCTTCAGGAAGGACAAACTGCGGCTAGCGGAAGGCCACCGTGAGGTGGCCTGACTCTAGCCGTTGAGAAAAAGCGCCTCTTTGGCTCCACCTTTCTGGCGCCAGCAGAAAGGTGGAAAACAAGGGTTCCGGCAGATGAAAGGGACGCGGAGAACCCCCATCCCAGCCTAACCGGCCGTGCCTTCTCCCTTGCAGGGGGAAGGAGGGCCTTGCCGTGTTACCTTGCCGAGGAGACCCGAGCCAGCGCAGCAACACCGCCCCGCGAGGAAATTGATGAGCCGCTACCGCTTCGACCACATCGCCGGCTTCCAGGAGCTGATCCAGAACCGCGTGAACGACATCCTGCTGGTGGCCAGCATGTACGACGCCTTCCTGCTGGCCCAGGACGGGCAGCTGCAGGACCTGATCACCAGCGAGTTCGCCAACCTCAACCTCGTTCACGCGCCCAAGATCACACGGGTCAGCCGGGCGGGCAAGGCCCTGGACGTGCTGCAGCAAGGCGCTCACTTCGACCTGATCTTGCTCACGGCCAACGTGGGCGACATGCACGTGCTGCAACTGGTGCGCCAGCTGCGCGCCTCGGGCGTGACGGCCCCGGTGATCCTGCTGGCCTATGACAGCCGGCACCTGGCGCCGCTGCTGAACAGCCAGGACGAAGGGCTGATCGACCACGTCTTCGTCTGGCAGGGGGACTTCCGCATCCTCCTGGCCATCGTCAAGCTGGTGGAGGACAAGCTCAACGTTGAGCACGACAGCCGCGTGATGGGCGTGCAGTCCATCATCCTCGTCGAGGACAACGTCCGCTTCTACAGCTCCTACCTGCCCAGCATCTACACCGAGATCGTCCAGCAGGCCCACCGGCTGATGGACGAGGGCCTGAACCTCGCCCACAAGATGATCCGCATGCGCGCGCGGCCCAAGATCCTGCTGGCCCGCACCTATGAAGAAGCCTGGGAGGCCTTCGAGGCCCAGAAGGACCACCTGCTGGGGATCATCACGGATCTGGAGTTTCCCCGCGCGGGCCGGGTGGACCCCGACGCGGGCATGCACCTGATCCAGGCCGTGCGCGCCGTCAGCCCCGAGCTGCCCATCCTGCTGCAGTCCAACCAGCCCCACGTCCACGAGCTGGGCGACCGGCTGGGCGTGGGCGCTGTGCACAAGAACAGCCGCAACCTCTTGAAGGAAGTGCGGCACTTCATGCGCGACAACTTCGGCTTCGGCGATTTCACCTTCCGCCTGCCCGACGGCACGCCCATCGCGCGGGCCCGCGACCTGCAGGGCCTGGAGAAGCAGCTGGCCGGCATCCCCGAGATCAGCCTGCGCTTCCACGCCGAGCGCGGCCACTTTTCCAAGTGGCTCAAGGCGCGCACCGAGTTCGCGCTCTCCAGCCTGCTGGAGCCGCGCCGGGTCAGCGAGTTTGCCAGCATGGAGGCCATGCGCCACTACCTGATCGACCTGCTGGGCGCCTACCGCCAGGCCCGCACCCGGGGCATGGTGAGCGAATTCAACCCCGAGACCTTCGATCCGCGCAACAGCCTGGCGCAGATCGGCAAGGGCTCCATGGGCGGCAAGGCCCGCGGTCTGTCCTTCGTGCGCCACCTGCTGGCGCTGGGCGACCTGGGCCACCGCTGGCCCGGCGTGCGCGTCTCCATCCCGCCCGCCGTGGTGCTTTGCACCGAGGTCTTCGACCAGTTCATGGAGCTCAACGACCTGCAGGAGTTCGCGCTGGAGTGCGACGACGACGCGCTGATCCGCCAGCGCTTCCGCCAGGCGATCTTCCCGCCGCTCTTCCAGCTGGATTTGCGCCACCTGGTGGAGCTGATGGACCATCCGCTGGCCGTGCGCTCGTCCTCGCTCTTGGAGGACAGCCAGTACCAGCCCTTCGCCGGCATCTACCGCACCATCATGCTGCCCAACCACGCGCCGGAGCTGGACCGGCGCCTGCACGAGCTGCTCGACGCCATCAAGCTGGTCTACGCCTCCACCTATTCGCGCGCGGCCAAGAGTTACATGCGCTCCACGCCCTACCGGATGGAGGAGGAGAAGATGGCCGTGATCGTGCAGAAGCTGCAGGGCGCGCTGCACGGGGACGTCTACTATCCGGCGATCAGCGGCACGGCGCGTTCGACGAACTTCTATCCCACGGCGCCGGCAGAGGACAAGGACGGCGTGGCCTCCGTGGCGCTGGGCCTGGGGCACCTGGTCTCCGAGGGCAGCGAGACCATCCGCTTCTGCCCCAAGTATCCGCGTCACCTGGGCCTCTACATGAACGCGGGCGAGGCCCTGCAGTACTCGCAGAAGCAGTTCTACGCGTTGCGGGTCAGCCAGGACAGCCACGTGGGCGCGGCCGAAGGCGCCGAACTCGAGCTGCTGGGGCTGGAACAGGCGGAGCAGGACGGCAGCCTGGCCTGGGTGGGCTCGGTCTACTCGCACGAGAACGACGCCGTCTTCGACGGCCTCTCCCGGGCGGGCCAGCGCTTCGTCTCCTTCGCCCCGGTGCTCAAGCACGAGCTCTTTCCCCTGGCTGAAATTCTCTCGCGCCTGCTGCGGGTTGGCGCCCGGGGCATGAGCCGCCCGGTGGAGCTGGAGTTCGCGGTGAACCTCTTTCCCGCCAGCGGCGAACGGCGCGAGTTTTCCATCCTGCAGATGCGGCCGATGGTGCTCTCGATGGAACTGGACGAGCTGAGCCTGGAGGCGGAGCCGGAGCAGGTGATCTGCCGCAGCGAGTCCGTCCTGGGCGCCGGCCGGCTGGACGATCTGCGCGACATCCTGGTGGTGGACGTGGAGAGCTTCGAGCGCCGCCACACGCGCCAGGTGGCCGCGGAAGTGGGCGCCTTCAATCGCCAACTGGTGCAGGAGGAGCGCGGCTACCTGCTGGTGGGCGTGGGGCGCTGGGGCAGTTCGGACCCCTGGCTGGGCATCCCCGTCAGCTGGGACCAGATCAGCGCCGTGCGCGTCATCGTGGAGGCGGGGTTCCGCGACCTGATCGTCACGCCCTCCCAGGGCTCGCACTTTTTCCAGAATTTGACTGCGTTGGGCATCGGCTATTTCACCGTGAACCCGGAGCAGGGTCAGGGCGAACTGGATTGGAGCTGGTTGCTGGGCCAGCCGGCCTTTCAGCGCGGGGACTTCGTGCGCCACCTGCGGCTGGAGCAGCCCATCTCGGTGCTGATGAACGCGCGCAGCCGGGCGGGCGTGATCATCAAACCCGCGGACTGCTGAGCGCGGACTGCTACGCGCGGGCCGCTAGGCGCGGGCCACGTGGCACCGGACTGTTCAATTTCCGACGGCATGAGCCGGTGCTCTTTGATCAAATGCGGAACAAAGAGCATTTGCCCGCTTTGGGCATGAGCTTTTCTTCATTGGCGTGCGAGTTGCTTCCCTCCCTGGCTTGCGGATCCACCAAGCATCTGGGAGAAGGCATGAACACTCGACACAGCATCGCCGGCTGGGGCCGGAGCGGGCTGGCGGGCCTGGGCCTTGGCCTGCTACTGGTTTCCGCCCCGCGCGCGGCCTGGCACTGGAGCTTCGATACGGATCCCCAGGGTTGGGTGGTGGCGGACCTGGACACGGCCGGACCCTATTATCCGCCCCTGGCCCAGTACAGCCTGAGCCACAGCACGGCGGGCGGCTGCGTGGGCGGCCACGTGCAGCGGGCGGACCCCAGCAGCAACAGCTACGCTTTCAGCCTGCCGGTGGAGCAATTGCCGGAGAATCAGGACTGGAGCGGCGGTCGGCTGACCTTCTGCCTGCGCAGCACGCACAGCAACTGGACCAGCGAGTCCTTCGTGATCGTGGTGGGGGGCAACGGCACGGTTCTACGAGCGCCTATCCCGTTGCCCAGCCCGGCTTGGTCCAGCTACGACCTGGCGCTGGAACCCCAGAACTTCATCCTGATGAACGGCGCCCAGCCCGATGCCGCGACCTTCCAGTCCGTGCTGGGTCAAGTGGAGGCCCTGTTCATCATGGCCGAGTACGGCGCGGCCGTGCAGGAGACGACGGGCCTGGACGAGGTACGGCTGCGGCCGGCCTGCCAGCCTGTGGACGTGCCGCTGGTCTTGGCCGAGACGGCGGGGACGCCGGAGGCGCCGCGGGTGAGGCTGGCCTGGGGAGAGGTGCCGGGGGCCTGGGACTACGAAATCCTGCAACTGGACGGGGCCTGGGGTGTGGCGACACCGGTGGGCAGCACGGTTTCAACGCAGTGGGAGCTGCCGGTGGAGGGCCCGGGGCTTGGCTTCTATCAGGTGCGGGCCCGCTGCGAGTGAGACCGGCCGGACAGTCTGGAAACGCGTAGGGACACGGCATGCCGTGTCCCTACTACCCCGCCCGGATTCGAACCAGGAACATCAGTACCAAAAACTGAGGTGTTACCATTACACCACGGGGTACTGGCCGCAAGGTGGCAAACCGGGCCTCCCCGTGCAACGCGCCCGCTCCAGCAGGGGCCGCGCGTCATAAGGGGCTGCGCCAGGCCAGGCTCCAGTCCAGCGCCCGCGCTTTCGGCTCGGACACGCCCGCCCGGCGTTGTTCCAGCGTCGCGACTCCCATCCCCAGCACCAGACTGCCCAGAGTCCGCCGGCGCCACTCCACGCGCCAGGCGCCCTCCAGCCCCAGCCGCAGCCAGCTGTCCTCCTCGCGCAGCCCGGCCAGGAAGGGGGCTTCCGGCGCATCCAGACCCTCGCGGTGCGGTAGCAGCCGGTCGCCGCCCACGTTCTCGCCCAGCGGATTGGCGCCGTGTTCCAGCCGGCTGCCGCGCAGAGCCAGAATCCAAACCCCCGCCAGTTCCAGCCGGCCTGCCCGCAGGCGCGGTCCCGGCGCTTCGTGGCGCCATTCCCAGTCCAGTACGCGCGAGTTGGGCTGGGCCGTGGCGCCCAGGGACTGGCCGCCGTGGTCGAAGCGGTTGACGGAATAGAAATGCCCGTACGTATAGGGACGCACCTGGGTCCATTCCGCGGTGAGCCAGCTGATGCCCGGCAGGGTCAGCGGACCCAGCCGCATGGCCCGGCCCTCCGTCACGGGCAGGGGACAGCCACTCAGGCCCGCCAGCCAGGCCGTGCGCTGGCCCTCGGCCGCGCCACCCAGGTCTGACAACGAATAGTCGTCGACGCAGAGTTCGCCGTGCAGGTCCCAGGCGCCGGGCAGTTGCCGCGGCAGTCGCAACCGGCCGTCCAGGGCCAGCAGAACGTTGTCGCGGTCGCCCGCGGCGTGCTGTTCGCTCCAGAACAGGCCCGTGGGCAGCAAGGCCCCGGGGCCCGGCCGGCGGTCGCCCAGCACCAGTAGCTCGCTGATCCCCAGCCCGCCCCAGCGGCCCGTCCAGTCCAACCGGTGGGCGGCCAGCCACTTCTCCCGCCAGGGCAGCTTGACAAGACCCGAGGCGTCCCGCCGGGCCAGCAAGCTGTCCGCTTCGCCGCTGAACAGCTCGCCCACGGTCTGGGTGTAGCGCAGGGGTCCCCAATCCGCCTGGAAGAGGAACTGGGACCAAGCGGGCGCGCGGTCCCCCTGAAGGATCGTCGTGCGCAGCAGGCCCGAGCCCCAGCGCAGGTGGTCGCGCAGCAGGGCCAGCCGGGCGCGGCCCGAACCCAGCGGCCATTCCAGCACGGCCCCCGCCCGCTGCTCGTCGTGGGTCAGGCTGCCGTCCGTCTGGATCTCGCTCCAGCGCCAGATCTCGCGGTCCTGGAACAGGGGATGGGTCGTCCAGTCCGTGGCGCCGCTCACCCCAGCGTCCCGCACGTGCAGCCAGGCCCCGCCACCCGTGCCCCAGCTCAGCTCCAGGTCCAGCCCGTTGGCGCTCTCCGCCAGCCGGCCCGTGCTGTCCTGACGCAGGCTCCAGCCCCGGCTCTCCAGCCGCAGTCCCAGCGCCACGCGCAGGCTGTCCAACTGAACGCCCAGCCAGGGACCCGGCTCCGTGCCCAGCGGGCGGGTCTGGTCCAGCCAGTGGAGGACGGGCGTGGCCGGGGCCGCGCGCCAGTCCCGACGCGGCAGGGGCCAGGCGGCGGGCGGCGCGCTCGAGTCGCGCTCCAGCAGCCAGGCGCGGCTGGCCGCGGCAAAGGCCGGGCCGCGCGGACTGTCCAGCAGCAGCTCGTCGCCCGCCGGCAGCAGGGACGGCAGACCCAGGCCGAGCCAGAGGGCCAGGGCGGTGCGACAGGCGGAAGAGGGGCTCATGCACGGCTCGCGTTGGGGGTGATCGGGGCGTCCGGGGCGTCCCGTTGCTCCGCAGTGTGGCAAACCCTACCTTGGAAAACCATGATCACAAGCCTGATCGCGCTGTGAATCGCTCGCGGCGCACCACATGTTCCAGAATCAACAGCTCACCGGCCCGACCGGGATGGTGGCTGCTTGGCCTGTTTTTGCTGGCCGCACGCCTGCTGCCGGCGCTGCCCGCCCCGTCCACGGACGAGTGGGGCCGCGTGCCGCTGCCCCGGGCGGTGGAGGCGGGGACGGGTGTGTTGATAGGCGGCGCCGCGCGGATCGGCGACGGCGCCGGCTGGGACCTGGGCCTGCCGGAGCCGGCCGTGGAGCAGTGGCGGCCTTCAAGCCAAAAGGCCCACCGCGGGCGCAGCTGGCGGCTGGGCCGCGACGAGGGCGGCTACGCCGACCTGAGCCTGGACTGGCTGGAGACTCCCGCCATCTCCATCAAGCGCAATTCCCGCCTGAGTTTCCGCCTGCGCTACCAGACCGAGGCCCCGCAGGACACCCCGCCCGGCTCGGACGGCTGGGACGGCGGCAACCTCTGGATCTCCGTGGACGGCGGCCCCTGGCGCGTGCTGACCGGCCTCTCCCACGACTACACGTGCGACAACCTCTACGCCTTCAGCCACGAGTTCGGGCTGGGGGACGAGGTGCCGGGCTGGAGCGGGCGCTCCGACTGGCGCCGGGTCCAGCGCGACCTGGGCGCCTGGGCGGGTCACAAGCTGGCCTTCCGCTTCGCCTTCTGCAGCGACGCCCGCACGCCGGACGGCGCGCGCTTAAGCGGCATGCAGGTGGACGACATCCTGGTGCAGGCGGGCTCGACGGTCCAGTTGAAGAGCGACGCCGACAATCCCTCCCAGCCCGCCACCCTCAAGGCGCTGTCAGGCCGGACGCGCGCGCCCTGGCAGATAGGGCGCTCCCCGCTGAGCGGCGAGCCCGCCCTGACGTGGGTGCCCCGGCCGGGGCCGGGCTCGAGTTTGACCTCGCCGCGCTGGGAACTTCCCCCGGAGCACGAGCTTTGGCTGGAGTTCCGGCCGGGTCTGGCAGATTCCTGCGGGGGCGAGCTGCGAGGCGAGTGGAAGCTCGAGTTGGCCGTGGACGGCACGCCGGACTGGCAGCCGCTCTGGCACGGCCGCTTGGAAGCCGGGGCCGATGCCCCGCGTGTCTCACTCAGCGACTGGGCCGGCCAGGCCGTGCGGCTGCGCTGGAGCCTTGCCCTGAGCGCGCCGCGCCGAGTGGAGGACGATCCGCTGGGCCTGGTCTGGCTGGAGCAGGTGCGGATCAGCGGGCGGCCGCTGCCCGGCCGCGATGTCAATCTGCGCAATCTGGTGCCGGCCTACCCGCGCACGGCCGGCCTGCCCTGCGACGTGCTGCTGCAGGTGCGCAACCAGGGCCGGGACGCCTGTCCGCCGCTGCAGCTGCGTCTCAGTCTGGACGGCGAGACGGCCCTGACCGTGCCCAGCGCCCGGCCGCTGGCCGCCGGCGAGACCCACGCGGCAGGCACCTGCTGGGTGCCCCCGAGCGCCGGTCCCCACGACCTGCTGGCCTGGCTGGAGGACGCGCGCGACGACCGCCCGGGCAACGACTCCCTCTGGCTGGGTCCCGTGGAGGTTCTGCCCGCGGGTCAGCTGGAGTTCGGCTACAGCTTCCAGGAAGCGGAGGCCTACTTCACGGGTGGCGATCCGTTGCTGTTCGTGGACGACCTGCCCGGGCTGGAGCTGGGCGACTTCGCCCCGCGCCGCGTGAGCATTGGCTTCTGCGATCCGGAGAACCGCGCCGACGGCAAGACCATCCGCCTGCACATCCTGGAAGACGAGGGCGGCCGGCCGGGTCGCGAGCTGTGGAGCGCCGACTACCGCCTGCTCAGTCCGGGCGGGGAATTCCTCTGGGAGTTCGAGGTGGAGGAGGAACTCAGGCTCTCCGGCGCCTTCTGGGTCTGGGCCGAGCGCCGGGACGACTATCCCCACGTACTGGGCGCGCCGCTGCTCTGGAAGCCCGGCCACTACGCGCTGCGCCGGGAGGAGAGCAGCGATTTGGACTTCTCGCGTGGGCCGCAGGGTCACGAACTGCTGTTCTGGGTCGCGGGCGAGGTCCTGGCGCCGGAAGTGCCGGTGGCGGCGCGGCCCGATGACTTCGCCATTCTGGGCGCCCAGCCCAATCCCTTCAACCCCAACACGCTGCTCAGTTTCCAGGCGCCCGCCGGCGAGTCGGTCAGCCTGCGCGTCTACAACCTGACCGGCCAGGAAGTGGCCCTGCTCTTCGAGGGCGTGACGGGCGGCCAGACCCAGAGCGTGGCCTTCGACGGCGGCCGGCAGGCCTCGGGCGTCTACTTCGCCTGCCTGGAGAGCGAGAGCCGCGTCTCCACGCACAAGCTGGTCCTCTCCAAGTAGCTCACCGCCAGAGAATCTTCAACACAGAGTCACAGAGACACAGAGTCCCAGTCAATAGAAAAGTGGGGAGTGGACTCTAGTGGAGTCTTGCTCTATACCTTGGCTGTGCCTCTGTGCCTCTGTGCCTCTGTGTCTCTGTGGTGAGTTTTACGGTGAGTTCGAGATGCCGGGAACGGGACTTGAACCCGTACGCCCTTGCGGGCAGCAGATTTTAAGTCTGCCGTGTCTGCCATTTCACCACCCCGGCAGGGGATTCATTCTACATCAGACGCTGTCGGCCGCGGGCTGCCAGGGATCCGCCGGCGCCTGCTCCCAGGGCTTGGCGTTGGCGTAGCAGTAGCGGCAGCCGAAGGCGCAGGAATTGTAGATGCCCACGTCCCGCGACTGCCCGCAGCCGCAACCGGGCCGGCTGGGTTGGCTGCCCAGGGCGCCGGGCAAGAGGCCGTTGCGCTGTTCGAACCAGGCGGCGTCCAGACAGGCGCCCGGCCGCAGCGCGCCGTGCTCGAGCATCTCGGGTTCGCAGCAGGCGGTGAGCGGCAGGCCGTGGCGCTGGGCCAGTCCGGCCAGCCGGTCCAGCAGCTCGCGGCGCGTGGCCGCGTCGGGATTCTGCAGCCGCACGCCCGAGCGTTCCAGCACCAGCAGGTTGCGCCGGGCCCGGGAGTACAGGTCCAGCCACGAGAGCGTGACCTCGCGCACCCGGCCCTCCAGCCGGGCGGAGAGCCGGGCGAAGGTCTCCACCCACCAGTCGGGCGGCGTGAGCGTGCTCAGCAGCAGGGGATCGAAGCGCCACGTGAGGTGCTCGGGCCCCAGCACCAGCGAGAGCCGGCGCAAGGCCTCCACCACCTCTTCTTCCCGCGGCGCGCGCGGCTCCAGCTCCGGGGGCAGGCCCGTCAGAGTCACCTGGATTCGCAGGCGGTCCTGATAGACGGCGCGGAGTTCGTCCAGGTGGGGCAGCAGGGCCGCCGGGCGTCGGGTCCAGAAGACGATGCCCGCCACCTCCGGCCCCTGCAGGTCCACGCGCTGGCGCTGGCCCATGAAGGGGTGGGGCACGTCCAGCCAGCCCCGCCGCAGGGCCGCCAGAAAGGCCGGCAGCTGAAAGGCGGGCAGGTCCATGCGCCGCGAGGCGGAGATGATGTGCATCGAAAGCCTGTCCTTCCAGCCGGTGAGCGCGGCGCTCCGGCCGCGTGCGCGCCGGTACCGCAAGAGTGAGGGCGGCGCGCCGCTGCGGGGCGTCGCCGGACACAAGGTCGGGAACGCGCCACAAAAAGGGGCGGCCCCTCCGCGGAAGGGCCGCCCCTGGGTGAAGACGCGGGTCGATCAGGCCTTCTTGACGAATTCCTTGATCCACTCCGTGGTGACCGTCTTGGGCCGCTCGATGGGCAGACCCAGGGCGCGGTCCCAGATCAGGCTGGCCAGCACGCCCAGGGCGCGGCTGACGCCGAAGAGCACGGTGTAGTAGTCGTACTCGTCCATGCCGTAGTGCACCAGCAGGCAGCCCGAGTGGGCGTCCACGTTCGGCCAAGGATTCTTGGCCTTGCCGTGCTTGAGCAGGATGTCCGGCGCGGACTCGAAGATCATGCCCACCAACTTGAAGAGCGGGTCGTTGGGCAGGTGCTTCTGGGCGAACTCGCGCTGGGCCATGTAGCGCGGGTCGGTCTTGCGCAGCACGGCGTGGCCGTAGCCCGGGATGACCTGGCCGCTGTTCAGCGTGTCCCAGAGCGCCGCCTCGAGCTGCTCCTTGGAGGGGACGTCCACGCCCAGCTTCTCGCGGAACTCGAAGACCCAGCGCAGTACTTCCTGGTTGGCCAGGCCGTGCAGAGGGCCGGCCAGGCCGTTCATGCCGGCGGAGAGCGACAGGTAGGGATCGCTCAGGGCGCTGCCCACCAGGTGCGTGGTGTGCGCGCTGACGTTGCCGCCCTCGTGGTCGCAGTGGATGGTCAGGTAGAGGCGCATGAGCTCGCGGAACTCGCGGCTGTCGTAGCCCAGCATGTGCGCCAGGTTGCCGCTCCAGTCCTGGGTGGGGTCCGGGGCGATGTGCACGCCGTTCTTGTAGGTGCGGCGATAGATGTAGGCCGCCACCTGGGGCAGGCGGGCCAGCAGGTCCATGGTGTCTTCATAGGCCCAGGACCAGTAGTCCTTCTTGTTCATGCCGCGCCGGTAGGCCGCCGCGTACTGGCTCTCGGTCTGCAGGGCCAGGATGGCCGCGGAGAACTGGGTCATGGGATGGGCGTCCACGGGCAGGGCGTCCAGGGTCTTGAAGACGTGGGCGGGGACCGTGGAGCGCTCGCGCCACTCCTGGGTGAGGCCGTCCACTTCGGCCTTGGTGGGCACCTGGCCGGTGAGCATCAGCCAGAAGATGCCTTCGGGCTGGGGCTCCTCGCCCTCGGGATGGTGCGGCAGCTGCTGTTGGCACTCGGGAATGGAGAGCCCGCGGAAGCGGATGCCCTCGAACTTGTCCAAGAGGGAGGTCTCGGTGACCATGCAGGTCACGTCCCGGACGCCGCCGTAAGCCTGGTCGATGGTGCACTCACCCAGAACCTTGTTGCCGTGCTCGGCGCGCAACTGCTTGATTTCCGCCTGCATGGGAGGAATGGCGGCCGCGAGCCGGTCTTTCAACGTGGACATACGCTGCTCCTTGTTATGCGAGGGACTCTCTTGGGAATGGCGAGCGAAGTCGTCAAAACCTTGACAGTGGAAACGTAGGAAAGCCCGCAAGGGCTTGCCAACCTTGCCCGCGGCTTTTCGGGCTTGCGCGGCAGCGCCGGGCAAGGCTAGCTTGAGTTCGGCAAGTCGCTGGCGGCGGATGGAAGCAAAGGAGTTCCCGTGAGAATCGGTCTGTTGATTCCAGCCTGTGTGTGGGCTCTCGGCCCGCGGCCCGCAGCCGCGGCCCCCGGCGTCGTCGCGGACCAGGCCCTCGTGCGCTTCCAGTCCCCGCTGAGCCTGGCCGAGGCCGGCACGCGGCTCGACGCGCCGGGCTGGCACGTGGAGCGCCTGCTCAGCCCGCGGCTGGGCATCGCCCTGGTGCGCCTGGACGGCCTGCCGCTGGCGGAGGGGCTGGCCGCCCTGCGCGAGCATCCCGCCCTGCGCTGGGCCCAGGCCGACCACTTCGTGGAAGAACGCCTGCTGCCCGACGATTCGGCCTTCGCCCAGCAGTGGGCCCTGCAGCAGGCCAGCGACGCGGACATCGACGCGCCGGAGGCTTGGGATCTCGCCACGGGGGGCACGGACCCCCTGGGACGACGGATCGTCGTGGCCGTGGTGGACGGTGGGATGGATCTGGCGCACCCCGACCTGGCCCCCAACGTCTGGACCAATCCGGGCGAATCGCAGAACGGACTGGACGACGACGGCAACGGCTACGTGGACGACCTGCACGGTTGGAACGCCTACAGCGGCAGCGGCAGCCTGGTGTTCAACGGCCACGGCACGCACGTCTCGGGGATCGTGGGCGCGCGCGGCAACAACCTCAACATGGTCTGCGGCGTCAACTGGGACGTGGAGTTGATGACCGTCTGCGGCAGCAGCACGACCACCAGCGTGGCCGTCGCGGCCTACAACTACGTGCTGGAGCAGAAGAGCCGCTGGCTGGAGAGCGCGGGTCTGCAGGGGGCTAACGTGGTGGCGGCCAACTCCAGTTTCGGGGTCAACTACGCCAACTGCGCGGCGGGCGAGTACCCCGCCTGGAACGACATGTACGACGCACTGGGCGCGGTGGGCGTGCTCTCCGTGGCAGCCACGATGAACATCAACGCCAACGTGGACCTGCAGGGCGACGTGCCCACCAGCTGCCCGTCGGACTTCCTGATCACCTGCACCAACACGACCAACCAGGACCTGCGCAACCCCAGCAGCGCGTACGGCGCGCTCTCCATCGACCTGGGGGCGCCGGGCACCCAGGTGCTCTCCACCTACCTCAACAGCGCGACGACCTACTTGAGCGGCACGTCCATGTCGGCCCCCCACGTCAGCGGGGCCGTGGCCCTCCTGCACGCGGTGGCCTCGGACAGCCTGGCCCACGTGCTGCGGGACGATCCGCCGGCCGGCGCGCTGGCGCTCAAGGAGCTGCTGCTGGAGGCGGTGGATCCCCTGCCCACGCTGGCGGGCCTGACGGTCACGGGCGGGCGGCTCAACCTGGGACGCGCGGCGGCCGTTGCTGCGGCCTGGCCGCCGCCGCCGCTCATCCGGCTGACCATCGTGCATCAGTCCGACCAGCGCCTGCTCTTCAGCTGGGACGAGCTGCCCGCCGCCCTGGCCTACCAGTTGGAGCAGTGGGATGCGGAGCAGGCCGCCTGGCTGCGGCTGGTGACGGTGACGGAGCCCAGCTGGCTCAGCCCGCCGCACCTGCCCCAGAGTGCGGGCCTGTACCGGGTGCGCGCCGAACTGCCGTAACGCGGGACGAATACAGCGGGATGCTCGGGGTCGGGAAGGGGGCGGGCTGCCGTCAGCGCAAGGCGTCCTGGGGCGGCGCCAGGTGACCCAGAGCCAGGCTCAGCTGGCGGCGGGCCAGTTCGGCCTCGACGGAATCCAGCAGTTGGCGCATCTTGGCCCGGTCGGAGTAGATGTCCAGGTGGTCGGCGTCCACCATGATCACCGGGATGTCGCGGATCCGGCCGATCCAGTCCTCGTAGAGCAGGTTGAGGCGCTGCAGGTACTCGGGGCTGATGTTCTGCTCGTAGCTGCGGCCGCGGGTGCGGATCCGGGCCTGCAGCGTGTCCACCGAGGCGCGCAAGTAGATCAGCAGGTCGGGCTTGCGCAGGAACTGGCACATGTTGTGGAAGAGCCGGTAATAGGTGAGCCACTCGCGCTCGCTGATGTGTCCCATCTGGTAGAGATTACGCGCGAAGATCTCCACGTCTTCCCAGATGGTGCGGTCCTGGACGGCCCCGCGCTCCCCCTCGCACAACCGCAGGTGATCCGCGTAGCGCGACTGCAGGAAGTAGATCTGCAGGTGGAAGGCCCAGCGGCCCATGTCGCCGTAGAAGTCCTGCAGGAAGGGGTTGTCCGCCACGCTCTCGTAGTGCGGATCCCAGCTCAGGCGGCGGGCCAGCCAGTCGGTCAGGGTGGTTTTGCCGGCTCCGATGTTGCCGGCGATGCCGATCAGTCCTTTCATGGCTCCAAGGTAGAAAACCGGGGCGAGGCCCGGTGTCACACGCGGGTTGCCGGGTTTTCTATCTTGCGCTCCGCGCACGCCACTCTAGCTCAATTGGTAGAGCAGCGGTTTTGTAAACCGCAGGTTGGGGGTTCAAGTCCCCTGGGTGGCCTACTTGTGAGGCGGCCGACTCGAACCGGCGGTCAGAGAAAGGGGCTTCCTCGGAAGCCCCTTGCGCGTTTTTCTGTTTCAATCGCTCAGGATGTGTGACCGGGACGCGGTTTGGAGGGCTTGCTCGGCTTGGCCGGTTCCGGCCTGGGCTCGGGCTTCGCCTCGGGCTTGCTCTCCGGTTTGGAGTCGTCCTTGTCCTTGCGGCTGTCCGGTGTCACCGCGGGGGCCTTTTTCTTCTTGCCCTTCCCGCTGGTGGTCGCGGGCTTGGGCTTGGGTTTGGAGGCCGGCGGCGCGTCCACCTGGGGCGTGGGCCGCTGGACCGAGCCCGGTCCCGTGCTCAGCGTGGAGGGTCGCGAACCGTCGCGCGGCTTGTCCGGCAGGCCCGGCAGGTCGGGTTCGGTGCTGATCACGCTCGGGGCGCGCGGTGCCAGGCTGGGCGTGTCCACGTCCAGGCGCTTCTTCAGGTTGATGAACTCGGGCTTGTCCGTGGACTGGCGCCGGGGCGGCTCGCGCCAGGCGTCCCGGTCCTGGATGCGCGGGGTCTCCAGGCTGCGCCAGCGGTCCGAGTAGTGCCGGCGCTCGGCCCAGACCCGGCGGCTGCGCCAGGGCCGCGTGTCGTAGTCCCAGGGACTGCCGCCCTGCAGGTAGATGTAGACCACGGGCGGACGCCACCAGGGGTGCCAGCCGTCCCACAAAAAGCAGTGGTGGTAGCGGTAGTAGCCATGGTAGTGGTGCACGACCTCCCAGCTGCACCAGCAGTGGTCGTGCGTGCAGGCCGGATGCCAGCAGTCGCAGTAGGGGCACCAGTAGTCGTAGACGTGGTGGTGCATGACGATCCCCACGGAGACGTCCTCGTCCTCTTCCACTTCCTCGTCCACCTGGGCCAGCTGGGTCACCCCCGTCTCCATCACCGAGAGCAGGCCGGTGGCGTAGTTGTCCAGTTCCTTCTCCACCCGGGTCAGGCGGGCGTTGACGTCGGGCAGATCCTGGGGATCCGGGGCAAGGAAGTGTTGACGCGAGGCGCGGATGGGGCGGTACTCGCGCGTGTGCACGGCCACCAGCTGTTCCAGCCCGGCCTGGCTGCCCGCGTAAAGGGGATGCAGCCAGAGAGTGTCGCCGGCGCGGACCTGGCCGCGGCCATCCTCGGCCAGGACCGGGTAGAGCAGGCTGACGTAGCCCTGGGAATCCAGCGAGTAGAAATAGACGAAGCCGTCCGACCGCACGGCGATGCGGGCCCCGTAGGGTTCGCCCGTGAAGGCTTCGCTGCGTTCCAGTTCCAGGGAGAGTCGCGGCTCGGAGCCGCGCCGGCTGGCGGCGGCGGGCAGGCTGATGAGCACGAGGAGCAAGAGGACCAGCGCGCGCGCGCTGGGGCGGTTCCAGAGTTGGGACATGTGCGCCTCCTTTCTGAGGTCGATGCGAAGGCCTGCGTCGGGCAGGCGGGAAATCGGCCGCGGCAGGCGGCCCGTTGCGCAGGCCCTTCAACTGTGGAATGTACGATGGGTTTCCCCCCGCAAGGGAATTCTCTGGCCCAGCGACCCATTCGGGAGCTGCCCGCGCCCGCGGGAATTGTACCCGGCCGCCGGGTTTGGCACCTTCGGCGGACGCGAACGGGCGCGCGCGGACGGCGACAGAAAGGCTGCATGTTCAACATCGTACTGGTGGAACCGGAGATCCCGCAGAACTCGGGCAACGTGGTCCGGCTCTGCGCCTGCACCAACAGCCGGCTCTTCCTGGTGGAGCCGCTGGGCTACAGCCTGGACGACGCCCGGCTGAAGCGCGCGGGCCTGGACTACTGGGAACGCGCGGTCTTCCGCGTGGTGCCCAGCCTGGACGAGCTGCTGGAGCGCTTCGATTCCCGCCGCTTCTTCTTTTTCAGCACCAAGGCCGCGCGTTGCTACACGTCCCACCCTTACCAGGCCGGGGACTTCCTGGTCTTCGGGCGCGAGTCCCGCGGGTTGGACGAGCGCCTCTTGGCCGAGTTCCCGGAGCAGACCCTGACCATTCCCATGCCGGGCCGCACACGCAGCCTGAACCTGGGCAACAGTGTGTCCATCGCCTTGTACGAAGGCCTGCGCCAGCTGGAGTCCTGGCCCGGCCCCAACCCGACGGGAGTCGCATGAGCGTGCTTGACCAGTTGGCCCAGTGGATTTCCTCGGCCGTCGAGGCCGGTTTTTCCGTGACCCTGCCGCCGGAGGAGATCCAGCTGGACCTGCCGCCGGACGCCGCCCTGGGCGACCTGGCCTTCGGCTGTTTTCCGCTGGCCAAGGCCTGCCGACGCGCGCCCCAGCAGATCGCGCTGGAACTGGCCCGCCGGCTGGAGGGCCACCCGGGGCTCTGCGCCGTGCGCGCCGACGGGCCCTACCTCAACCTCAGCCTGGAGAAGTCCGCCTGGTTCGCCGAGGTGCTGGGCGGCTGGCTGGCCGCAGGCCCGGAACTGGCCCTGCCGCCGGAGCAATGCCGGCGCTACCTGGTGGAGTTCAGCTGCCCCAACACCAACAAGCCCCAGCACCTGGGCCACGTGCGCAACAACTTCCTGGGCGACGCGCTCTCGCGCTTGCTGGGGGCGGTGGGCCACGAGGTCACGCGCGTCAACCTGATCAACGACCGCGGCATTCACATCTGCAAGAGCATGCTGGCCTGGCAGCGCTGGGGCGAGGGTCGCACGCCGGAGAACACGGGCCGCAAGGGCGACCACCTGGTGGGCGATTCCTACGTGGAGTTCGCCAGCCGGCTGGCGGCGGAGGAGGCCGCCTGGCGCCAGGGACGGGGTCTGACGGGTCCGGCGACGGAGGCCGAGCACGCGGAGTTCGAGGCCCAGTCCGAGCTGCTGGGGGCCGCGCGCGTCCTGCTGCAGGCCTGGGAGGCCGGCGACGCCGATGTCCACGCGCTCTGGCGGCGGATGAACGACTGGGTGCTGGCCGGCTACCGCGAAACCTACGCGCGGCAGGGCATCGACTTCGACCGCGTGTTTTACGAAAGCGAGATCTGGAAGCTGGGCCGCTCCGAGGTGGAGGAGGGCCTGGCCCGGGGCGTCTTCCGGCGCGAGCCCGGCGGTGCCGTGGTCTGCCCGCTGGAGGAGCTGGGCCTGGAGCCCAAGGTCCTGCTGCGCTCCGACGGCACGGCGATCTACATGACCCAGGACCTGGGCAACGCCGTGATGCGCCACCGCCAGTTGGGCTTCGACGCGATGATCTACGTGGTGGGCAGCGAGCAGGAGCATCACTTCCGCGTGTTGTTCCACATCCTGGGCAAGCTGGGCTACGATTGGGCCGAGCGCCTGACCCACTTCAGCTACGGGATGGTCAACCTGCCCAGCGGCAAGATGAAGAGCCGTGAAGGCACGGTGGTGGACGCCGACGACCTGCTGGACGAACTGGAGCTGGCCTGCCGCCGGGTGCTGGAGGAGAGCCAGAAGCGCTCGGACCTGCCGGAGGCGGAGAAGGACGAAATCGTGCGCCAGCTGGCCCTGGCCGCGGTCAAATACTTCGTACTCAAAGTGAATCCCCGCTTGGACATGCTCTACGACCCGGAGGAGAGCATCGACCTGGCGGGCAACACCGGTCCCTATCTGCAGTACGCCCACGCCCGCATCCGCAGCCTGGTGCGCAAGAGCGGCCTGGAGCCGGACCCGCAGCAGAGTTTCGAGCTGCTGGTGGAGCCCGAAGAGATCGAGCTGCTCAAGACCCTGGCCCTCTGGCCGCGGGAAGTCCGGCTGGCCGCCGCCCAGCTCAACCCGGCCCGGGTGGCCCAGCGCACCTACGAGCTGGCGCGCTGCTTCTCGCGCTTCTTCAACGCACACAGCGTCTTCGACCGGGTGGACGACCCGCGCCTGGCCGCCCAGCGCATCGCGCTGGTGGCCGCCGTGGGCGCGGCCTTGCGCCGCGGCCTGGACCTGCTGGGCATTCCTACACCGGAAAGGATTTGAACATGGCCCATCCCGCCCCCCTGCGGCTGATCTCGTGGAACGTCAACGGGCTGCGCGCGGCCCTGGGCAAGGGTTTCCTGGACTGGCTGGGCGCCGAGCGCCCGGACCTGCTGGCCCTGCAGGAAGTCCGGGCCCGCCCGGAGCAGCTGCCCGGCCACCTGCCCCAAGCGCTGGAGGAGCTGGGCTATCGCCAGGTCTGGCATCCGGCCCAGCGGCCGGGCTATTCGGGCACGGCGCTGTTCAGCCGCGTGGAGGGCGAGCTCTTCGCCGGCCTGGCGACGCTGGATCCCGCCCTGGCGGAGTGGGACGGCGAGGGCCGGGTCTGCGGCTGGCGCCGGGACGACCTGCTGCTCTTGGGCGTCTACTTTCCCAACGGCACCGCGGGCCCGGAGCGGCTGGAGTACAAGCTGGCCTTCTACGAGATGTTCCAGGGGCTGTGCGAGGCGCGCCAGGCCCTGGGCGAGCGGCTGGTGGTCTGCGGCGACGTCAACACGGCGCACCGCGAGATCGACCTGGCCCGGCCCAAAGAAAACCGCGGCACCAGCGGCTTTCTGCCCGTGGAGTGCGCCTGGCTGGACGCCTTCACCGGCGGCCGCCGCCAGCCCGGGCTGGTGGACAGTTTCCGCCAGCTGCAGCCCGCGGCCGCCGGGCGCTATTCCTGGTGGAGCCAGCGCGGCGGCGCCCGTGCGCGCAACGTGGGCTGGCGCCTGGACTACTTCTTCCTTACGCCCGATCTCCTGCCGGCCCTGCGCCGGGCCGAGATCCTGGACCAGGTCACGGGCAGCGACCATTGCCCGGTGGAGCTGGTCCTCGCCCTCTGAGCCGGGGCCGGACTCCCGCACCGGGCGCTCCGGAAGTCCCGGACTTCCAAGTTCCGGCCCAGGATTTGCCCCACTCCCTGCCAAGCCGTTCCACGCCGTTTTCCGCGGGCATTTTCTGCCTTTGCGGCGCGTGGGCTGGGCAAGGATGGCGAGAGAAGGGCAGTCATGGCCGACGAGCAGTCCCTCCAGGAAAAAACCCAGGACGCCACGCCGAAACGGCGGGACGACGCCCGGCGTGAGGGCCAGGTGGCCCGCTCACTGGAGCTGGCTTCCAGCGCCGTGCTGGGCGCCGCCCTGGGCTCCTTCCTGCTGTTCGGGGGCTGGATGCGCGAGCAGCTGGGCCAGTACCTGGGCGCGCGCCTGACCCTGCCCGCCCGGCTGGACCTGAACCTCGAGAACACGCCGGCCCTGCTGCAGGAGGCCGGCGGCCAGGCAATCCTGGTGCTGGCGCCGCTGCTGCTGGTCCTGGCCGGCGCGGCCCTCTTGGCGCACGTGGGCCAGGTGGGGCTGGTGTTCACGGGCAAGCCGCTGGCGCCGGACTGGAGCCGGATCAGCCCGCTAAGCGGCCTCAAGCAGATGTTCGCCCTGCGCAGCCTGACCGAGCTGATCAAGAGCCTGCTCAAGGTGGGCCTGGTGGGTTTCGTGGCCTGGCTGGTGATCCAGCGCGAACTGCCCGCCCTGCGGGGCCTGGTGTTCGCCGATCCCAGCGAGTTCCTGCCCGCGCTGGGGGGCGCCGTGGTGCGCATGACCGGCTGGGTGCTGGCCCTGCTGCTGGTGCTGGCCGCCGCCGACGTGACCTTTCAGCGCTGGGACCTCTCCCGCCGGCTGAAGATGAGCGTCCAGGACGTGCGCGAAGAGATGAAGCAGTCCGAGGGCGATCCGCTGCTCAAGCGCCGCCAGCGCGGCATCCAGCTGGAATCGGCCTACAACCGGATGATCCGCGACCTGCCCCGGGCGGACGTGGTGGTGGCCAACCCGATCCACCTGGCCGTGGCCCTGCAGTACGACCCGGCGCAGATGCGCGCCCCGCGCGTGATCGCCAAGGGCCGCCGGTTGGTGGCCCAGCGCATCAAGGACATCGCCCGCGAGCACGGCATCCCGGTGATCGAGGACAAGCCGCTGGCGCGCTCGCTCTTCAAGGCCTGCGCCGTGGGCGCCGAAGTGCCGGGTGAGCTCTACCGCGCCGTGGCCGAGCTGCTGGCCTTCGTCTACCGGCTGAAGCGGAGGAGCGCATGAGCGCGACCCCGGGCGGCCAGAGCCTGCTCATGCGGCGCAGCGACCTGCTGCTGGCTTTCGGCGTGGTGGGCATCGTGGTGATGATGGTCCTGCCGCTGCCGGCCATGTTCCTGGACCTTTTGCTGGCCTTGAACATCATGCTCTCGCTGATGATCCTGCTGGTCTCGCTCTACACGATGGAGCCGCTGGAGTTCAGCATTTTCCCCGGCCTGCTGCTGATCCTCACCCTGTTCCGCCTCTCCATGAACGTGGCCTCCACGCGCCTGATCCTGGGCCAGGGCTACGGCGGCCGTGTGATCGAGGCCTTTGGGCACTTCGTCACCGGCAACAACCTGGTGGTGGGCTTCATCGTCTTCCTGATCCTGGTGCTGATCAACTTCATCGTCATCACCAAGGGCGCCGGCCGCGTGGCCGAGGTGGCGGCCCGCTTCACGCTGGACGCCATGCCGGGCAAGCAGATGGCCATCGACGCCGAACTCAACAACGGGCTGATCGACGAGAAGGAGGCCCGCCGCCGCCGGGAGACCATCAGCCGCGAGGCGGACTTCTACGGGGCCATGGACGGCGCCAGCAAGTTCGTGCGCGGGGACGCCGTGGCCGGCCTGCTGATCACGGCCATCAACCTCGTGGGCGGGATCGCCGTGGGCACCCTGCAATTGAAGATGGGGCTGGCCGAGAGCGCCACGACCTTCAGCCTGCTGACCATCGGCGACGGCCTGGTCAACCAGATCCCGGCGCTGATCGTCTCGGCCTCGGCGGGCATCATCGTCACCCGGGCCGGAGCGCGCACCCAGTTCAGCCAGGACGTGGCCACCCAGCTGGTGCTGCAGGAGCGCCCACTCAAGGTGGCCTCCGTGCTGCTGGCGGTGTTCGCCATCGTGCCCGGCCTGCCCGCCGTGCCCTTCCTGCTGCTCGCCGCGGGCAGCGCGGGTCTGGCCTGGAAACTGAAAAAGACCCGGCTGGCCGAGGTGGAGGTCAAGGAGGTGGAGCTGGCCCGCCCGGTGGAGGAGCGCATCGAGGACTACCTGGCCCTGGACACGCTGGAGATCGAGCTGGGCTACGGACTGATCCCGCTGGTGGACACCACCGCCGGCGGCGACCTGCTGGCCCGGATCAAGCGCCTGCGCAAGCAGGTGGCCGCCGACCTGGGCCTGGTCCTGCCCCCGGTGCGCATCCGCGACGACATCAGCCTGCTGCCCGAGCAGTACCGCATCCGGATTCGCGGCATCGTGGTGGGGCAGTCCGAGCTGCGGCCCGGCTGGCGCCTGGCCATCGGGGCCCAGGTCAAGGACGCCACCCAGGCGCTGCCCGGCGTGCCCACCACGGATCCCACCTTCGGCATGCCCGCGCTCTGGGTGCGGGAATCCAACCTGCGCGAGGCCGAGCGGCTGGGCTGCGCCCTGGTGGAACCCGCCGCCGTGCTGGCCACCCACCTGGACGTGCTGGTCAAGCGCCACGCCGGGCGGATCCTCAGCCGCCAGGACGTGAAGAAGCTGCTGGAGAACCTGAAGCCCGAGCACGCCGCGCTGGTGGAGGAGCTGGTCCCCGCCCAGCTCAACCTGGGCCAGATCCACAAGGTCCTGCAGAAATTGTTGCGCGAGAGCGTGCCCATCCGCGACCTGGCCACCATCCTGGAGAGCCTGAGCGACACGGCGGAGCAAAGCAAGGATCCCGAGATTCTGGCGGAATACGCCCGCTTCGCGCTCTCTTCGACCATCAGCACCATTCTCAAAGGAGAGTACAGCCGGATAAAGGCGGTCACTCTGGAACCCGATTTAGAGACAGCTTTGGCGCGGGAACGGGACGGGACGCGCGCCGGCAGTCTGTCTCCAGAGGAATTCGCCCAGGTCATCACTCAGCTGCGCCAGGCCCGCGACCGCCTGCAGGGCGAGGGGCGCACGCCCGTGGTGGTGACCCGGCCGGAAATCCGCTCCTATCTGCGCCGCCTGCTCGAGGGTCCGCTGCCGGACCTGCTGGTGGTGGCCTACAGCGAGCTCAGCATGGACGTGGAACTGGAATCCACGGCCCAGGTGGGTCTGGCCAAGCGTCTGCGCGGGCCGGAGCCGGGCTTGCGGGAGCAGATGGCATGAGAGCGCAGCGGCCGGGGCAGCGTCCATGGAATGAAGGGGACTCCTCCATGGACCGGAATGGAACACTGCGTGCGCACTGGCTGGTGGTGGACGACGACCCGGCCATGCTGCGGCTGCTGGACGCCTTCCTGCACGACCAGGGCGCGCGGGCCGACACGGCCGGCGGCGGGGCCGAGGCGCTGGAATTCCTGCGGCGGCAGACCGTGGACGTGGTGCTGACGGACCGCAACATGCCCTGCCTGGACGGGCACGTCCTGCTGGGGGAGATTCGTCAGCGCTGGCCGCAGATCGACGTGGTGATGATGACCGGCATGTCCTCGGTGAAGACGGCCGTGGAGGCCATGCGGCTGGGGGCGGCGGACTACATCGAGAAGCCCCTGGACCTCCAGACGGCGCTGGGCGTCTTCCAGCGCGTGGAGGAGCACCGCCGCCTGCGCCAGGAGCGCGACCGCCTGCGGGCCGAGGTGGCCCTGCGCGACCTGAGCCAGGTCATCACCTCCAACCTGCACATGAGCGACCTGCCCTCGCGCATCGCCGACCTGATCACGCGCGTGTTCGGCGTGGAGGAGATCACGGTCCAGTACCGGGCTGCCGGCGACGAGGACGAGGACCTGCTCTGGCGCAGTTTCAACCGCGCCCAGCCCGACGAGCTCGACGACTCGGAGGCCGTGCTGGCCCTGGAGGCGGCCACCCGCGGGGATTGCGTGCAGCGCCGGCTGGACGGCCGCTGGGTGGTCTGCCTGCCGCTGCTGGTGGACGCCCAGTCCCGGGGCTCGATCCTGCTGGGCCGCGCGCCCACGGAGCCGGGCTTCGACGAGCAGCAGCTCGAACTGCTGCGGATCATGGCCAGCCACGTGACCATCGCGCTGGAGAACGCCCACCTGTTCCAGGTGGCCACGCGCCAGATGCGCTCCACCCAGAAGCTGGCGGAGATCGGCCGCCGGCTCAACGCCAGCCTGGACATGGAGGACACGCTGCAGGAGATCCACGCCGGCGTGGCGGGCCTCTTGCCCTGCGACTACACCATCGTCGTAATGCTGGAGCGCAGCCTGGATCGGTTGCACCTGGACATCTGCGGCCAGCGCGCGCCCTCCCCCGAACTGCTGGCCCGCCTGCTGGAGGTGATCCGCGCCCGGGTGCGGCGGATCCAGGACCCGGCCTTCCACTACCAGACCGAGACGCCCAACCTGCGGGCGCTGGAGGCCGGCGTGATGCCCGAGGGCGAGCTGGCGCACCGGATCTGGGTGCCCATGACCGACAACCAGGGGGCGATGGGCCTCTTGGGCGTGATCCGGCTGGCGGGGCGGGATCTCTTGGAGCGCGAGGTCCAGAACGTGATGCTGCTCTCCAGCAGCGTGGCCTCGGCCCTGCAGAACTCGCTGCTGTTCACCAGCATGCGCCGCATGCACATCGAGACCATCCAGGTGCTCTCCAAGGCCATCGACGAGAAGGACCACTACACGCACGGCCACTCGGCCCAGGTGGGCGGCATCGCCGTCAAGCTGGGGCGGCGGGCCGGGATCCATCTGGGCGAGGAGCTCGAGGAGATCCGCCTGGGCGGGCTGATGCACGACCTGGGCAAGATCGGGATCCGCGACGCCGTGCTGAACAAGCCCGGCCGCTTGACCCCCGAAGAGTACGACCACATCAAGACGCACCCGCTGGTGGGGGCGGAGATCCTGCGCCGCGCGCCGCACCTCCAGCCGTTGGTGCCCTACGTGCGCCACCACCACGAGCAGTGGAACGGCGGCGGCTACCCCGACGGCCTGCGGGGCGACGAGATCCCACTCAAGGTGCGGATCCTCACCATCGCCGACACCTTCCACGCCATGGCCAGCGACCGCATCTACCGCAAGGGCATGGGCATCGAGCGCATTCTGGACTACCTGAAGGAAAGCTCCGGCGAACTGTTCGATCCCGCGCTGGTGGAGCTCTTCCTGGACTGCTGGCAGCGCGGCATCATCACCATGGACGACATCAACTACGAACCCCTGGCCGCGCAGCGGGCCGGGTAGACGGGAGGCGGGATGCAGATCCAGACCTTCACCGGAGCGAACCTGGTGGAAGCGTTGAGCCAGGTCAAACAGGAGCTGGGGGAGGAGGCGATCATCCTCACCAGCCGCCGGGCCGAGGATCCCTCCCGCCTGCCCGCCGGGCACACGGTGGAAGTCGTGGCCGCCCTGCCCCATCCGCCCCTGACCCGCGGCCGTCCCGCCGCCCGCACGGGCCAGCCCCGCGCCTGGAATCCGCCCCGCATCGGGCGGGACGGCCAGCCGCTGGAACCGGCCGGCGCGCCTGCGCTGCCGGCCCCCGTGGCGGCCGCCCCCGCCGCCGCGCCGCCGCGGCCGGAGAGCGCCCCGCCGGCAGGGCGGGCGGTCCAGGCCGAGGAACTGGGCGAGCTGCGCCAGGAGCTGCTGGAGCTGCGCCGCAGCCTGAAGGACCACAGCCTGTCCAACCGCTACGGCCAGCACCGCGCCTGGAGCGCCGGGCACGAGCAGGCCCTGCGCACGCTCTGCGGCCGCGGACTCTCGCGCCCCAGCGCCTGCGCGCTGCTGGACGAGGTGGCCGACGTGGACGGCGCAGAGCTGGAGAATTCACTGCTGGCGGCCCTGGCCCGGCGCCTGCCCTGCGCCGCGGGCGACAGCGCCGGCCCCCGGCGGGTTGAGGTGCTGGTGGGTCCCACGGGCGTGGGCAAGACCACGGCGCTGGCCAAGCTTCTGCTCAACCGCGGGATGGGCCAGCAGCGGGCCGGGATCCTCAACCTGGACACCAAGCGCGTCACGGCCGTGGAGCAGATCCGCCGGCTGGCGGCCATCCTGCACGCGCCGCTGGAGAGCGTCTACCGGCCCTCCGAGCTGGGCGCGGCCCTGGAGCGCCTGGCGGGCTGCGACCTGATCCTGGTGGACACGCCAGGCACGGGTCCGCGCGAGCGGCTGGGCCTGGAACGGCTGCGGGCCTTCCTGAAGGAGCTCAAGCCGCGCCACATCCACGTGGTGGTGCCGGCATCCATGCGGCTGGAGGACCAGCTGGCCTCGGTCCAGCCCTGGAAGAGCGCCGGGGCCGACCGCCTGCTGGTGACCAAGCTGGACGAGGCCACGGGCCTGGGCGGCGTGGTGGACTTGGCCGAGCAGGCCGGCCTGCCCCTGTCCTGGGTGGGCACGGGGCCGCGGATCCCCGACGATCTGGTCCGCCCCACCGGCCGGCTGCTGGCAGGTTGGCTGCTGAAACCCGACACTCTGGGGCGGGTGGACGACGAGAAGGCCGCGGGCCTGCGGCGCCTGCAGGCGCTGGTCGCCGGCGCGCGGGAACTGGCGTAGGACAGGACAACCAGGAGCGGAGCCGGCATGGGCATGGGGCGCATTCTGTTGCTGGCGGGACTGCCGGCGGGCCTGGGGGCCAGCACCGTGGCCCTGGCCCTGGCGGACGCCCTCTGCGGGCTGGAGCGCAGCGTCGTGCTGGTGGCCAGCCTGGCGGGGCTGGGCAATCCGCCCCTGAGTCCGCTGCCCGCCCAGGCGCTGGGGTCGGCCTGGCTGCTGCCCCAGGAGAGCGGGCCGGACTTCCTGCCCCTGGAGCTCTGCGACGAGCGCGAGTTGCCCGGCCTGCTGCCCCTGCTGGCGCGCGAGGCGGACTTCATCCTGGTGGACCGCTTCACGGGCCTGCACGTCAAGGGCAATCCCTGGTACCGCGCGGCGGACGAAGTGGTGCTGCTGGTGGACGGCCGGCCGGGCCTGGACACACGCAGCCTGCTGCTGGCGGGCCACGTCCTGCGGCACTGGCCCGGGCGGCCCCTGCACGTTCTGCACACCCGGATGGGCGGACCCTTCAACTGGCAGACCCAGGCCCAGCGCTTCCTGCGCCGGCTGGAGCGCCACCACGGCCTGCCCGCGCGGGATCTGGGCTGCCTGCCCGAGGCCGCAGAGATCCAGCGCTCCCACGAGGAGGGCCGGCCCTTCACGCGGATGTATCCCAACCACCCGGGCTCCCGTCAGCTGCGCCAGACGGCCCGCCAGTTGCTGCGCCTGGCCGATCTGGGCCTGCCGCGGTCTCCCGTCCGCGAACCGGACTGGCAACGTGATCCAAACACGCCGCGCGAGGTGGGATTGCAGCGCGTGGAGGTCCGCCCATGAGCCAGGGCAAGTCGGCCAAAGGCACGGCGGGAGACCAGATCTTCACCAAGGTGAGCGTGCTGGTCTTCCTGGGTGTGTTCCTGATGGGACTGGGCGCCGAGCTGCCGCTTTGGACGGCTGTCTACCGCGCCTTCTTCGTCTGGCTGGTGGTCAGCCTGCTGGGCGGCGCCGTCCGGGTGGGCTGGAAGTACCACCTTTATCAGCAGCGCGAGCACGACCTGCACGCCAACCTCAACCGGGCCAAGGAGCAGGAGGAACGCCTGCTGCAGGAGCGCCGGATCAAGCGCGAGCAGGCGGCCGAGCAGATGAACGATCTGCTGGAAGTGGTGGACGGCGATCATCGCGTCCGCGGCGATTCGGAGACGACCAAGTAGCGCGGGCTCACCCCGTGAAGGCCGGATCCCCGCCGGATCCGATTGCGAAGGAATACCAGGATGGGCGTGCAGGCCGATCAGCTGTGGGACGCGTTTCGCCAGGACCCGAGCCCCAAGGCCAAGGAGGCCCTGCTGGTGGCCTACCTGCCGGTGGTGAAGCAGGTGGCCAGCCGCATGAAGATGTCCCTGCCCCACTCCGTCCACCTGGACGACCTGGTGGGTTCGGGGATCATGGGGCTCATCAACTCGGTGGAGAATTTCAACCCCGAGCTGGGCTTCAAATTCGAGACCTACGCCATCCCGCGCATCCGCGGCGCCATCCTGGACGGATTGCGCGACTTCGACTGGGTGCCGCGCTCCATCCGCTCCAAGGAGAAGCTGCTGGAGAGCACCATCACGGCGCTGGAGAACGAGCTGGGCCGGATCCCCACCGACGAGGAGATCTCCGGCCGGCTGGACTTGACGCTCAGCGAGTATCACAAGCTGGTGGACGACGTGAACGCCACCACGCTGCTCTCCTTCGACCGGCCGCTGGGCAACGACGGCGACTCCAGCAGCAGCCTCTACGACCTGGTGGCGGACGCGGGCAACGACAACCCGCTGGACATGATGGAGCGCAAGGAGATCCGCAACCTGCTGGTGGAGCTGATCAACCGCCTGCCCGAGCAGGACAAGCTGGTCATCGCGCTCTACTACTACGAGGAACTGACGCTCAAGGAGATCGGCAAGGTGCTGGACATCTCGGAGAGCCGGGTCTCGCAGATCCACACCAAGATCATCCTCAGCATGAAGACGCACATCAAACGACTGATCAGCATGTAAGATGAACCTGATCCGCGGACCCGAGCCGGAGCGGCGCGTCTCACCCATCGACAGCGGGCCCCGCACCCGCGTCCGGGCCGGTCTGCGGCGGGATCAGCCCCGGGATTGGCTGGAGGAGTCCGGCGAGCACGAGGGCGGGGAGGACTTCCCGCGCGAGCTGGCCCGCCAGGTGGAGGAAGGTCCGGCCGCGTCCGGGCCGCACGCGCAGGAGGACGAGGCCCCGGCCCGGCTGCCGGAGGACCGGGTGGAGATTCATGGTCTGGCGGCGCAGGCCCCGCCGGACGAGGCGCCCCCCGCGGGGCACAGGCTGGATGTGAAAGTCTGATGTCGGTTCACGCCAACAGCACCCGCATCCGGCGGATCGCCCAGGGGATCCACGACCTGCCCACTCTGCCCACGGTGGTGGCCAAGATCATCGAACTGGTGGACAACCCGCGCACCAACGCCGCCACCCTGGCCCGCTTGATCTCCTCCGACCCCGGCCTGACCGCCCGCATGCTCAAGATGGCCAACAGCGCCTACTACGGCTTCCCCAAGCGCATCGGCACCATCAACCTGGCCATCGTCGTGCTGGGCTTCAACACCGTCCGCGACCTGGCCGTCTCCGCCAGCCTGGTGGAG
This sequence comes from Candidatus Delongbacteria bacterium, assembly GCA_041675285.1. Lineage (NCBI taxonomy): Bacteria > Candidatus Delongiibacteriota > Candidatus Delongbacteria bacterium. The sequence goes on from JBAYTZ010000005.1 coordinate 221,602, forward strand.
CGCGTCAGCCTGAACTACGAAGGCAACGACCTGCTGGGCGACTTCTGGGAGCACAGCGTCTCCACGGCCGTGGCCGCGCGCATGCTCCAGCGCCTGAGCCCGAGCCGCTCCGCCGGCGAGGCCTTCGTGGCCGGCCTGCTGCACGACATCGGCCGGCTGGTGGTGGCGCGCTACCTGCCCGACGAGTTCATCAAGGTGCAGGGGCTGGTGGAGCAGGGCGAGCAGGGCATCTGGCAGATCGAGCACGAGGTGCTGGGGATGGGCCACGCCGAGATCGGCGGCCTGCTCTGCCGGCACTGGAACTTGCCCGAGGCGCTCTGCGAGGCGATCACCTGGCACCACGCCCCGCTCTTCCAGGAAGAGCGCGATCCGCTGACCTGCATCCTGCACGTGGCCGAGTACATGGCCCTGCGCAGCAGCCGCAACCCGCACATGGAGGGCCGCCTGCGCCCCATCGAGGGCGGGGTGTCCGACGTGCTGGGCCTGCGCCGCAACGCGCGCGGCGAGCCGGATCTGGTCTGGTACCTGGAACGCTTCCAGGCCGAGTTGCAGCGGGCCGAGGCCTTTCGCGACCTGGTCCTGGGCCGCCAGCCGCAGGAGTCCACCCCATGACGCCCGCTCCCGACAGCCTGCCCGCCGGCGATCTGGCGGAGGACTTCCGCCGGATGGAGGAGAAGGCGCGCCAGCTGCGCGCCAGCCTGGACGAACTGCGCGAGATCCAGGCCCTGGCGCGGATCATCCGCAGCACCAGCGCGCCCGAGGAGATCCTCCAGGGGCTGGAGAGCATCCTGGGCCACGTGCTGCCCGGGCCGGAGCTGGGGCTCTTTCTGCTGGAGGGCGAGGACCTGCTGCCCGTGGGCGATCCCAGCTTGGGCGTGCGCGACACGCTCTACGCCCTGCAGGAGGACGGCGTGACCGCCTGGGTGCTGCAGGAGCAGCGCCCGATCTCCGTGCCGCGCCTGGACGACGCCACCACGGAGCAGAGTGACCTGCTGGTGCCCCTGATCGTGATGAGCCAGGGCATCGGCGTGCTGCTGATCCGCTCGCTGCAGCTGGAGGAGGAGCTGACCAACCAGCAGCTCGACCTGGTCTCCTTCGCCGCCGGCCAGGCGGCCATGGCGCTGGAGAACGCGCGGCTGGTGGCCCACCTGGAGGACAGCCGGCGCCAGCTGCAGGACATGATCGACAGCGCGGGGGACCTGATCCTGCTGGTGGACGACGAGGGCCGCATCACCTACGCCAACGCCCAGACCCACTGGCTGGGGGAATCCCGCGAACGCCTGGTGGGCCGCTGCCTGCCGGAGTTCGTGCTGGACGACGAGCAGCGCGGACGGCTGGAAGAAGCGATCCGGCGCCGCGAGCGCGGCCTGCTGGAGCTGGATCTGCTCAACCCGGCGCTGGAGATGGAGCCGGCGGCGGCGCAGCTCTCGCTGAGCCCGCTGGCGCCCACCCACCCCAGCGAGGCCACCTGCCTGATCATCCTGCGCGACCTGACCGAGCGGCGGCGCCTGGAGGAGAAGGCCCGGGAGGCGGAGACCCTGAAGGCCGTGATGCTGGCCGCGGTCACCGTCAACCACGAGATCAACAATCCCCTCACGGCCATCGTGGGCAACCTGTTCCTCCTGCGCCGGGAGTTGGGCGAGTCGGCCAACCCCCAGCTGCTGCAGCGCATCGACCTGGCCGAGCGCAGCGCGCGCCAGATCGAGGAGGTGGCCCACCGCCTGGAGCAGGTCAGCGAAGTCCGCCGCGTGCGCTACCTGGGCGAGACGGACATGCTGGACCTGAGCGCCGGAGCGCAGGGGGAGGAGGCCGGAGCGGCCGCCGAAGAAGAGGAAGAGCGCGCATGACCAAGCTCCTGATCCCGCTGGTGGCCCTGCTGCTGCTGCCCGCCCACGCGGCCTGGCTCGAGGGCATCCGCTGGTTCCGCCACGACGCCTTCGTGCGCGTGGTCTTCGACCTCTCCGCGCCCGCCGAGTACCGCGTCTCCGAGCGGCTCTCCGAGGGCTACGTAGATGTGATCCTCCAGGGCGACCTGACCCGGCGCATGGCCGAGGAGATCGCCATCGACGAAGGCGGCGTGCTGAGCGCGCGCCAGCTGCGCAAGACCTCCACCTCGCTGACCTGGCGCATCCAGGTCCAGAACATGGCCCGCGTGAAGCACATGTCCGTGGACGAGCAGCCCTACAAGGTGGCGCTCGACTTCTACCCGGCGGGCGCCGCGGCCAAGCCCAAGGCCGCCGTGGGCAAGCCGGCCGCGCCACCGGCGGCCAAGGCTGAACACGTCTCCGCCCCGCCGGCTGTTGGGAAGGCGGCGGCCAAGTCCGCAGCCAAGCCCGCGGTCAAGCCCGCGGCGAAACCGGCCGCGCCGCCCGCGGCCGCCCACGGCAAGACCGCCGCTCCGCCCAAGCCGGCGGAGGTCAAGCCGGGCGCGCTGGCGGGCGGGACGGGCGAGAGCCGGCTCGAGGGCCTGAAGGCCGACGAGCGGCGCCGGGTCCTGGTGGGCGAACTGCTGCTCCAGCTGGGGGACAGCGCGGGCGCCATGGCCTATCTGGAGCAGGTGGCCAGCCAGGCCCCGTCCCACGCCTGGACACGCTTCCTGTTGGCCCAGGCCTACTTGAGCAAGGGCGACCAATACCGGGCCGAGCGCCTGTTGGAGCCGCTGGCCGGCCAGCCGGAGTGGAAATCCCTGCTGGAGTCCGTCCAGGCGCGCCTGCACCCGCCGGACGCCAAGGGCGTGGTGCCCGGCGGCGACATCTCCGAAGAGGACCTGGCCTACTTCATCGGCGTGCTCCGGCACGGGGCCGGTCTCAGCACGAAGGATCTTTACGCCAAGGCCGAAGCCGCCCCGGGCACGGGCGGCCGGTCGGCCTTCTCGCTGGCCGTGGCCGGCTCGCTGGGGCTCTGCGCCGGCCTGTTGGCTTTCCTGGTGCTGGAGTGGCGCCGCCGGCGCCGGCAGCAGGAACTGGACCGCGTGCGGATCCTGAGCGAGGACTCGCCCCGCCGAGCCGGTGGTGGGTTCGCCATTCAGGAGGAGCGCGATTACAGCGAGGTGGCCCGGCGGGTCCGCGAGGAGCTGGACCAGGTGCTGCACAAGGACCACGGCGAGTCGCCGGAGGAGGAGCCCTTCGCCTTCCCGGCCAGCGGCGAGTCGGGCGGCCGCACTTCGGGCCGGGTCTCGCTGGAGGAGCAGGTCTATGACTTGGCGGATCAGAAGAAATCCATCGTGGAGATCGCCGAGGAGCTGAACCTGGGGGTGGACGAAGTGCGTCTGCACCTGGAGCTGCGCGAGCAGGCTGGACGGATCAGCAATGCCTGAACCCCTGGAGCGGCGCGGTCCCGGCCCGGCCGGGGAGGGTCTCGAGGTGCTGCTCGAGATGTCATCGCTGCTGCAGGACTCGCTCTCAGGCACCGATTCGCTGGCCCCCCTGTTCCAGTTGCTGCGCCGGGTGGTTCCCTACGAGAGCGCCACGCTCTACCAGGTGGACGCGCCGGGCGGACGGCTGGTCTGCCGCGACCGCGTGGGCGAGAACGCCATCGACCTGATCGACGTGGTGCGCTTCGACATGGGCTTCGGCCTCTCCGCCTGGATCGCCAAACAGCGCAAGCCCGTGGTGATCCCCAACCTGCGCCGGCGCACGGGCCACGAGCAGCACGACCTGCGCTCCTTCATCGGCCTGCCGCTGGTGGTGGGCGAGCGGTTGGTGGGCGTGCTGAATTTCGGCCATTCGCGACCGGACGCCTTCCTGGACGTGGAGGCGGACCTGCTGCAGATCCTGGGCAACCAGATCGCCCTCCTGCTGCACAACCTGGACCTGGTGGCCCGCCAGCAGGCCAGCAACCAGGAACTGAGCGAGCGCAACGCCCGGTTGCGCGAGATGCAAGCCCGGCTGGTGGAGAGCGAGCGCATCAAGGCCGTGGCGGATCTGGTGGCCGCCATGAACCACGAGATCAACAACCCCCTGACGATCATCTCGGGCCAGGCCGAGTTGCTGGCCCTCCAGCTGGGGGACCAGGATCCCCAGGTCTCGGCCAAGCTGGCGATCATCCTGCAGCAGGTGCGGCGGCTGGGACGCGTCCTCAGCCTGCTGGCCACGGTGCGCCGCCACGCCACCACGGAGTATCCCGGCGGCCTGAGCATGCTGGACCTGGAAGCCGTCCAGCCCGCTGACGAGCGTCTGCCGCTGGACACCTTGCCCTCCTGAAAGATCGGGGCCGGCCCGTTGTCCCGCACGCCGGACAGGTGCCAACGAAATCGGCCGAATCCCGCCCTTTCCCGCATCCCAATAGCCTCCCGGCTCGTTTGGCGCCTTCCATGACGGGGAGGAACCATGCGACATCTGGCTTGGCTGCTGGGGCTCCTGGCCGCCGCTCCGGCCCGGGCGCTCTGCCTGAACGAAGTGCTGGCCAATCCGGCCGGTTCGGAGTACGAGGACGAGTTCATCGAGCTGTGGCAGGACGACAGCCTGGCCGTGGACCTGACGGGCTGGCGCGTCGGGGACGGCACGGCCAGCGACGAGTTGCGGCCCTGGGCGGGCGGCTCCCTGCTGCTGGCGCCGGGCGCGCTGGCCTTGATCCTCGATTCCGGCCACCAGGGCGCCTATCTGGGCGAGTTGCCACCGGGCACGCTGCTGCTGGGCGTGCCGGACGGCGCGCTGGGCTCGGGGGGCCTCTCCAATTCCAGCCCGGAGGAACTCCAGCTGCTGGACGCGGCGGGCTCCCTCGTGGACCGGGTCTGGACCCGGCCCGAACTGCCCGAGGGCCGCAGCCTGGAGCGGCGGGAGTCCGGCCGGGACTGCCCGGACTGCTGGCACGAATCCCGCATGGACGGGGGCACGCCCGGCCGGCCCAACAGCGTGCGCCGGCGCGACGACGAACTGCAGATCCGCGCTCTGGACGCCGCCGGCCTGGACCTGGAGGCCAGCGGCCGGTTGGGCTTCCACGGCCGGCTGGACATCCGGGCCGGGGTGGCGCCCTGTCTCGACAGCCTGGAGCTGCCGCTGGAGCTGGAAGCGGGCGCCGTCCGGCGCATTCCGTGGCCGAACCTGCCGCTGCCCGGACAGAACCCGCTGCGGCTGGAGGCCCGGCCCGGGACGGACGAGGTCCAGCTGCTGCTGGACACGCTGGGTTGGCGCACGCCCGCGCCGGGCGAGCTGTTCATCGAAGCCCTGCAGCCCGGCGGGACGGACTGGCTGCAGTTGCGCTCCGGCGGGTGTCCTTGTCGACTGGACGGGCTGCGCCTGACGGGACGCTCCTTCGCCCTGACCCTGAGCGGCGAACTGCCCGCCGGCGGACGCCTGTTGCTGGGCGCGCAGCCGCCCGTCTGTCCGGATCCGCCGGTGGACGGACGCTCCCTCAGTTTGGGGCTGGCGGCGGGAGTGGAGTTGACGGGACCGGCGGGACAGCCGCTGGACGGCGCGGCTTGGCCGCCACCCGGGGCGGAGGCCTGGCCCTGGCGCCGGCTGGATCCCGCCCGCGCCGGCGACGACCCGGGCAACTGGCGCGCCGCCCCGGGCCTGCAGCCCGGCTGCACACCGGCGGACTGGCCCGCGCCGCCCCAGGCACCGGCGGACTGGTGGGTCTCGAGCGCCCGGCTCTGCCCGGGGGACGGGCCGGAGGGCTGTTGGGTGGTCGAAGCCGGCCCGCGGATTCCCGCTGCCTGGACCTGCGAGATCTGGACCTTGGAGGGCCGGCTGCGGGCCCGCTTCCCGGTCCGGGCGACCCGGCTGGTCTGGGATGGCCGCGACGAAGCTGGCCGGGTGCTGGAAACCGGACTCTACCTGGTCCGTCTGTCCGGCGGCGGGCGCGAGCAGCTGCACGCGCTGGCCCTCCACCGACCTTGAACCACCGGCGTCGGTCTCTGCCAAGGCGAAATCCAAGGCCAGCCCCCATCGCCGCCCGGCCCAGTTGGCCCCGGCCCCCGATTTCCTCATCTTGGGCCAACGGAAGGAGAACCAGCCGGCGTGGATGAACAGGAACTGATCCGACGGGCCCAGGCGGGAGACCAGCAGGCGTTCGAAGGTTTGATGCGCCTGTACCAGCGGCGGGTCATGGGCCTGATCCGCTCCTTCGTGCGCAACGCGGATGACGCCCAGGACGTGTTCCAGGACGTGTTCTTGCGGGTCTGGCTGGGACTGGCCCGCTTCCGGCTGGAATCCAGCTTCTACACTTGGTTGTACCGTATCACGGTCAACCGCTGCCTGACCTGGCACGACCAGCGCGGTCGCCGGGAAAACCTGCACGCCACTCCCCTGGAAAGCATGGACGACGACGAGGACTGGCTGGAGCGCACCATCCATCTCCAGGGCGTGCGCGAGGAATCAGACTGGCCCCTGGGCAAGGCCGAGCTGTTGCGAAAAATCTGGCACGCCGTTGAAACCTTGAACCCAAAACAGCGACTGATCTTCTGCCTTCGCTACCAGCACGGGTTGCAGGTGAAGGAGATTTCAGAAGTCTTCGATATGCCGGATGGAACGGTGAAAATTCTCGCGTTCCGGGCCATCCGCCAGATCCGAGCCAAGCTCAAGGACCAGTTGGAATGAACCGCACCACGCCTCCGGCGGAGCAGGACTGGATCGACCACCTCGACGGCAGGCTGGAAGGGCCGCGGCGACTGGCGTTCGAGGCCTGGCTGGCAGAACATCCGGAAGACGCTCGGGAGCTGGAAGACCTGCGCTCGCTGGATGCCGACCTGGTTCTCATACCGCTGCCCGAGCTCTCGGAGGCCGAACTCGATCAGGCCCGGGCGCGCGTGCTGGCGGCCCTGCCGGGCCGTGCCCCGGCTGCGGTGGTGGCCCCGGCGCCCAGCCTGTTGGTGCGCCTGAGCCGGCTGGCCTGGCTGCCCGCGGCGGCGGCGGCCCTGGTCATCGGCGTGGTGTTGGGGCGCGGTCCGCTCCAGGCACCGGGCGAGCCGCTCAGTTCGGCCCTGATCGACGGCCGCAACGACGAGTTGCGCACCGTGGACGGCGCGCCGGTGACCGATGGGGGCTCCCCCCTCCAGCGCCAGTTGGACATCCAGGATCTGGATGTGGACCGCAACCAAAGCGTGCGGATCCGCCTGAAGGAGACCAACTCCTACGAGATCAACGGTCGCACCACGGACCTCGAAGTGCAAAACACCTTGAGCTACATCGTGCGCAACGACCGGGATCCCAAGCGGCGCCAGACCGCCATCCAGCTCTTGGAGACGCACTGCCAGGGCGAGGACGTCTGTCAGGTCCTGGTGTACGCCATGACTCAGGATCCCGTCGCCGACGTGCGCCGCGAGGCGGCCCTGGCGCTCAAGGACGATCAACAGAACACCATGGTGCGGCAGTCCTATATCAAAATGTTGGTGGAAGATCCGTCTCCCGCGCTGCGTCAGCTGGCCCAGGGCATCCTGGCCCAGGGCGGCGGCCCGGAGGTCGTGGGACGCTAGGAGGGGTTATGAGCGATTGGAAAGGCCGCGTCTGGCTGGGCACCCTGCTGTCCCTGGTACCGGCCTGCCAGGCCGCCCAGAGTCACTTTCTGAAGGACGTGCAGGTGCAGGCGGGCGACACGCTGGCGGGCGACCTGTCCATCTACCGAGGCAACCTGACGGTGCAGGGCGTGGTGGACGGCAACGTCGTGGTCATGCTGGGGGACTGCCGGCTGGAGCCGGGGGCGCAGATCACCGGGAATCTGGCGGTGGTGCAGGGCCAGCTGAGCCTGGACAACCCCGAGCAGGTGAGCGGGCGGATCTCCCAGCGGGATTTCCTCAAGGCCGCCCAGGCGGAATCCTCCAGTCCCTTCGAAATGGAAGGCCAACCGCTGGAAGGCGAGTCGGACGAAGAGGCCGGGGATTGGGACGACGACTCCGGCGCCGAGGCCAGCCGACCCCGCCACGTCTGGGAGTCCGAGGACGACACGGACCTCTTCCTCTCGTTCAACCGGGTGGCCGGCCTGCAATTGGGCCTGCAACTGGCCTCGGGGCGCAGCCCGCTGCTGCCCAATAAATTCGCCGACCTGACGGGCTACGCCGCCTGGGCCTTCGGTTCCAAGCGGCCGGAGTGGCGGGTGAAACTGCGGCGCAAGTTGCTGGACAGCCCCAACCTCTACCTGGCCGCGGGGGCCCATCGCCTGACGGACACCCAGGACGGCTGGATGCTGAGCAGCATGGAGAATTCCCTGGCGGGCTGGCTCCTGCAGCTGGACTACCGGGACTATTACGACAACCGCGGCTACACGGGGGAACTGGGCGCCTTCCTGTTCGACGGTCTGCTGCACGCCAACGCGGGCTTCTTCCGCGAGAGCTACGAGCCCATGGACGTGGGGACCCAGTGGTCCTGGTCGCGGGCCGACCGGGTCTACCGGCCCAACCTGTATTCGGCGGGCTTGGGCTACATGGGCAGCGACAACCAGGGTCTGCGCGGCGGGCTGGATCTTTGTCTCTGGCGCGAAGCCGAACAGCTGGAGAACGAGGCCTGGCAGAAGGGCGCGGGCTTGACCGTGACCTATGAGAAGGGCCTGGACGGCAACGGCTACGACTGGAGTTACGAGCGCATGCTGGGCAACCTGCGCTTCGCCCTGCCCCTCAGCCGGCAGAAGTTCGAACATCTAAGCGGCCGGCTTTTGGTGGGTTCGCTGAGCGGGCACGCCCCCGAGCAATACCAGTTCCGGCTGGGTGGCCCCGACGCCCTGCCTGGCTTTCGCAGCAAGTCCATCGACGGACTGGGCGCGGACGACCACCAGGACCGAGTCAGCCTGGATCTGGCGGGCGGCGGCCAGGCCATGGTGCTCTTCAGCCTGGAGAACCGCTTCTCGGGCGAAGCCCTGGACTTCTGGCCCCTCTCCTCGCTGGACCTGCTGCTGATGGCCGACGTGGGGCAGATCGCCCCGGGTCTGGACGAGCTCGACAACGACGAGTACCGCTCCGACGTGGGCATCGGCGTCTCGGACGAGGACGACGACTTCCGCCTGGCCATGTTCCGCGCCACCGACTCGGGCGCCGCGGACTGGCGCCTGCTTTTCCGCATTCAGCGACGCTTCTAGGCAAAAGGAGGCCGGCAATGGGACACATCTGGATTCCCGGACTGGTGCTGGCGGCCTGCCTGGCCCTGAGCCCGGCCCATGCCGAACAGAAACGACTGGTCAAGGACATCGCCGCCGACGGGGCCAAGCGCCTGGTGCTGGATCTGCAGGTGGGGGCGGCGGAGCTCAACCTGACCAGCCACAAGGGTCCGCCCCTGGTGCGCATGAACATCCTCTACACGGCGCCCGACGCGCCCAAGATCAACTTCTCGCGCTCGGGCGGGGACGGCAACCTGAGCGTCCGCTCCAACAACGAGGACGGCAACGGGTTCTCCATCCTGGGCAAGCAGAAGAACCAGGCGGTGAAGAACAACTGGTCCATCAGCCTGTCGCGCGATCTGCCCTGCGTCATCCACGTGGAGTTCGGACTGGGGTCCGGCAGCGCGGATTTCGGCGGGCTGAACATCGAGGAGCTGAAGTTCGCCACGGGCCTGAGCGACGTGGAGCTGGACTTTTCCACACCCTGCGCGGGCCAGGCCCGGGTGGTGGAGCTGGTCACCGGCCTGGGTTCTATGGAGGTCCGGGGCCTGTCCAACCTCAAGATGGGCAGCATGAAGTTCGCCGGCGGGCTGGGCTCGGCCGTGCTGGAGTTCGGCGGGACCTACCGCCAGTACGTGGACGTCAGCCTGGACGTGGGCATGGGCAGTCTGGACCTGCGCATTCCCGAGAACATGGGCGTGAAGATCCGCCACGACGACAATTTCCTCTCCAGCCACGAGTTCGACCGCCTGCAACGCACCAGCAACAACACCTGGTACAGCAAGAACTGGCGCGAGGGACCGGGCAACCTCTCCTTCCAGATGTCCGTGGGAATGGGCAGCGTGGATCTGGAGTGGATCAAGAAACCGGGCAAGTGAGCGATTCCGGAGGGGCCCCGCGGGGCCCCTTTTCCGTTCTCCATCCAAGTTTGGTTTGCCAAAGTCTGAGTGGATCCTGACCTTGGCCTCATGCTGAACCTCTTCCTGGAATCCCTGGGCGGCCTGATCCTCGAAATCGGTCCGCTGATGATCTTCGGACTGGCCGTGGCCGGCCTGTTGCACCTGCTGGTGACCGAGGAGATGGTCCTGCGCCAGCTGGGCCGGCCGGGTTGGCGCTCGGTGCTGCGCGCCACGTCCTTCGCCATTCCCCTCCCGCTCTGCTCCTGTTCGGTGGTACCGGTGGCGGCCTCCCTGCGCCGCAAAGGGGCCAGCAGCGGCTCCACGGTCAGCTTCCTCATCGCCGCCCCGCAGATCGGCGCCGACTCCTTCCTGCTCACCCAGGGCCTGCTGGGCCCCTTTTTCGCCGGCTATCGCCTGCTGACCTCCCTGGTGACGGCCCTAACGGCCGGGCTGATCCTGGACTGGAGCCGGCTGGAACTGGCGCCCCTGCCGGCGGCGGCGGCGCAGGCCGCGATTCAGCGCCAAGCCTGGTGGCGGGAGTTCCTCCACCATGTGCAGGAACTGGTGGGCAGCCTGGCCGACAACCTGCTGGTGGGCCTCGGGCTCGCCACCCTGATCCTGGTCCTGCTGCCGGACGGGTGGCTGGGCTCCGTGGACGGATTCAGTCCCTGGGTCTCCATGCTAGTCATGCTGGCGGTGGGCCTGCCCCTCTACGTTTGCGCCACGGCCTCCACGCCCATCGCCGCGGCCCTGGTGCTCAAGGGCCTGCATCCCGGAGCGGCGCTGGTCTTCCTGCTGGCCGGGCCCGCCACCAACATGGTCACCATGGTCATGCTCAAGGGCAGCCTGGGCTGGCGCGTCTTGCTGATCTACCTGGTCACCATCGCCGGCTTCGCACTGGGGGCGGGCTGGCTGTTGGGGATCGTCCAGCCGGACCTGGCCGCGGGGCTGTCCCACGTCCACCAGCACGGGGATCCGACGACCTGGTACCAGTGGGCGGGGGCCGGGCTGCTGGGCCTCCTGCTGGCCCGGCACTATCTGGCCCGCTGGCGGCGGCGACGGGGAGCCTCCGCGGTGGCGCCAGTGCAAACGGAGACGGAGCTGGATTTGAGCGTGCACGGCATGACCTGCGAGCACTGCGCGGGCCGGGTGGAGAAGGCCGTGCTGGCCACCGGCTTGGTGGACATCCTGCAGCTGGACGTGGGCCAGGGTCGGCTGCGGGTCCGGCTGCGCGCAGGCACGCCCGGCGAGGTGCGGGCGCGGCTGGCGGCCGTGCTGGCCGAAGCGGGCTACGAGATTCCGGCCGCGGAACCGGCTACAGGCAGCTGAGCACCAGGCTCCAGGCCACGCCCACCACCAACAGGGTTTGCACCGTGGCCACGGCCAGGTGGCGCGGTCCCAGCACTTCCTCCAGCTCGGGTCCATCCACATCCAGCTGCCGGCGCGGATCGCCGCTGCGCACGGGGACTTTCAGCAAGTACAGCATGGGTCACCTCCGGCTGTGTGGATTGCCAGCGCCGTGCCAGATTTTGCTGAGCAGAAATCAGAACTCTCAAGCCAGACATGACTTGAAAAGCGAACCCCTGGGGCCGAGGGGATCCTTCACATGCGCCTGCATGGTGGATATGAGCCACGAACAGCGGGCGGGCAATGTTAGGTTGGCGCCATGGCATTGGCCGCCACCATTCAGCCGGGCATGCGCGTTCGTCTGCAGGATTTTGAGGGTCCCCTCGATCTCCTGCTCTTTCTCGTCAGCGAAAACGAGCTGGACATCTGGGACATTCCCATCGTCTCGATCACGCGCCAGTACCAGGAGTGGATGAACGAGATCGGCGAGGTGGACCTGGACACCGCCGGGGACTATATCCTGATGTCGGCCACACTGCTGAGCATCAAGGCCCGCCTGCTGCTGCCCCAGGAGCCCAGCCCGGCGGGCGAGGTGGAGGATCCGCGCCGGGATCTGGCCCTGCGCCTGCTGGACTACCAGCGGCTGCGCGAACTCAGCCAGTCGCTGGCGGAGCTGGAGGAGGAGGGCCGCGAGCTCTGGCCCCGGCGCTTCGTCCACTGGGGCGACGTGGAACCTGGCACGCGGGACGACAGCCTGCGCAGCGTCAGCCTGTTCGACCTGGCGCGCTGCTACGCCGAACTGGTGGCCCGGCCCCAGCGTCCGCGGCACCACGAGGTGGAGCTGTTTCCTTTCACCGTGGAGGATCAGGTGCGCCGGATCCGCGACCAGTTGGGACGCCACAGCCTGCTGCCGCTCTCGAAACTGCACGAGGAGCCGATGGATCGACCCTTGAACGTGATCAGCCTGCTGGCCGTGCTGGACATGATGCGCCGGCAGGAGCTGTCCGCGCGCCAGACCGGCGGCGGCGGCGAGATCTGGCTCTTCGATCCCCAGCGCGCGACGGATTGGCTGGGCCAACTGCGGGATCTGGCCGAATGAGCGGGCTGGATCCCCTGGCGCCGCCGCAGGAGACGGACCACCCCGTCCTGTTTCCGGACGGGGAGGGACTGGAGGAGGCCGGCCTGCCGGAATCCGCCGGTCCGGAAACGGCCGAGGCCGTGCTTGAGGACGGTCGCGACCTGCTGGAAGTGCTGATCTTCGCCGCCGAGGAGGCCCTGGACACGCCGCGTCTGGCCGCGCTGCTGGAACTCCCGGAAGCCCGGGTCCTCGAGTTGGTGGAGGCCTTGAACGAGGACTACCGGCGCCAGGGGCGCTCCTTCGAACTGCGCCGGCTGGCCGGCGGCTGGCAGTTGGTGGCCGGCCGCCGCTACGCGCCGCTGCTGCGCCGCCTGCTCAAGGAGACCGTCCGGCCGCGGCTCAGCCGGGCCGCGCTGGAGACCCTGGCCGTGGTGGCCTTCCGCCAGCCGGTGACCAAGGGCGAGATCGAGGCTGTGCGCGGCGTCAAGGCCGACGCGGTGATCCGCACCCTGCTGGAGCGCAACCTGGTGCTGATCGGCGGGCGCAGCGAGGGCGTCGGCCGCCCGCTGTTGTACCGCACGACCCGGGGCTTCCTGGAGGCCTTCGGCTTGGCCAGCCTGCAGGAGCTGCCCCGCTTGAAGGAAATCCAGGCCTGGCTCAAGGGGCCCCGAGACCGCAGCGCCGACGAGCTGCCGCCGCTGTGGCTGCAGCCCCTGACTCCGCCGGGGACGCCTGCCGCCGATCCCGCCGTGGCCCAGGATCCCCCCCCCGCGGAGCCCGCTCCGCCGTGGCCCAGCCCTGAGGATTCCCCATGCGACTGAATCGATTTCTGGCCGAAGGCGGCCTCTGCAGCCGGCGCAAGGCCGACGAACTGATCCGCTCCGGCCAGGTCAAGCTGAACGGCGAAGCCGTGCAGGAACTGGGCGTGCAGGTGGATCCCGAGACTGATCTGGTGCAGGTGAGCGGCCGCGCCATCCATCCCCCCAGCCGGCGCGTGGTGCTGCTGCTCAACAAGCCCAAGGGCGTGCTCTGCACCGTCACGGACACCCACGGCCGCCGCACGGTGATGGATCTGGTGGAGCTGGACCTGCGCGTGGTGCCCGTGGGCCGGCTGGACGCCGACTCCACCGGCGCCCTGCTGCTGACCAACGACGGAGAGCTGATGAACAGCCTGCTCCATCCGTCCAGCCACGTGCCCAAGGAATACATCGTGCTCACTGACCGCGAGTTGACCCCCGAGGAAATCGTCAAGCTGGCCGGCGGCATCCGGATGGACGGCAGCCGCACCAAACCCTGCGAGATCGAGCGCATCGGCCGGACGGGCAGCCGCCCGCGCTACCGGATGGTGCTGACCGAGGGCCGCAACCGGCAGATCCGGCGCATGCTGGACAGCATCGGCGCCCACGTGGAGCGCCTGCACCGGCGCAGCCTGGCCGGCCTGAGCGTCGAGGATCTGGAACCCGGCCAGTGGCGCGTGCTGCTGGGCAAGGAAGTGGACCGGCTGCGCAAGGCCGTGCGGCTGGCCGCCGAAGCCAACGCGGGGGACGCCCCCCGGCCGGCGGCCAAACCCGCCCCCACCCGGACGCGCAAACCCGGCGCAGGCCCGCGCCGTGCCTGAGCGCTACCAGATCGCCATCGACGGACCGGCGGCCTCGGGCAAGAGCACCACGGCCCGGCGGGTGGCCGGCGAGCTGGGAATCCAATACCTGGACACGGGCGCCATGTACCGGGCCCTAACCCTGGACGTGCTGCGGCGCGGCCGCTCGCCCAAGGACGAGGCCGGCGTGCTGGCTTGTCTGGCACAACTGGAGCTGGACTGGCGGGCCGGCACGGTTTGGCTGGCCGGCCAGGACGTGGGCGAGGCGATCCGCGACAACCAGGTCAGCGTGAGCATGGGCCCGGTCTGCGCCCTGCCCGAGGTGCGGGCCTGGATGGTGGACCTGCAGCGCCGGCTGGGCAGCCGCGAGAGCACGGTGCTGGACGGGCGCGACATCGGCACGGTGGTCTTTCCCGCCGCGCGCTTCAAGTTCTTCCTGGTGGCCGATCTGACGGAACGGGCCCGCCGGCGTCAGCGCGAGCTGGCCGGGCGCGGGCTGACGGTTCCGCTGGAGGAGCTGACGGCCGAGCTGGAGCGCCGGGACGCCAGCGACGCCGCGCGGAGCACGGGCCCGCTGCGCCGGGCCCCGGACGCCGAGTTGCTGGACACCACGCTCCTCAGCCTGGAGGAGCAGACCGGGCGGATCTTGGAACGCGTGCGGCGGGAGTTGGGGAGGAGCTAGTGCGCGCGTCGTATCGCTTCGTGGCCTGGGTGCTGCGCCAGGTCTTCCGGCTGGGCTACCGCCTGGAGGTGAGCGGCCTGGAACGGATCCCGCGCCAGGGCAGCCTGATCCTGGCCTCCAACCACCAATCCAATCTGGACCCGCCGCTGATCGGCTGCTTCTTTCCGCGCGAGATCAGTTTCGTGGCCAAGAAGCAGCTCTTCGAGAATCCCTGGCTGGCCCGGCTGATGCGCCACTTCAACGCGCTGCCGCTGGACCGCAGCGGCGTGGACCTGCGGGCCCTGCGGGAGATCCGCGCCCGGCTGGGGCAGGGGCACGACCTGCTGGTCTTTCCCGAGGGCACGCGCAGCCGCGACGGCCGGCTGGGCCAACCGCGGGCCGGCCTGGGGCTGATCATCTCCGCGGCGGAGGTGGACGTGCTGCCCGTCTTGATCCTGGGCAGCCGCAGCTCGCCCGGCCTGCCCGGCTTCCGACCGGTGATCCGGCTGGAGTTCGGCGCCCCCATCCCGCGTGCCGCGCTGCCCCTGGCCGGGGACCCCGGCGAGCTCGAAGGCCGCGGCCGCTCCTCGCGCGCCGAGGCGTTGACCCGCGTGGTCTTTCAGCGCATCGAGGCCATGTACGCCAGCGCCAACCCGCCCGACAAGCCGAATCCCTGAGCCGCGGATTGCGGCTTGGCAGGGCGCGTGTTATCCTCTTCACAGGCAAACCCAGGAGTCTCCCGTGGCCCTTCCCTTGACGCGTGAATCCGTGCTGGAGCAGATCGCCGGTTTGGGCTACCAGCCGGACCGCCTGGCCATCCGCGAACTCAAGCGGCTGGTGGAGCTGCTGGAACCCCTCGCCGGCGAACCCTTCATCCGGATGGAGTTCGGGGTGCCCAACCTGCCCGTGCCCCAGGTGGCCGTGGAAGCGGAGGTCCAGGCCATCCGCGAGCGGGACGCCCAGCGCATCTACCCGCCCTTCGACGGAATTCCCGAACTGAAAGCCGAGTGCCGGCGCTTCGTCAAGAATTTCATGGGTCTGGACGTGCCCCTGGAGGTCTGCATGCCCACCTGCGGGGCCATGCAGGGCGGCTTCGTCAGCCAGTATCTGGGCGTGCGCATGCACGAAGGCCGCGACACCGTGCTCTTCCTCAATCCCGGCTTTCCCGTCAACAAGATGCAGGCCCGCTTCTTCGGGTTGAAGAGCGACTCCATCGACTTCTACGACCACCGGGGCGACGTGTTGGTCAAAGCCGTGGACGAGCGCCTGGCCCGGGGCGACGTGGGCGCCGTGATCTGGTCCAGCCCCAACAACCCGGCCTGGATCAGCCTGACCCAGGACGAGCTGGACGGACTGGCCGAGTGCGGCAACCGCCACGACGTGCTGATGATCGAGGATCAGGCCTACTTCGGGATGGACCTGCGCACGGACGTGTTCCAGCCCGGCGTGCCGCCCTACCAGCCCAGCGTGGCCCGGCGCGGCAAGACCTGGGTCCTGCTGCTCTCCGGCTCCAAGCTTTTCAGCTTCGCCGGCGCCCGGGTGGGCCTGATGGTGCTCAGCCCGGAGCTGGCCACGCGCAGCTTCCCCAATCTGCTGCCCTATTTCGGCACGGAGCGCTTCCTGCACGCCTTCATCCATGGGGGCATCTACTGCAGCACGGCCGGGGTCAGCCACAGCGGGCAATACGCCCTGGCCGCCCTGCTGAAGATGGCCAACGACGGCGACCGCGGCTTCCTGGAGAACATCCGCGAATACTGCGCGCGCGCCGCCTGGCTCAAGGCCTGCTTCCTGCGCCACGGCTTCCAGCTGGTCTACGACAACGACCTGGGCCAGCCCATCGCCGACGGCTTCTATTTCACGGTCTCGCGCCCGGGGCTGACGGGGCCCGAACTGCAACTGGAGCTGCTGCGCCACGGGGTCAGCCTGATCACCCTCGGAATCACGGGCAGCTGCCGGACGGAGGGCCTGCGGGCCTGCGTCAGCTTCACCGACGCCAGCCGCTTCCCGGACATGGAGCGCCGGCTGGCGGCCCTGGCCGCCGAGCAGGAGGCCCGCTGAGTCCCGGGCCCCGCGCCCGCTTCGCCCCTTCGCCCCGAAATAGCTTTGGGTTGAGCCACTCCGACCCAGCCCAACGCGGCGAAATCGCCTGCCGGGCACTCCGGCGGCTGGACGATCCAAGGGACTTTCTTTCTCGCTTCGCTTTTCCCGCCCGCGTTCCAATCGTATACTGTGCGCTTGCCATTTCCGGCATGTCCGGCCGGAGGCGCGACCCAGGGGCGTAAGCAGTCAACCACAAGGAACCCAACATGTCCGACGATTCCCGCAAGATCCCCGACGGTTTTGGCGACGAGGCCATTTTCAGCGACGAGTTCAGCTATTCCACGGAAGAGCGCGACGAGCTGGAGAAGCTCTACGACAAGACCTTCTCGAACAACGAAGAGAACTCCATCACCCGCGGCACGGTGGTCAACATCACCGAGCGCGACGTGGCCGTGGACATCGGCTTCAAGTCCGAAGGCTGGATTCCCATCGACGAGTTCGAGGATCCCTCCAGCGTCAAGATCGGCGACCCGGTGGATGTCTTCATCGAGAAGTTCGAAGGCGTGAACGGCGCCCTGCAGCTCTCCAAGAAGCGCGCCGACGTGGAGCGCACCTGGATCAGCCTGAAGGAGCTGGAGACCGAAGGCGCGGTGATCGAGGGCAAGGTGGTGCGGCGCATCAAGGGCGGCCTGGTGGTGGACCTGATGGGCATCGACGCCTTCCTGCCCGGCAGCCAGATCGACATCCATCCGGTGCGCGATTTCGACAGCCTGATCGGCAAGAAGATGGACTTCCGCATCGTCAAGATTAACGACGTGCGCAAGAACATCGTGGTCAGCCGCAAGGTCCTCATCGAAGAGGATATGCGCGAGATCCGCGACAAGGTCCTGACCGAGCTGGAAGTCGGCCAGATCCGCGAGGGCGTGGTCAAGAACATCACCAACTTCGGCGTCTTCGTGGACCTGGGCGGCGTGGACGGACTGCTGCACATCACGGACCTGAGCTGGGGCCGCGTGAACCATCCCTCCGACGTGGTCAAGCTGGACCAGAAGATCACGGTCAAGGTCCTCAACTTCGACCGCGAGCGGAACCGCATCAGCATCGGCCTGAAGCAGCTGCTCGAGCACCCCTGGAACGACGTGGAAGCCCGCTTCCCCATCAGCACGCGCGTGGCCGGCAAGGTGGTCAGCCTGACCCGCTACGGCGCCTTCGTGGAGTTGGCCGCCGGCGTGGAAGGCCTGATCCACATCAGCGAGATGAGCTGGACCCAGCACGTCAAGCACCCGTCCCAGATCCTCTCCGTGGGCCAGGACGTGGAAGTCATGGTGCTAGAGGTCCGCAAGGACGAGCGCAAGATCAGCCTGGGCTTGAAGCAGACCGAGGCCAACCCCTGGGAAGCCCTGGCCGAGAAGTACGTGGTGGGATCCGTGCACGAAGGTCTCGTGCGCGACCTGGTGCCCTTCGGCGTCTTCGTGGAGCTGGAGCCGGGCATCGAGGGCCTGGTGCACATCAGCGACCTCAGCTGGACGCGCAAGCTGCGCCACCCGGGCGAGATGGTCAAGAAGGACGAGAAGCTGCAGGTGCAGGTGCTCTCCTTCGATCGCGACGAGCGGCGCATCGCCTTGGGCGTCAAGCAGCTGGAGGAGAACCCCTGGGAGTCCTTCGAGCAGCAGTTCGACGTGGGCAGCGAAGTGGAGTGCGAGGTGGCCAAGGTCATCGACAAGGGCGTGGTGGTCACGCTGCCCCACGGCCTGGAAGGTTTCGTGCCCAACAGCAAGCTGCGCCCCATGGAAGTGGACGGCACCAAGGTGGCTCTGAAGGAAGGCGACATGGCCACCTTCAAGGTCATCGAGTACGACCGCGACAACAAGAAGGTCATCCTGGCCACGCCGCGCGTGCAGAGCGAGGAGGCCAAGTCGGTGGCCGAGTACACCAAGAAGCCGGTCCGGGGCGGCGGCGGCGGCGCCATCGCCGACGCGTTCCGCGAAGCCGGCTTCGGCAGCGATCCGGAGTAGTTCCGGTCCTTCGTCCCTGACAGGGCGGCTCGGGAATGCCCGGGCCGCCCTTTTTTCTTGGCCCGCGCCTCGGGAAACAACCACAGAGACACAGGGGCACAGAGGTGAAGTTGGATTTGGCCGGGGTCGGGGGAAGGGTCGTCCGTAAATCTCTTTGAACACGAAGGCTCGAAGTCTCGAAGACGGATGGTGTCACGTGAGGTGAAGGCCTTCAGGCCTGAACCAGAAAATGGGTGAAGTCCGAAGGACGAACCAACTACGTGGTGTCAGGAAGGGACCGCTGCCGCCAGCGGAAGGCCACCGCGAGGTGGCCTGACTCTGGCGGTTGAGAAAAAGCGCCTCTTTGGCTCCACCTTTCTGGCGCAAGCAGAAAGGTGGAAAACAAGGGCTCCCGGGAGACATCGTAGAGAGGCCGAAGATCCAGATGGACAACGAATTCCACGAGAGCATCTCAACCGAGAGCGCAGATCCTGGCAAGGTGGCGGGCCCGGCGCCACGGATTGCCGCGGCTACGCTAGGCTGCAAGCTGAACCACTACGAGACCGAAGCCGTGGTGGGCCAGTTCCAGCGCCTGGGCTGGACGCGCGTGGCGCCCGCCGACGAGGCCGACCTGCTGCTGGTGGACACCTGCACCGTGACCGACCGGGCCGACTCCAAGGCCCGCGCGCTGATCCGCCGGATGATCCACCGCAACCCGGAGGCCGTGGTGGTGGTGATGGGCTGCTACAGCCAGGCCGCGGCGGCCGAGGTGGCGCGCATCCCGGGCGTGGACTACGTGGTGGGCACGCGGGAGAAGCGCGACCTGCCCGCGCTGGTGAACGGGCTGGAGAAACAACCCGAGCCGCTGATCCGCGTGGCGCGCCCCGGCGGCGCCCAGGATCGCGAGCTGCTCACCTTGAGCGGCTTCGAGCATCAGACCCGCGCCTGGCTGAAGATTCAGGACGGCTGCGACGTGTTCTGCAGCTTCTGCATCATTCCCTTCACCCGCGGGCGCAGTCGCAGCATGCGGCCGGAGGACGTGCTGGAACAGGCCCGCCGGCTGCTGGAGGCAGGGTTCCGCGAGCTCGTGCTCACCGGCGTGCACATCGGCGATTTCGGCCGGGACCTGCTACCGGCGCGCAGCCTGACCTGGCTCTGCCAGAACCTGCTGGAGCTGCCCGGCCTGCTGCGCCTGCGGCTGTCCTCCATCGAGCCCTGGGACGTGGACGACGAGCTGCTGCGCGCCATGGCCGCGGATCCGCGCTTCTGCCCCCATCTGCACACGGCCCTCCAGTCCGGCTCGGACGCCGTGCTCAAGGCCATGCAGCGGCGCATCGACCGGCGGGGCCTGGAGGAGCTGTTCGAGCGCATCCAGCGCCACCTGCCGGGCGCCGGCCTGGGCACGGACCTGATCACCGGCTTTCCCGGCGAGACGGAGGCGGACTTCGCCCAGACCCACGAGCTGGTGGCACGTCTGCCGCTGAGCTACCTGCACGTCTTTCCCTACAGCGTGCGCGCCGGCACCCGGGCCGCCGGACTGCCCGACCCCGTGCCCCGGGAGCTGCGCAAGGAGCGCAGCCGCCGGCTGCTGGACCTGGGCCAACGCCTGCAGGCGGCGGCCCACGCCCGGGCGCTGGGGCGGGTGGCGGAAGTGCTGCCCGAGCAGCGCGAACAGGACGGCGCGCTGTTCGGCTACACGGCCGACTACCTGCGGGTGGAGATTCCGCTGCCGGTGGCGGACGGCGCTGAAAGCGGGGCGGGCGACTGGGTCAACCGCCTGCTGCCGGTGGAATTGCTCGAAGATCGCGGCGAATGGCTGCGCGGCCGGGCGCTAGCGTCGCCGTCGGATCTGGCTTCGCTGGCGTGAGTTTTGCATATAACTGACGGATGGTTCGATTCTGGCGGCCCGGTGCGTCCGTGTTCGCCGGATCCCGCCCATCGGGGCGCGATTCCGACCTGAAACACACGTCAATTGACACTTCGTAACGGAAGGCAGACCCATGCGGCTTGGCCACTCCCTTGCACTTCTTGGCCTCAGCCTGAGCGCGCTGACGGCCCGGGCCCAACTGGCCCAGGTGGATCTGCCCCAGGCCCAGGCCCGCCTGCTGGAACAGGATCGCCTGGCGGCCGGCCCGGCCTGGACGGATTTCGCCGCGCAGAGCGGCTGGCGCGTGGCGGACTGGGACCGCTTCCACGCTTATCCCCATCGCGTCCTGGGTCCCGGCCTGGAGTTGCCGGGCGGCCCCATCGCGGACGGCGCGGATCTGGACCGCCGGCTGCGCGCCTTCCTGGAGGCCCATCCGGGCCTGCTGCACGGCGGGCGCGACGCCCAGCTGAAGGACCTGCAGGCCCGGCACGTGGAGCGTCACGGCCAGGTCTGGTACGCCAACTACCAGCAGACCTGGAAGGGCCAGCGCGTGGAGGAGGCCGAACTGGTGTTCCGCGTCTCGCCCGCCGGACGCCTGCTGCTGGCCGGCAGCGACCTGCACGGGCAGATCGAGGTCCGCGAGCCGCGGCTGAGCCGCGAGCAGGCGCTGGCCGCCGCGCGTGGCCTCTCCCGCACGCCCGCCGTGCGCGCGGTGGAGGCGGCGGACTGGGTGGTCCTGCCCCGGCTGGGCGCCAAAGGCTACGAGTACCGCAGCGCCTGGCCGGTGCGCGTGGTCCTGGACGATCCCGAGCAGATCTGGCGGGTCTTTCTGGACGGCGCGAACGGCGACGTGCTCTGGAGCTGGAACGAGGTGCGCCACCTCCAGGTGGAGGGCCAGTTGCAGGGCCTGCTGGAAGAGCAGCAGCCCAGTGACCCGGACAGCCCCCACGCCCTGCCCCACCTGCGCTTCTCCTTCGACGGCCAGGAAGTCTTCGCTGACTCCGAGGGCTACTTCAGCCTGGAGACCAGCGCCACGCCGCCCTGGAACGTCACGGGCGCGCTGGACGGACGCTTTGCCGACGTGCAGCGCCAGGACGGGGCGGACGGCTTCTTCAGCCTGCTGATGGACGCCAGCGGCCAGGTCCTCACCGTGGGGCTGGAGGACGCCCAGGTGGTGGAGCTGGACGCCTATCACCACACCACGCGCGTCCACGACTTCATCACCGACATGGATCCCAGCTTCACGGGGCTGGACGAACCCCTGACCGTGCGCGTGAACATCGCCGAGACCTGCAACGCCTACTGGGACGGCAGCAGCATCAACTTCTTCCAGGAAGGCGGCGGCTGCCCCAACACGGGCCGGGTGGCGGGCGTGGTCTACCACGAATACGGCCACGGGATCAACGATCGCCAGTACCGCCAGGCCGGGGCGCCCTGGGGCATGACCAACGGCGCCATGCACGAAGGCCTCGCGGACGTGACCTCGATCTATCTCCAGGACGAGCACTACGTGGCGCCGGGCTGGAACATCCGCGAACTGGACAACGACCAGCGCTATCCCGAGGACATCCAGGGCGAGGTGCATTACGACGGCGAGATCATCGGCGGCGCCATGTACGACCTGCGCCAGGCCCTGGGCCTGGAGGCCGTCCGCCCGCTGCACCACTTCGCCCGCTGGGGCACGCCCGACGACGCCGACCTGGGCCGGGCCGGCTTCGAGTACTTCCTGGAGCTGCTGGTGGTGGACGACGACGACGAGGATCTGAGCAACCTGACCCCGCACTACCCGGAGATCAACGCCGCCTTCAACCTGCACGGCATCGGCAGCGTCCTGGCCTGGATGAGCACGGACTTCAGCCTGGGCGATCCGCCCCAGACCTGGGCGCCTTCCGAGACCCTGCCCCTGACGGCCACGCTCAGCGCGCCGGCCTTCGTCACCCCGGACGCCGTGGAGCTGCTCTACTGGGTCGGGGAGGAGACACCCCAGAGCCTTCTGCTGGAGCTGCAGGCTGACGGGACCTGGACGGGCGCGCTGCCTGGCCAGCCCTGGAACACGGTGCTCCAGTACTACGCCCGGGTGCAGAACTCCGCCGGGGTGGAGATCACCAGCCCGGTGGGCGCGCCGGAGCAGGTCTTCCGCACGCGCTTCGTCTGGAACGCGGGCTTGACGGAGAGTTTCGAGTTCGCCCCCGGCGGGGAGACCCTGAACGAGGTCTGGCAGTGGGGCGAGCCCCAGGACGGACCCGGCGCGGCCTTCGACGGCGCGCTCTGCTGGGGCACCAACCTGACGGGCAACTATCCCGACATGAACCTCTCGCGCTTGGTGCTGGCCGAGCAGCAGGTGGACGACGAGGACCAGGTCATCGTGCGCTTCCGGCACTGGCTGAGCGTGGAGGAGGGCTGGGACGGCGTCAATGTGGAATATGCCTTGAACGGCAGCGCGACCTACAATCTGCTGACCCCGCTCAGCGGCTACGACTTTAACACGCCGGACAACAACGTCCTGCCCTTCACGCCGGCCCTGACCGGCGCCAGCGCGGGCTGGGAGAGTCTGGTCTTCGACCTGACCGAGCTGACGGCCCCGGGCGACCGGGTGCGGCTGCGGCTCAACCTGTTCAGTGACACCTCGGTGACCGAGGCGGGCTGGTACGTGGACCTGCTGGAGTACCTGGGCTTCGCCGCCCCGTCCCAGATCGAGCACGAGGCGCTGGGGGACAGCGAGGACGGCGCCCAGACTGGCTTCCCGGTGGAGGCCCGCGTCAACACGCCCGCCGCGCTCAGTCGCTTCGACCTGCTTTATCGCGTGGACGGCGGCGCACTCCAGACCCTGCCCATGCAGGCGGGCGACGACGGACACGTGGCCGTGATCCCCGGTCCCTTCTGGGAGCAGACCATCGAATACCGGCTGGAGGCCCAGGGCGAGGGCGGCTTCGTGGCCTATCTGCCCGCCAATCCGGCGGAATGGTTTCAGTTCCGCGTGGGCGCGGACCAGACTCCGCCGGCCGTGAGCTTCCTGCAGGCGCCCACCGACGCCGCGGGCTGGACGGCGCTCTGGACCGTGGACGTGGCGGCGGAGGACAACCTGGACCTGCCGCTGGCGCGGGTCTGGCTGGAGTGGCGTGCGCCCGGCGGCCAGTGGGCCGAGCTGGCGGACCTGCAAGAGGAGGGCCCGGGGCGCTTCAGCGGCCACGTGGACTTCAGTCCTGGCCAACAACTGCCGGTGGTGGAACTGCGCGCCCTGGCGCGGGACGCCTCCACCCAGCAGTGGGAAGCCGCCACCGCCGAGCTGGCGCTCAGCCTGGGCTCCGAGCAGAGCATCGCGACCTTTGAGCAGCCCCTGCTGCCGGACTGGAGCATGGAAGGGGTCTTCACGGCCCAGACCACGCGCGTGCACAGCGGCGACTACGCCCTGGGCAGCGGCGAGGACGGCTTCTACGAACCGGGCAGCACGGGCCGGGCCACCTGGACGGGCAGCCTGGACCTGCGGCAGGTGACGGATCCCGCCCTGGTGCTGTGGGAGACCTGGTTCCTGGAGAACGGCGACGACGAGGCCTGGATCGAGGTCTCCCCGGACGGCGGCGAGGAGTGGAGCCTGCTGGCCACGCGCACCAACGGCCGCGGCTGGCTGGAGACCCGCCTCTCCCTGGCGCCCTGGGTGGGTGTGGCGGACCTGAAGCTGCGCATCGGTTTCCAGGCCGACGGCGACAGCGACGGCCTGCACATCGGCTACTTCGCCGACGACATCCGGCTGGTGAACCAGTCGGGCGTCGCCGTGGCCGAGCCGGCCCCGCTGACCCGCAGCTTCCAGTTGGGCGAGCCCTGGCCCAATCCCTTCAATCCGGTCAGCCACGTGGAAGTGCACAACCCAAACGGGCTGCCCCTGACCCTGACCCTGCACAACCTGCTGGGCCAGGAAGTGGCGCGCCTGCACGACGGACCGTTGCCCGCGGGCACGCGGCAATTCCGCGTGGACGGCGCCGGGCTGGCCAGCGGCCTCTACCTGCTGACCGCCCGGCAGGGGGACCAACAGGACGTGCGGCGCCTGCTGCTGGTGCGCTGAGCATGGAACGCCTGGCCGTGCTGGAACGCATGAGCGCCATTTTGGCCGCCATTCCGCCCGGCCGGGTGTTGTCGTACGGCCAGCTGGCCGAATTGGCGGGCGCGCCCGGCCAGGCCCGGCTGGCGGCCTGGCTCTGCCGGCACCTGCCGGACCCGGCGATGCCCTGGCACCGCGTGCTCTCCGCCGACGGCCGCTCGCGAATTCCCGAGGGTCCGGCCCGGCGCGAGCAGTTCGAGCGGCTCTGGCTGGAGGACGTGCCGTTCCGGGCGGGCGAGCAGGTGGACATGGCGCTGGCCTGCTGGCGGCCCGACGAGCAGCACGAGGATCCCCTGCTCGCCGGAACTTGAACAAGGGCGCCGGATTTCAGGCAATGGAAATCCGGGCGATTTTCTGATTGGATTGCTGGACAAGGCCTTGGGCCTGCTTTGACATTGGCACGATTGCTGCTGAGCAAGCCTTCGGCACTTGTCGTGACCCTGTTCATCGGTTCCTGAATGTGGGGATACAAGCGGGAACGGATGAAGGACAGGTGCCGACTGGATCTGCCCCGCTACGGCAGAGCCCTTTCGGTTTGCCCTAAGGGCGTGGAAGCACGCCCGCCCAGGAGAAGGCGCCCGCCCGATTCGTCGGGCGGGCACTTTTTTTATCCGTCCGTGCCCCATCCCAACCCCAATCCGGAGCCTCATGGAACTGGCCCGCATCTTTGAGCTGGAAGCCCGGGACGGCCGCGCCCGGGCCGGCCGCCTGATCCTGCCCCACGGCGAGGTGCCCACCCCCGTCTTCATGCCCGTGGGCACCCGGGCCAGCGTGAAGACCCTGGACTGCCGCGACCTGCGGGAGCTGGAGATCAGCATGCTGCTGGGCAACAGCTACCACCTCTACCTGCGGCCGGGCATCGAGCTGCTGACCCGGGCCGGCGGCCTGCACGCCTTCATGCGCTGGCCGGGCCCGATCCTGACGGATTCCGGGGGCTTCCAGGTTTTCAGCCTGGGGGATTTGCGCAAGCTGCGCGAGGAGGGCGCGGATTTCCGCAGCCACCTGGACGGCAGCCGGCACCTGTTCACGCCGGAGTCGGTGGTGGAGATCCAGCGCGGGCTGGGCTCGGACGTGATGATGCAACTGGACGAGTGCCCGCCCGGCACCTGCAGCGAGGAATACGCGGCGGCCAGCCTGGAGCGCAGCGCGCGCTGGGCGGTCCGGGCCCGCCGGGCCTGGGAGGAGAGCCGGCCCCTGCACGGCCATCCCCAGGCCCTGTTTCCCATCGTCCAGGGCGGCGTGTACGACGGCCAGCGCCGGCGCTCCATGGACCTGCTGCTGCAGCAGGACTGGCCGGGCGTGGCCATCGGCGGTCTGAGCGTGGGGGAGGGCAAGCCGGACATGCGGCGGATCACCGAGCTCTGCGGCCGCGAGCTGCCGGCCGGGCTGCCGCGCTACCTGATGGGCGTGGGCACGCCGGAGGACATCCTGGAGAGCGTGGCCCTGGGGATCGACATGTTCGACTGCGTGCTGCCCACGCGCAACGCGCGCAAGGGCACCCTGTTCACCAGCCTGGGCCGCTATTCCGCGCGCTCGGCGCGGCACAGCGAGTCCTTCGACCAGCCCGTCGATCCGGCCTGCGACTGTTTCACCTGCCGGCACTACGACCGCGCCCACCTGCGGCACCTCTTCCACGTGGAGGAGTTCAGCGCCATGCGCTTGGGCACCCTGCACAACCTGCGCTACTTTCTGCGACTGATGCAGGGGGCGCGGCAGGCCATCCAGGCGGGACGCTACGCGGCCTACGTGGAGCAGACGCTGGCGCCGTACCGCCGGCCCGCTGCGGACGGGACAGAGCGGGCGGCCACGTCCTGAGCTTGATACATTGCATCCACAACGACGGAAACCGGAAAGGCAGGGAGGCTGCATGCGCATTGTTGTGTGCCTGAAACGGGTGCCGGACACGGAGAGCGTGATCCGCCTGACCCCGGACGGGACGACCATCGAACGCGGGGATCTGAACTACATCATCAACCCCTACGACGAATATGCCCTGGAGGCTGCCCTGCAGCTGAAAGAGGCGGAGGGCGGCGAGGTCGTGCTGCTCTGCGCCGGCGAGGCGGAGGCGGACAGCACCCTGCGCAAGGGCCTGGCGATGGGGGCCGACGAGGCCGTCCTGCTGCAGGTGCCGCAGGATCTGCGCGACCCCTGGAGCACGGCCCGCCTGCTGGCGGACTGGCTGCGCGCCCACCCGGCGGATCTGATCCTGGCGGGCAAGCAGGGCGTGGACTACGACCACGGCGCGGTGCCCGGCATGCTGGCTGAGCTGCTCGGGCTGCCCTCAGCCACGGCCATCTGCGCGCTGGAACGTGTGGCGGACGGCGTGCGCGTGGAGCGCGAGGTGGAGGCCGGGCGCGAGCGCATCCGCCTGCCGCTGCCCTGCGTGCTTAGCGCCGACAAGGGCTTGAACGAGCCGCGCTACGCCAGCCTCAAGGGCATCATGCTGGCCAAGAAGAAGCCCCTCGAGGTGCTGGAGAGCCAGGCCGCGCCCGAGGCGGAGGCGGGACGCGTGGCCCTGCCCCCGGCCCGGCCGGCGGGACGCGTGATCGGCGAAGGTGCGCAGGCGGCGGGGGAACTCCTGCGGCTGCTCAAGGAAGAAGCCCGGGTGCTGTAGGAGAATGAGCATGAACATCGTCTGTCTGATCGAACAAACGGGCGGCCTGGAGCGCGGCAGCGCGCGCGAGGCCCTGGGTTTGGCGCGCCGCCTGGCGGACGCCGCGGGCGGGCAGGTCACGGGCCTGGTCCTGGGCAGCCTGCGCGACCCGGCGGCCCTGGGCGGCTGGGGCGCCCATCGCGTGGTGGAACTGCCGGCCCTGGACGGCCCGGGCTCCAGCGACGCCTGGTCCGCCGGTCTGGCCGAGGCCCTGGGCCCGCTGGCCCCCGACCTGATCCTGCTCTCCGCCAGCGCCAGCGGACGCGAACTGGGTCCGCGGCTGGCCGCCCGGCTGGGCACGGGACTGGTGGCGGAATGCACGGAGCTGGCCTGGCAGGACGGGCAGTGGCTGGCCACCCGGCCGATCTTTGCGGGCAAGGTGCTGGTGACGGCGCCGGTCGCCGGAAAGCCAGCCTTGGTGTCTCTGCGGGCCAAGGTCTTCGCCGTGCAGGAAGGCGGCCCGGCCGCCCACGTGGAGCAGGCGACCCTGGCCGCGCGGGAGATGCAGGCCGTGGTGGAGGAGATCCTGGCCGCGGCCGGCGGCAAGCTGGACTTGAGCGAGGCGGACATCATCGTCAGCGGCGGGCGCGGCGTGGGCGGGCCGGAGGGCTTCGCGCCGCTGGAGGAGCTGGCCGCCAAACTGGGCGCCGCGGTGGGCGCCTCCCGGGCGGCCGTGGATGCCGGCTGGCGTCCGCACAGCCAGCAGGTGGGTCAGACGGGCAAGGTGGTCAACCCCACCCTCTACATCGCCTGCGGCATCTCGGGGGCCATCCAGCACCTGGCCGGGATGAAGAACTCGCGCTACATCGTGGCCATCAACAAGGACCCCGAGGCGCCGATCTTCAAGCTGGCCGACTACGGCATCGTGGGGGATCTGTTCGAGGTGGTGCCGGCCCTGAGCCGCGCGCTGGCCTGATTCCACTCCGCAGCCGCCTGCACACAAAAAAGGGGCCCCGGTTGGGGCCCCTTCCCCGTTGACGGGGCTTGTCAACGGTTGTCGCGTCACACACAGCTATACAGAGAGGGTTGGGTAGGCAGATTGCCGGTGCCCGAAGTCAAGGACTTCTTGCCCCGACCCTGTGCTTTTCAGCAACAAACGTGCCACCTCAAACCCACTGCTCCGATAAAAGTTCCAAAGTCGAACCGCTTGCCGAACATGGCCTTTCCATTCAACCCTGCGGACACCCTGAGGCGGGCGGCCGCCGGCATGCCCCAAACTGGGGCAAGTCAGCCAGACTTGGTTAACTCCACAAGGAGAGTGGAAAGCCCGGCTTACACGAAATCGTCCGGAAAGCTAATTCACTGGCTTTAGCGCCCGGGCCACCACCTGGGCCACGTCCAGCACGGGCATCTCCGGGTGCCCTTTGTCCGTCAATCCATCGCGCAGCATGGTGCTGCAGAAGGGGCAGGCCACGCAGACGGCCTGGGCGCCGGTGCGCAGCAGCTCCTCCGTCCGGGCGTGGTTCACGCGCGTGCCCTCCGTCTCCTCAAGGAAGAGCTGGGCGCCCCCCGCCCCGCAGCAGAAGCTGCGCCGACCGTGCCGCTCCGCCTCGCTGAGCTGGCCGCCGGCGGCGCGCAGGACCTCCCGGGGCGCGTCCACGGCGCTGTCATCCTGATAGCGGGACAGATAGCAGGGGTCGTGGTAGACCAGCCGGCCCTCCAGTTCCTGGCGGGCGGCGGGATCGAGCTTCAGGCGGCCCTGTTCGAGCAGCTGGCGGATGAACTGCGTGTGGTGCAGGACGGGCAGATCCTTCAGGCGCATCTCCTCGGCCAGCCCGCGGTATTCGCCCAGGGTCTTGACGCAGTGCGGGCAGGTGGAGACGATTAGGTCCGGGTTGGCGGCGTTGAGCTTCTCCGTGTTCTCCATGGCCAGCTGCTGGAAGAGGAACTCGTTGCCCGCGCGCCGGGCCGCGTCCCCCGTGCACTTTTCGTCCCGCAGGACGCCGAAGTCCACGCCCGCGGCCTGCATCACCGCCACGAAATCCAGCGCCACCTTGCGGTAGGCCTCGTCGTAGCGGGCCATGCAGCCCATCCAATAGAGGACCTTCTGCGAGCCGTCGTGGACGGGAATGCCCTGGGATTCGATGAAGGCCACGCCGTCCCGGGCGGCGTGCCGCCAGGGGTTGCCGCTGCGCTCCAGGTTGTCGAACAGCGTGCGCAGGGTGTCCGGGAACTCGCCCTCGCTGGTCAGGCCGCGCCGGAATTCCAGGATGCTCAGCGGCTGGTCGTTGCCCGTCGGGCACTGTTCGGCGCAGGCGCCGCAGGTCGTGCACTGCCAGAGCCAGTCCACGGGCAGCTGCGCGGGCAGGGCCGGCTGCTCGGGGTTGTCCAGAAAGCCCGCGCGCATGCGCAGCACCAGCTCCTTGGGGTCCAGGGCCTTGCCCGTCAGGGCCGCCGGGCAGTGCTCCAGGCAGCGGCCGCACTCCACGCAGGCGAAGACGGCCAGGGCGTTGTTCTGCTCCAAGTCCGCCAGCCGCGTGACGCCCATTTCCTCCTTCTCGAAGTCCAGGGGCTTCAGTTCCCCGGGTCGCTCGTTGCGGAAGTAGACGGCCACGGGCCCCAGCACCAGGTGCAGGTGTTTGGAGCGCGGGATGAGGGCCAGGAAGGCCAATAGCACCAAGGTGTGGAGCATCCAGTTGGCCTCCGCCGCGGCGCTGCCCTCTGTCACCCAGCCGTAATGCTTGGCCAGATAGGTCAGCATCAGGGTCAGGATGAAGACGGCCACCAGACCGCTGGAACCCGAGAGCTTTGAGCCCAACTCCTTGGGACGCAGCACGAAGCGGCGGAAGGCCAGGTAGACGATGCCCGCCGCGGCGGCCCAGGCGAACAGGGCCACGAAACCCTGGAACAGGTCGTGGAACAGGCCGGCGGCGGGCAGGAAGCCGCCCGGCAGCCAGATGTGGCTCAGGTGGTCGACGGTTTCCAGGCCGAAAGCCAGGAAGGCCCAAACCAGCAGGGCGTGGGCCAGACCGGGCAGGGGCCGGTGCCGGATGATCCGGGTCTGGAAGAGGACTTCCCGCACCACGCGCAGCCAGCGCCGCTCGGGCAGATCGTGGGGCAAGGGGCCCTTGGCCTTGCGCGCGGCCGCCAGCCGGCGGGACAACTCGACCCAGAAGAGCCGGCCGGAGAGCAGGGTCAACGCGCTGAACAGCAATCCTTTTGCCAACCAGTAGCCCATGGTTCGGCCCTTTCTCTGGAATCTGCCGGCGGTGATTTGTCGCAGGCGGCGGCCCGCCCGGAACGCATGAGTGACGTTAAATGGTTAATATCATGAAACTGTTTCGGCGCGAGCAAGCTGGAGCTGAGTGGAATCCAAGCCAGGTGAGGATCCATGAACCGGTTGGGCAATCCCTTGGTGGAAAACGAGGTCGCCGGCGCCCAGCGCGCCGCCTACCTCAAGCTGCTGGAAGAGAGCGAGACCCACGCGGCCAAGATCCGCCTGGGCGGCGGCGGGGCGGCCCTGGCCCGTCAGCACGACAAGGGCAAGTTGTCGGCCCGGGAACGGGTTGATCTGCTGGTGGATCCGGGCACCTTTTTCGAGTTGGGCCTGCGGGCCGGCGACCAGCTCTATCCGCATCACGGCGCGGTGCCGGCGGCGGGGACGGTGATGGGCATCGGCCGGATCGCCGGACGCCTGTGCATGGTCCTGGCCAACGACGCCACGGTGAAGGCCGGCGCCTGGTTTCCCATCACGGCCAAGAAGAACCTGCGCGCCCAGGAGATCTGCCTGGAGAACCGTCTGCCCATCGTCTACCTGGTGGATTCCGCCGGCGTGTATCTGCCCCTGCAGGACGAGATCTTCCCCGACCGCGAGCACTTCGGCCGGATGTTCCGCAACAACGCCGTGCTGAGTTCGCTGGGCGTGCCCCAGGTGGCGGCCATCATGGGACCCTGCGTGGCCGGGGGCGCCTACCTGCCCATCATGAGCGACGAGGCGCTGATCGTGGACGGCACGGGCAGTGTGTTCCTGGCCGGCTCCCACCTGGTCAAGGCGGCCATCGGCGAGGTGATCGACAACGAAAAGTTGGGCGGCGCCAGCATGCACTGTTCGGTGAGCGGCGTCACCGACTACAAGGCCAAGGACGATCCCGACTGCCTGCAGCGAATCCGCGAGACCATCGGCCTTTGGCCCCAGCCGCCGGCCGGTCCCTTCGAGCGGACGCAGCCCCGCCCGCCGCTCTACCCGGCCGACGACCTGCTGGCCCTCCTGCCCCAGGATCTGGCCCGGCCCTACGACATGCGCGAGGTGCTGGCCCGGCTGGTGGACGGCAGCGAGTGGCTGGAATACAAGCCGGACTACGGGCGCACGCTGCTCTGCGGCACGGCCCGGATCGAGGGCTGGACCGTGGGCCTGGTGGCCAACCAGCGCCAGATGGTGAAGAGCGGGCGCGGCGAGCTGCAGGTGGGCGGAGTGATCTACTCGGACAGCGCCGACAAGGCCGCGCGCTTCATCCTCAACTGCAATCAGCGCCACATCCCGCTGGTCTTCCTGCAGGACGTGACCGGCTTCATGGTGGGCAGCCAGGCCGAGCAGGGCGGGATCATCAAGGACGGGGCCAAGCTGGTGAGCGCCGTGGCCACTTCCACGGTGCCCAAGCTGACCTTCATCGTGGGCAACAGCTTCGGCGCCGGCAACTACGCGCTCTGCGGCAAGGCCTACGATCCGCGCTTCATCTACGCGCTGCCCAGCGCCAAGATCGCCGTGATGGGCGGGGCCCAGGCCTCGCGCGTGCTGCTGGACATCAAACTGGGCCAGGCCAAGCACCGGGGTGTGGAACTGGGGGCCGAGGAGCAGGCCCAGGCGCTGGAGGAGATCCGCTCCAAGTACGAGCGGGAGATGGATCCGCGCTACGCCGCGGCCCGGCTCTGGGTGGACGAGATCCTCGATCCGCGCCAGATCCGGCGCGCCGTGGACCTCGGTCTTGAAGTGGCGAGCCACAATCCGCACATTCCGCGCTTTCATCCCGGGGTGATCCAAACGTGAGGGGGAAGGATGCTGGGAACCGTCCGCTTCTTTGATGAAAAGCACGGCTACGGCTTCATCACCTGCCTGGGGATCGAACAGGATATCTTCGTCCACTATTCGCAGATCAAGGTCAAGGGCCGCAAGGTCCTGCGACCCGGCCAGGAAGTGAGCTTCATCTTGGTGGAAGGGGAGAAGGGGCCGTCCGCTGAGGCCGTGCGGCCCCAGGGAGACCCCGCCTGAAACGTCGACTCGCCTGCACGAGGCCGGACGGCAGTCCCACCGGCCACTGTATCCGCTGCGTGCCTGCGGGCTCCTGCGGCTGGTCCAAACTCGAGGAGGGCCACATGCCCCAGAACCTGGTGGAGAAACTGACCCAGCGCCACGCCGTGGACCTGGAACCCGGCCAGTTGGTGCAGTCCGGCGACCTGCTGAGCATCCGCCCGGCCCACGTCATGACCCACGACAACACAGGCGCCGTGATTCCCAAGTTCCGCTCCATCGGGGCCCGCCGGTTGGCGGATCCGACCCAGCCGGTCTTCGCCCTGGACCACAACGTCCAGGACCGCAGCGAGGCCAATCTGGCCAAGTACGCGCGCATCGAAGCCTTTGCCCGGGAGATGGGCGTGCCCTTCTTCCCCGCCGGCCGGGGCATCGGACACCAGATCATGGTGGAGGAGGGCTTCGCCTGGCCGGGCACGCTGATGGTGGCCAGCGACAGCCACTCCAACATGTACGGCGGCGTGGGCTGCCTGGGCACGCCCGTGGTGCGCACGGACGCCGCGGCCATCTGGGCCACGGGCCGCACCTGGTGGCAGGTGCCGCCGGTGGCCCGCGTGACCCTGAGCGGCGCGCTGCGGCCGGGCGTGACGGGCAAGGACCTGATCCTCACCCTCTGCGGCGGCTTCAACCAAGACGAGGTGCTGAACCACGCTGTGGAATTCAGCGGCCCGGGCGTGGCCGCGCTGAGCATCGACGACCGGCTGGCCGTGGCCAACATGACCACCGAGTGGGGCGCCCTGGTGGGGCTGTTCCCGATCGACGAGCGGCTGCTGGAGTGGCTGGAGGCCCGGGTGGCCGCCCGCCCGGACCATCCCCGCCTGCGCCCGGAGCGGCTGGCCGAGTTGCGCGCCCAGCCGCCCGCGGCGGATCCCGGGGCTTCGTACGCACTGGAATTGGACGTGGAGCTGGAGAGCATCCGGCCCTGGGTGGCCGGCCCCAACTCGGTCAAGCGCGCGCGGCCGGTGGCCGCCCTGGACACCGAGCGCATCGCCGTGCAGAAGGCCTATCTGGTGTCCTGCGTGAACAGCCGCAGCTCGGATCTGGCCCAGGCGGCAGACGTGCTGCGCGGGCGGCAGGTGGCGCCGGGGGTGGAGTTCTACGTCTCGGCGGCGTCCTCCGAGGTGCAGGCCGCGGCGGAGGCGGAGGGCAGCTGGGAGATCCTGCTCCAGGCCGGGGCACGCCCCTTGCCGCCGGGCTGCGGGCCCTGCATCGGGCTGGGCACGGGCCTGCTGGAGGAGGGGGAGACGGGAATCTCCGCCACCAACCGCAACTTCAAGGGCCGGATGGGCCACGCCGACTCGCTGGCCTACCTGGCTTCGCCGGCGGTGGTGGCCGCCTCGGCGGCGGCCGGCTACATCACCGGTCCGCTGCCACTGTCGGACGGCGTCCCAAGCTTGCGGCTGGAGCGCCCGCTCTTCGTGCGGCCTGCCAGCACGGCCGTGCGCGTCATTGAAGGCTTCCCCGCCGTCCTGGAGGGCGAACTGGTCTTCTGCGACGTGGACAACCTGAACACAGACGGGATCTACGCCGGCAAGTGGACCTACCAGGACGAGATGGGTCCGGCCGACCAGGCCGCAGTGGTGATGGAAAACTACGATCCGGCCTTCCGCCAGCTGGCCCGGCGTGGCGACTTGCTGGTGGGCGGCTTCAATTTCGGCACCGGCTCCAGCCGGGAACAGGCGGCCACGGCTCTCAAGCACTTCGGCATCCAGCTGGTGCTGGCGGGCAGTTTCAGCGAGACCTACAAGCGCAATGCGCTTAACAATGGCTTCCTGGCCTTGGAGGCTCCCGAGTTGGTGGCCGCGCTGCGCGAGGCCTTCCCGGGCAAGGGGGAGGCCACCCGGCGGACGGGCTGGGCGGCCCGGCTGGACGTGCGCGAGAGCGTGCTGCTGGCCCAGGGGCGACGCTTCCCGCTCTTCCCGGTGGGCACGGCGGCGCAGGAGCTGATCTTGGCCGGCGGGCTGGAGGCTTGGGTGCTTTCTCGCTTGCAGGCTTGACATGCGCAGCTTGCGCGACTATATTGCGTGTCCTCATTGCGGGGTGGAGCAGTTGGCAGCTCGTTGGGCTCATAACCCAAAGGTCACAGGTTCGAATCCTGTCCCCGCTATCACGTGGCAGTGTAGCTCAGTCGGTTAGAGCAGCGGAATCATAATCCGCGTGTCCGGGGTTCGAGTCCCTGCACTGCTATTGCACCTGTCATGTGAGCAAGCAGTGTGTGTTCCATCCCTCAACACTTGATCCAATCACCCAGCGGCTGTCCAAGGCACTGGTCCCACCCACCCGGTGGTGAAATCGGAAATTCAAATGCGCAATCATCGCAGCAAGGGCGCCAGTCCGGCCCCGGTACACGCTGGTTCTGACACCAACCGCAGGATCAACGCACTGGTGTACCTGTTGGAGGACAAAGGCATCCTCGCGCCCGGCGAGTATGAAGACGCCATCATGAACCTCAAGGTCCAGCTCTCGGATCTGCCGCCGGCCAACGGCCGTCCCCGGCCTTCCCAGGGGCAGCCGGGCCAGGGTCAGGGCGGAGGCCAGGGAGGCCCCGGTCAGCGGCGCGGGCCGGGCGGGGACTACATCGGTCCGGAGCGGCGGCGCCAGCTGGACAGCGAGCGCGAGGGCGGCCAGGAGCGCCGGGATTCCGTGCGCACGGCCGTGGCCCACATCTCGGGCGACGTGGTGAACGACCAGGACCGCCATCCCATCAGCGGCGTGCAGCTCATCCTGCGGCGGTCCAGCCAGAACAATCCGCCCATCCAGTTCCGCAGCACCAAGACCGACATGCAGGGGCGCTTCGTGTTCCTCAACCTGCCCCTCACCAAGGAGGGGGAGGCCGATCAGGGCTACGTCTACGCCCTCGAGGTCCGCTATCGCAACCGCACGGTCTACAGCAACGCGGCCGTGGGCCTGTTGCCCGCCCAGACCACGCACCACCAGATCCAGGTGAACCTCGCCGAGGAATGAACCCCGCCGCCAGCAGCCTCGAAGACCGGGTCGCCGACCGCCTGCACGCGTGTCTGCGACCCGTTGAGCGTCGCTGGGTGGTGGCCGTCTCCGGCGGGGCCGACTCCCTCTTCCTGCTCCAGGTCGCGCACCGGCTGGCGCCCCGGCTGGGCGCCCGCCTGCACGTCGTCCACCTGAACCACGGCTGGCGCGGCGCGGACTCCGACCGCGACGAGCGGCTGGTGCGCGTCCAGGCCGCCCGGCTGGGCTGGCCCCTGAGCGTGGCCTGCGCCCCGCCCCTGCCCGCCGGCCGCAACAAGCAGGACTGGGCGCGGGAGTGCCGGCGCCACGTTCTGGAGTCCTGCGCGGGTCCCGATGACGTGATCCTGCTGGGACACCAGGCCTGGGACCAGAGCGAGACCGTGCTGGCCGGGCTGCTCAAGGGCAAGGCGCCCTGGGGGCTGCGGCCCCTGCAGGAGCGGGATGGCCGCTGGTTGCGGCCGCTGCTGGGGGTGGGCGGCGCCGAGCTGCGCCGCCGCTGCGGCGAGCTGGGGCTTGAGTGGCGCGAGGACGCCAGCAATGCGGACGGCACGCACGAGCGCGGCCACCTGCGGCACCGCCTGCTGGCCCCCCTGCGCCAGGTCGCCGGAGACGAGGTGGATCAGTTGCTGGCCGGGATCGCCCGCAAGCTCGCGCAGGCCGCCCTGGAACATGCGGGAAATCTGGAGGATCTGCTTGTCAAGCTTGACCTTCAGCCCACCCCCGTGGGTTGGTCGCTTGAACGGGCGCCCTTTCTTCCATATCATGAAGCGCTTTCCCCGGACCTGCTGCGGCGGCTGGGGAGGCGGCTCGGCTGGTGGTCGCGCGACCCCGCCCGGCGGACCTTGAGTCTCTGGGCGCGGCAGCTGGCGGAGGCGCGCAGCGGCAGCCGATTTCCTTTGGGTTCCGGCCGCTGGTTGGAACTGGGCCGGGAGCGGGCCTGGGTGGTGGACGGCCCCTGGCGTCCCCAGCTGCGCCGCCTGCGGCCGGGTCAGGAGATCCAGCTGCTGGGCAAGCGGATCAGTTGGAATGCCGGCCCCCTTGCGGGAGAATCCTGGCGGCCCGCCGCCGGGGACGAGGCCCGGACCGTGCTGCTGCGCAGCTGGCTGCCCGGGGATCGGCTGCGCGTCTCGCCGACGGCCCGACGCCTGTTGGCGGACCTGATGGGCGAGCGGGGCTACGCCCCCGCGCAGAAGCGCCTGCAGCTGGTGCTGCAGGTCGATGGCGAGATTCGCTGGTGCCCCGGGCTGGGGAGGGCGTGGCCGCCCGAGCCAAGCGGGGCGAAGAGTCCACATACAATCTGGGTAGGCACATGCACCTCACCGTCGACAAGATGACCTTCGACGTCCTGATCAGCCGGCAGCAAATCGAGCAGCGCGTCCGCGAGCTGGGCGAACAGATCACGCGGGACTACCGGGACAAGAACCCCATCCTGATGATCGTGCTGAACGGCGGCTTCATCTTCGGCTCGGACCTGATGCGCGCCCTGGACATCCCGGTGGAAGTGGACTTCATCAAGATCTCCAGCTACGGGGATCAGTTGACCTCGACGGGCGAGGTGAAAATGAAGAAGGACTACGACAGCCTGGTGGGCGGCCGCCACATCATCGTGGTCGAGGACATCGTGGACAGCGGCCTGTCCGTGAGCTTCCTCAAGAACAAGTTCGAGATGCAGCAGCCCGCCTCCGTGGCCTTCGCCACGCTGCTGCACAAGCCCGACAACAGCCGGCTGGACTTCGGCCTCGAATACGTGGGCTTCGAGATCGGCCCCGAATTCGTGATCGGCTACGGCCTGGACTACAAGCAGAACTGGCGCAATCTGCCGGCCATTTATGTCCGCGTGGACGGTCGGGAAAGCGAGCACGGAGCCTGATGAACTCCAGTCCCAAACGACCGCCCCTCGAGCCGGGCAGCAACTGGCGCAAGGCGGGCGGCACCATCACGTTCTGGGCCATCATCTTGCTGATCATGGTGTTTTTTTCGCGGGCCTTCGACAGCAAGCCCGCCGAGGAGCACCTGAACTACACCGAGTACCGCACGCTCATCGGGCAGGCGGACCCGGGCATCCGCAACATGGTGGTCATCTCCGACGACGTGGCGCCCGTGTTGAAGGGCGAGCGCGCCGTGGCCAACGCCGAGGGCGCCCCGGAGAACCGCAAGTTCTCGGTGATCCTGCCGCCGGAGTTCCGCGAGGAGATGACCCTCTGGGACCAGAAGGGCATCCCCTACACCTTCGAGGAGCGCAAGACCAACTGGGCGGCCTACCTGGCCACGACGATCCTGCCTTGGATCGTCCTGTTCGGCATCTGGATCTTCATCATGCGCCGCATGCAGGGCGGCGGTGGCAACAAGGGCGTGTTCTCCTTCGGCAAGAGCCGCGCGAAGATGATGAACGAGACCCAGGTCAAGGTCACCTTCAAGGACGTGGCCGGCGCCGACGAGGCCAAGGAGGAGCTGCGCGAGATCATCGAGTTCCTCAAGGATCCCAAGCGCTTCAGCCGGCTGGGCGGGCGCATCCCCAAGGGTGCCCTGATGCTGGGCCCCCCCGGCACGGGCAAGACCCTGCTGGCCCGGGCCGTGGCCGGCGAGGCCGGCGTGCCCTTCTTCAGCATGAGCGGCGCGGACTTCGTTGAGATGTTCGTGGGCGTGGGCGCCAGCCGGGTGCGCGACCTGTTCGAACAGGGCAAGAAGAGCGCGCCCTGCATCATCTTCATCGACGAGATCGACGCTGTGGGCCGTCAGCGCGGGGCGGGCCTGGGCGGCGGCCACGACGAGCGCGAACAGACCCTCAACCAGCTGCTGGTGGAGATGGACGGCTTCGAGTCCAACGAGGGCGTGATCCTCATCGCCGCCACCAACCGGCCCGACGTGCTGGATCCGGCCCTGCTCAGGCCCGGCCGCTTCGACCGCCAGATCGTGGTGGACCGGCCGGACGTGCGCGGCCGCGAGGGCATCCTCAAGGTGCACGCCCGCAAGGTGCCGCTGGAGGACGACGTCAACCTGACCACCATGGCCAAGGGCACGCCCGGGCTGGCCGGCGCCGATCTGGCCAACCTGGTGAATGAGGCCGCTCTGCTGGCGGCGCGCCGCAACAAGCAGAAGGTCGGGATGTCCGAGTTCGAAGAGGCGCGCGACAAGGTGCTGATGGGCACGGCGCGCAAAAGCCTGCTGTTGACCGAGGACGACAAGCGCATCACGGCCTACCACGAGGCCGGCCACGCGCTGATCAGCAAACTGCTGCCCCAGGCCAACCCGCTGCACAAGGTGACCATCATTCCGCGCGGCCGCGCCCTGGGTCTGACCTGGCAGCTGCCCGAGGACAAGGTGCACCAGTCGCGCGGCCGGCTGCTGGCCGAGTTGCGCGTGCTCTACGGCGGGCGCGAGGCGGAGAAGCTGGTGTTCGATGACATCACCACCGGGGCCTCCAACGACATCAAGCGCGCCACCCAGATCGCCGAGGCCATGGTCTGCGACGTGGGGATGTCCGAGGCCCTGGGGCTGCGCAACTACGGCAAGAAGCAGGAGGAGATCTTCTTGGGGCGCGAGATCGCCCAGCACCGGGACTTCTCCGAGCGCACGGCCGAGCTGATCGATTCCGAGATCAACCGGATCCTGGAGGAGGCACGGCTGGAGACGGCGCGCCTGCTGCGCGACAACCGCGACAAGCTGGACCTGCTGGCCGAGGCGCTGCTGATCCATGAAATTCTCGACGCCGACGAGATCGTGCGCATCCTGAGCGGCGAGATCTTGGCCGCCCCCGTGCGGGTTCCCGAGCCGGACTCCGCCGCGGGCGGAGCCGGGGAGAGCGGACCCGCCCTGCCGGGGCCGGAGCTGGAGCCGCTGAGCCAGCCGGGAGTGGCCTGACGATGGCGGAACACCTGCCGGATGACGCGGAGGGGCGCCCCGCCGGCGGCGCGGCCCTGGATTCCCAGCAGGAGGCGCAGATCCGCGAGGAGGTGCGCCGCCAGATCGAGGCCGCCGACCAGCGCCGCGTCCAGGAGGACGAGGCCCGGCAGCACGCCGAGGTCTTGTTCCAGCAGGAGCAGGCCCGGCGCCGGATCATGGCCGAGGAAGCCCGCGCCTACTACCAGAACTCCCCCGACTACTACGAGTACATCAACGAGAACGGCGACTCGGAGTGGTTGACCCGCAAGCAGATCCTCGCCCGCGAAGGCTACTTCGACTACGAAGAGAACGTGGAGAACCTGGAGGAGGCCCGGCGCAAGATCTGGCTCAAGCTGGCAGCCTGGCTGGCGGGCGGCCTGGTGCTGGCGGGCCTGGCGATCTGGTACCTGCTGGATGAGCGCGGCAGCGTGGTCGTGCTCTGCAATGTGCCGGGCGCGCACATCATCGTCGACGGCCAGGACACGGGCAAGGTCACGGACGCGCGTCTGGACTTGAACCCCGGCGAGCACCTGCTGGAAGTGCGGCACGCCGGCTACCTGCCCGCCGACGAGCCCTTCGTGGTGTTGAAACTGGCTCCCCGCGGCGAGCTGGACGTGCAGATCCGGCTGC
This sequence comes from Candidatus Delongbacteria bacterium, assembly GCA_041675285.1. Lineage (NCBI taxonomy): Bacteria > Candidatus Delongiibacteriota > Candidatus Delongbacteria bacterium. Next base: position 261,600 of record JBAYTZ010000005.1, read on the forward strand.
GTCCCCTGCCATGAGCCCCAAACCGGTCTACCTGGCCGGGCAGGGCTTTCGCTCCGCCGATCCGCCGCCCCGTCCCGTGCCCTGGCGACCGCTGGTCTGGATCCTGCCCCTGCTGCTGGCGGCGGGGCTGGCCGGCTGGCTCCTGCTGAAACCCCAACCCGCCCCGGGAACCGTGCGCGTGCTCAGCACGCCCGCCGGGGCCGAGATCTGGCTGGACCTGGCCTTCACCGGCCTGCACACGCCGGCGGAGCTGCCGCCGGGCGCCCGACCCGCCCTCCTGCAGGTGCGCCTGCCCGGCCACTTCGCCCAACCCCTCTCCGTGCGGCTGGATCCGGCCCGCTTGCCCGAGCAGGTGGAGTTCCAGCTGAGCATGCAGGCCCCGGCGCCCGCCCTCTCCGCCGACAGCGGCGCGGCCGAGGCCGGCGGGTTGCCTGCCGCCGCGCCGCCCGCCGCGCCCCCGGCGGTGGGACTGGCCCCCCTGCTGGAGAAGGCCCTGCGCCAGCCGGCCGGCGTGCCCGAGCACCCCGACGAATCCCTGCGACTCACCTGGCAGAACTGGGATCCCGCCTACCGGCTGAAGGTCGACGGCCGGGTCCTGGATCCGGCGGCGGCGCGCCAGTTGACGGGGGGAGCGCATCGCATCGTGGTGGAACTGGCCGGCCGGCCGCTGCTGGACACGCTGCTGCGCGGCGGCGGCGCGCGGACCCTGGTTCTGCCGGCCCGGGAAGGCGTGGTGGAAGTCCGGGTCAGCCCCGCAGAGGCCGAGATCGTGCAGGGGGAGCGCGTGCTGGGCCGGGGCCGCTGCCTGATCCCGCGCAGCGACCTGCCGCTCAACCTGCGCTTTCCCGCCCTGCCCGGCCTGCTGCCGCCCGCCCCGCTGACCCTGACGGCGACGGCGCCCGCCAGCGTGTCCGTGCGCCACGTGGCCGGATTGAGCCTGGGCTGGAGTCCGGCCGCGCCGGGCGTCCAAGGCTTGACCCTGGCCGAGCGGGGCTACGTCATGCCCGGGGCGACCTTCACGCCGGATCGGGAGCGCGGACCCAAGCTGGAGCGCGCGGGCCTGCTGCTGGGGCGCGCCTTCCATGACCGCCGGCCCGGCGGTTCCCAGGCCGCCCGCTTCACCTTCGACCTGCCGCGGGAGACCCAACCCGGCTGGCCGGCCGTGCTGGAGCTGAGCGCGCGGGATTCGGGCCGGCGTTATCCGCTGACCCTGACCCGCGGGGCCCTGCTCACGGTGAGCCTCAACGGCACCGTGCTGGCCCGGGATCTGGAGCTGGAGGAGGGCGGGCAGACCCGCAGCTGGCCGGTCTCCAGTCTGCTGCGACCGGGGAGCAACGAACTGCTGCTGCAGAGCGGCGCCGAGTCGCGCAGCGCGGCCCGGCTGGACCGGCTCCATCTGAAGGTGGGACCATGAGCGAGCTCTTGCGCCTGTGGAACTGGGCCGGCGGCGGCCTGCCCGGCGGGGCCCTCTGGCTGCTGCCCGCGCTGGGCCTCTGGCCTGCGCTGCTCTATCTGGTGATCCGGCCCATCGGCGTGTTCCGGGATCGCCGTCCCACGGCCTGGCTGGGGGGCGGCTGGCTGATCCTGCTCGGCTTGCACGTGCTGCTGCGCGCCCGCAGCATGCCGCCCGAAGCGCCGCCCAACTTGCTGCTCTGGCCGCCGGACCAGCCCGCAGGCGCTGTGGCGGTCTTCGCCCGGGCGGAGCAGGGTCTGCGCGCGGCCCAGCTGGCGGGCGGTCTGCGCTGGGATGGCCAGCCGTTGGAGCTGAGGATCACCCAACACCTGCTGGCCCCGGGCCGGGCCCAGCCGGAAACAGCGGAGGAAGCCCGCCAGCTGCTGGAGGCCCTGAACGTGCGTTTCCTGGTCCAGCTGGGCGGCCCGCCGGAGGCTCCCAGCCTGCGGCTCTGGCACCTGCGCTGGCAGGTCTGCACGCTGGACGACCAGCAGGCGGCGGCGGACACGAGCCACGCGGCCCTGGCCGCCGCGCTGCACGAGCTGCTGACGCGCCAATTCCCTGGCGCGCCCGCCCCGGCGGCGGCCTGGCGAGCGGAGTGGGCCCCGCTCTACGTCCCCGTGGCGGACTCGGCTCGGCTCTGGCTGGAGCTGCCCACAGGAACCTTGCCGGCCTGGGAGGATCTGCGCCGGACCGACCTGCTGGGCGCACTGGGCGCCCCGGCCTCCCAGGTCGTGGACGGACTGGGGCGCGCGCTGGCTCGGGCGGATTCGGGCGCCGCGCTGGGGGCCGAGCCCTGGCTGGCGGCGGGCTTCTGGTTCGCGCGCCAGGGGGACTGGGAGCAGGTGGGGCAGGCCCTGACCAACGCCCTGGCCCTGGAGGCCGGCCATCCGCTGATCTACTGGCAGCTGGCCCACCTGGCTCCTTCGCGTCTGAAACCCTTCGGCTACGACAACCGGGTCCAGGCCCGCCTGCGCTGCCTGAGCTTCTGCCCGGTCTTCGTGCCCGCCCTGCTGGAGCAAGTGCCGGACTGGCTGGCCAGCCAGCGCGGTTCCGTGGCCGGCGCTGCCGTGGACCGGGCCCTCTGCGCCTATCCGGGGCACGGCGAACTGCTGCTCTTGCGCGGCAACATCGCCTACGAGGTGCTGGACTATCCCACCGCCCGGCGCCGCTACCGGGAAGCCTGCACGCGCCTGCCCGGGGACGCCCGACCCTGGCTGAACCTGGGCCAGCTGCACGTGATCCACCGGGAGTGGGCCGCGGCCATCCCGACCCTCGAGCAGGCCGTCGCCCTGGGCAGCCCGCCCGCCAGCCTGCACCTGCTGGGATTGGCGCACCACAAGCTGGGCCACCGGGAGGTCGCGCGCCGCACGCTCGAGCGGCGGCTGGCCCTGGGCGGCCCGGCGGACGAGCTGGCCTCCACCCGCCGGCTGCTGGATTCCCTATCCGGCGGAGCGCGCTGATGGCCCGCCCGCTGGACGCCCTGCTGCGCCGCCTGCGCGAGCCCGGCCGCGGGCCCCTGCTGATGGGCATCGTCAACCTGACGCCGGATTCCTTCAGCGACGGCGGCCGCTGGCAGGAGCCCGGCCGGGCCCTGGACCAGGTGCGCGCGCTGGTGGCGGCGGGAGCCGAGATCGTGGATCTGGGCGGCGAATCCACCCGGCCCGGCGCCGCGCCGGTGGACGAGGCCGAGGAGCTGGCCCGGGTCGAACCCGTGCTGCGCGCCCTGCCCGCAGACCTGCCGGCCTGGCTCTCCATCGACACCCAGCGCCGGAGCGTGGCGGCCGTCGCCCAGGCAGCCGGCGCCGTGCTGGTCAACGACGTGAGCGCCGGAGGGCGGGATCCGGAGCTGCTGCCCTGGGTGGTCAGCCAGCCGCTGGCCTATGTGCTGATGCACATGCGCGGCCGACCCGCCGGCATGCAGGAGGCCCCGCGCTACGAGAACGTGGCGTTGGAGGTGGCGGAGTTCCTGCGCTCGCGGGCCGCCGACCTGTCCGCCCGCGGCCTGCCCCGGGAGCGCATCCTGCTGGATCCGGGGATCGGCTTCGGCAAGCGCCTGGAGGACAATCGCGCCCTGCTGCGCACCCTGGCCGGCCTGCGCGAACTGGGCCACCCGCTGCTGCTGGGCGCTTCGCGCAAGAGCTTCATCGGTCAGCTGGAGGAGACCGCCGGCCAGCCCGCCTCCCCGCCGGACGAGCGCCTGGGCGGCTCGCTGGCCGCCGCCCTCTGGGCCGCCGCGCAGGGCGTCCACGTGCTGCGCGTCCACGACGTGGCGCAGACGCGCCAGGCCCTGCAGGTCTGGCGCTGGCTGGAGGATCCGGCATGGAAGTGATTCGCCTGGAGGAGCGCCACCTGCGGGAGATGGAGGCTCTGGAGCAACTCTGCTTTCCCCAGGATCCCTGGCCCGGCGACCTGCTGGCCTCGGCCCTGGGCGGCGAGGGCGTGCTGGCGCTGGGCCTGTGCCGGGAGGGCCGACTCTGGGGCGCGGCCCTGGGCCGGCTGGCGGCGGACGAGGCCGAACTGCACTCCATCGCCGTGCATCCCGCCCGCCAGGGCGAGGGCTGGGGCCGGCGCCTGCTGCTGGAGTTCCTGGCCGAGGTGCGCGCCCGGCAGGGCCGCGTGGTCTGGCTGGAGGTGCGCGCCTCCAACGAGCCGGCGCTGCGCCTCTACCACCGCGCGGGCTTCACGGCCACCGGGCGCCGCCCGCGCTACTATTCCGACGGCGAGGACGCGCTGTTGTTTTGTTTGAAGCTGGACAACGACATAGACTGACCCGGTCCCGCGCCCCGTCGATTGACCCCCGCGCCCGGTTCCTTACTTTTGTTCGGCGCCACCAAGAAGCAGGAAGGTCCGCATGAGCTGGTTCAAACGCACTCCCGAAGGACCGCGCAAGGCCGTGGCCAGCACGGTGCCCGATGGATTGTGGATCAAGTGCAACAAGTGCGGCCAGATCCTCTACCGCAAGGAAGTGGAGAAGAACCTGGAGGTCTGCCCCCAGTGTCGCTTCCACATGCGGATCAACAGCCGGCGCTACCGGGACATCCTGTTCGACGCCGGCAGCTTCGTCGAGCTGGGCCAGAACCTGGTCTCGCGGGACTTCCTGGGCTTCATGGACACGGAGCCCTACGCCCAGCGCCTGGCCGCGGCCACGCGCAAGACGGGCCTGAACGACGCCGTGCTGACGGGCTCGGGCCGCATCCTGGGTCTGCCCGTGGCCGCCGCGCTGATGGACTTCACCCACTTCGGCGGCTCCGTGGGCAGCGTGGTGGGGGAGAAGATCGCCCTGGCCATCCGGCACGCCATCGCCGAGCACCAGCCCCTGCTGATCCTCTCCGCCTCCGGCGGCATGCGCATGCAGGAGGGCACCCTGTCGCTGATGCAGATGGCCAAGACCTCGGCCCTGCTCACCAAGCTGGCCGAGCAGCGCCTGCCCTTCGTCAGCCTGCTCACCGATCCCACCACCGGCGGAACCTCGGCCTCCTTCGCCATGCTGGGGGACGTGATCCTGGCCGAGCCCGGCGCCCTGGTGGGCTTCGCCGGCCCGCGCGTGATCAAGCAGACCATCGGCGAGGACCTGCCGGAAGGTTTCCAGCGCGCCGAGTTCCTGCTGGAGCACGGCTTCGTGGACCAGGTGGTGCCGCGCGCCGAACTCAAGGCCACGCTGCACCGGCTGTTCTGCCACCTCCTGAACCAGGAGCCCGCCAGCCTGGCCCCGCTGGACGAAGACGAGAGCCCCTCCGAGTGAGAATCCTCCTGAGCAACGACGACGGCTACCGCGCTCCGGGCCTGCACGCCCTGGCGCTCGCGCTGGCCGCCGAGCACGAGGTGCTGATCGCTGCGCCCGTTGCCGACTGTTCGGCCACGGGCCACGGGTTGACCCTGCGCGAGCCCCTGCGCATCCTGCGGCACGAGGAGCAGGGCCTCTGCTTCCACGGGGTGAGCGGTCTGCCCGCCGACGCGATGAAGTTCGGGCTGACCGTGCTCTGCGCCGGCCACCCGCCGGACCTGGCGATCTCGGGGATCAACCAGGGCGCCAACACGGGCCAGAACCTGTTCTACTCGGGCACGGTGGCCGCCGCCGCCGAGGGCACCTTCGCCGAGGTGCCGGCCCTGGCCCTCTCCGTGGCCGCCGGTCCCGGCTGCGAGTGGGCGGACGGCCTGGCCAGCGCCGTGCGCGTGGCCCGCCTGCTGGTGGCGCGCCAGCAGGCGCAGCCCCTGCCGCCGGAGGTCCTGCTCAACGTCAACGTGCCCAACCTGCCGGCGGAGCGCATCCACGGCATCCGCGTCTCGCGGATGGGCCACGCCCGCTTCCATGAAGCCTTCCACGAGCGCCGGGACCCCTCCGGCCGGCTCTACTACTGGATGGACGGCGCCAAGAACGGGGACGACCTGGAACCCGAACACGACGATTATCAGGTGCACGCGGACTGGGTCAGCGTGACCCCCCTGCGCCTGGACCTCACCCACCCCGCCTGGTCCAGCATGTTGGATCCCTGGCGGCTGGACAGCCTGCCCCCGGAGGAGCGATGAGCACGACCCACCAGATCCTGGTCCTGGATTTCGGCTCCCAGTACACCCAGCTGATCGCCCGGAAAATCCGGGAGCTCAAGGTGGACGCCGTGATCCTCTCTTGCGGAGCCGGGCTGGAGGAGGTCCTGTCCCACTCGCCCAAGGGCGTGATCCTCTCCGGCGGCCCCAATTCGGTCTACGACGAGGATGCCCCCGGCCTGAACCTGGACCTGCGCGCCCTGGGCGTGCCCGTGCTGGGCATCTGCTACGGCCTGCAGATCGCCGGCAAGCTGCTGGGCGGGGACGTGCAGGCCTCGCCGCGCCGGGAGTACGGCCTGGCCACGCTCGCCATCCAACAGGCCGACCCCTTGCTGGAGGGCGTGCCCGCCGAGAGTCCGGTCTGGATGAGCCATGGCGATTCCCTGGCCCGGCCGCCCGCCGGGACGCGGATCCTGGCCTCCACGGCCAACACGCCCTGCGCGGCCATCCACGTGCCCGAGGCGGGGTTCTGGGGCGTGCAGTTCCACCCGGAAGTCCACCACACCCAGGCCGGCCGGCAGCTCCTGCAGAACTTTCTGTTCGGGATCTGCGGCTGCGAGCCCAGCTGGACGCCCGGCCGCTTCATCGAGCGCCAGCTGGAGTGGATCCGCCAGCGCGTGGGCTCGGGCCGCGTGCTCTGCGGCATCTCGGGCGGCGTGGACTCCACCGTCACGGCGGCGCTGATCCACCGCGCCATCGGCGACCAGCTGACCTGCATCTTCGTCAACAACGGCCTGCTGCGGCAGGGCGAGTTCGAGGCCGTCCAGCTGATGATGCGCGACAACCTGAAGATCAACCTCGACGCCGTGGACGCCACGGAGCGCTTCCTGAGCGTGCTGGCGGACGTGGCCGAGCCCGAGCGCAAGCGCAAGCTCATCGGCCACACCTTCATCGAGGTCTTCGAGGAGGAGGCGCGCCGGCTGGGCGGGGCCGAATTCCTGGCCCAGGGCACGCTCTACCCGGACGTGATCGAATCGGTCATGCACCGCGGCCCGAGCCAGACCATCAAGACCCACCACAACGTGGGCGGCCTGCCCGAGCGGCTCAACTTCCAGCTGCTGGAGCCCCTGCGCGAGCTCTTCAAGGACGAGGTGCGCGCCGTGGGCGAGGAGCTGGGCCTGCCCCATAGCCTGCTCTGGCGCCACCCCTTCCCGGGGCCGGGCCTGGGCATCCGCATCCTGGGGCCGGTGAGCGCCGGGCGCATCGCCACTTTGCAGCGGGCCGACCACATCCTGGTGGAGGAGCTGCGCAGCAGCGGCTGGTACGACCGGACCTGGCAGGCGCTGGCTGTGCTGCTGCCGGTCTCCACCGTGGGCGTGATGGGCGACCAGCGCACCTACGAGAACGTGCTGGCCCTGCGCGTGGTGGATTCAACCGACGCCATGACGGCGGACTTCAGCCGCCTGCCCTGGGAGTTGCTGGGCCGGATCTCCAACCGGATCATCAACGAGGTGAAGGGCATCAACCGGGTGGTCTACGACATCTCGTCCAAGCCCCCGGCCACCATCGAATGGGAATGACAACCGCAGACCGGGTCCGGGAAGGGGCCGGGTCGCCGGGCGCGTCGGCGCGACCGTCCGCCTGAGTAGAAGGCAAGCAAGGAGAACAAGCGGATGTGCGGCATCGTGGGATACATCGGCCCCAAACCGGCCGTGCCTTACCTGTTGGACGGACTCAAGCGGCTGGAGTACCGCGGCTACGACTCCGCCGGCGTGGCCCTCTTGGGCGAGCACGGCCTGCAGGTGCTGAAGACCGTCGGCAAGGTCAGCCAACTCAGCCTCAAGGTGAGCCGGGCGCGCTCGGAGCACGTGGGTTTCGGCCACACGCGCTGGGCCACACACGGCGTGCCCAGCGAGGCCAACGCGCATCCGCATGTGAGCGCGGACGGCAAGCTGGCGCTGATCCACAACGGGATCATCGAGAACTACCAGCCGCTGCGCGAGGAGCTCAAGTCCGAGGGCGTGGTCTTCCGCAGCGAGACCGACACCGAGGTGCTGGTGCACCTGATCGCGCGCCACTACCACGGCGACCTGGCCGAGGCCGTGCGCATCGCGCTGGGGCTGGTCAGCGGCGCCTACGGGATCTGCGTCCTGCACCAGGACGAGCCCGACCGCATCGTGGTGGCCAAGATGGGCTCGCCTCTGTTGATCGGGCTGGGGGCGGACGAGTCCTTCATCGCCAGCGACCAGCAGGCTCTGGTGGGCCACTCGGACCGCTTCATCGTGCTCGAGGACGGCGAGATGGCCGTGGTGCGAGCCTCGGACGTCTCGGTCTTCACCGTGGACATGCAGCCCGTGGAGCGCGAGGCCATCGAGCTGGCCGAGGAGCTGGAGCGCATCGACAAGGGCGGCTACGCGCACTTCATGTTGAAGGAGATCTTCGAGCAGCCGCGCACCATCAGCGACGCCTTCGCCGGCCGCCTGCTGCCCGAGGAGGGCGGCGTGCGGCTGGGCGGCATCGCGCCGGTCATCGACCGCCTCAAGGCCTGCAAGCGATTGATCCTGACGGCCTGCGGCACCTCCTGGCACGCGGCCCTGGTGGGCGAGTACATCCTGGAGGACATGCTGCGCATCCCGGTGGAAGTGGAGTACGCCAGCGAGTTCCGCTACCGCAACCCGGTGATCGACGAGGACTGCTGCGTGATCGCCATCAGCCAGTCCGGCGAGACGGCGGACACGCTGGCGGCCATGAAGGAGGCCAAGCGCAAGGGCGCGCTGGTGCTGGGGATCTGCAACCGGGTGGGCAGCGCCATCGCCCGCGAGAGCCACGCCGGCGTCTACCTGCACGCCGGCGCGGAGATCGGCGTGGCCTCCACCAAGGCCTTCACCAGCCAGCTGGTGGTCCTGATCCTGCTGGCCGTGCACATGGGCCGGCTGCGCAACCTGGGCTACAACCACGGCCGCCAGGTGGTGGACGAGCTGCGCGCCCTGCCCGGCCGGGTCCAGGAGATCCTGGACGGCTCCGAGCACATCCGCGTCATCGCCGAGAAGCTGGCCGGCCACAACAACGCCCTCTACCTGGGACGCGGGACCTTCTTCCCGGTGGCGCTGGAAGGCGCGCTGAAATTGAAGGAGATCAGCTACATCCACGCCGAGGGCTATCCGGCGGCGGAGATGAAGCACGGGCCCATCGCGCTCATCGACGAGAACATGCCCGTGATCGTCATCGCGCCCCGGGACGACAACTACGAGAAGGTGATCTCCAACATCCAGGAGGTGCGGGCCCGGCGCGGCAAGGTGGTGGTGGTGGCCACCCGCGCGGACACCAAGCTGGCGGAGCTGGCCGACGAGATCATCCTGATCCCCGAGGCCCAGCCCATCACGCTGCCCATCCTGGCGGCCATCCCGCTGCAGTTGATGTCCTACTACACGGCCGTCAAGCGGGGCTGCGACGTGGACCAGCCGCGCAACCTGGCCAAATCCGTTACCGTGGAATGAGCATGGCGCGCGCGTCCGCTCTGTGCCTGCCCGCTCTGTGCCTGCCCGCTCTGCGCCTGCTGCTGGGCCTGCTGCTGACTCTGGGAGTGGGGCGAGTCCCGGCCCAGGGCTTGGAGCCGGATCCGGACTGGCCCCGGGCGCTGGCCCTGGCGCTGGAAGGCGCTCCCCAGGACTCCGGGCAGGCCGCGGCCCTGCGCGGTCTGGTGGACCAGGGCCTGGCCGGGGGGACGGATCCCGGCGGCGGTTGGGCCTGTCTGGATTTGTGGCTGCGCGCGGAGTGGGAGGATGATTCCCGGTTGCCCGAGGCCCGGGCGGCCTTTCTGAAGGACTGGCCCTGCAGCCCGTGCCAGACGGCGGCGGACTGGTGGAGCGCGCGCTGGGTGCTGCGCCGGCTGGGTCCGGAGGCCGCGGCGCCGCGCCTGCTGCGGCTGGCGGCCGGCCGGCCGGAGTCCGAGTGGAGCGCGCGGGCGGCCCGGTTGCTGGACCAGTTGGCCGACGAGGCCCTGACCGACAGCGTGCGCCTGCGGCTGGAACAGACGGCGGACCGGGCCGACCGGGACTGGTGGCGCGCCCACCGGCAGAGCCGCGGGATCCGCGGCCGTCTGCTGCTGGTGGTGCCGCTGAGCGGCCCGGACGCGGCCGTGGGCCAGGCGCTCAAACTGGGCGTGGAAGGCGCGCTGGAGCAGGCCCGGGCGGCGGGCTCGCCCTGCGAGCTGGTGGTCTGGGACTGTCAGTCCGACCCTCTGTTGACGCGCGAGCAGCTGACACTGTGCGCGGCGCAGGCGGCGGACGCCGTGCTGCTGCCGGGCCTGCCCGGCTATCTGGCCGCCACCACGGGGCTGGAGTTGGCCGTCCCTGTGCTGGCCCTGGGCTATGAGGGTCCGGCCCCCGCCAGCCTCAACCGGCGCCTGCTGCACTTCGGGCTGGATCCCGCCAGCGTCGGCGCCCTGGCCGCGGAGTTGGCCCGGGACAGCCTGCGGGCCGGCCAGGTGGGCACGCTGGGACCGGCCACCCGGGCCTCCATGCGCCTGGTGGACGGCTTCGAGGGCTGGCTGAACGGCCGCGCGCCCGCCCCGGAGCTGGGACAGAAGCAGTGGTACTTCTTCGGGGCGCGCCATCTGGAGCGGCAACTGGAGAACCTGCTGCTCTTCCAGGGCGGCTCGGGCGCCCCGGGAGTCTGGCTGGTGCTGGGCAGCCCGCGCGAGGGTCCGGCCCTGGCGGAGGCGCTGGCCGCCGCGCCGGCCGGCGTGCACGTCGTGGGCGACACGGGCCTGCTGGAGGCGCTGGGGAACCGGGTGCCGGCCAGTCTGGCGGGCCGCCTGCTGATCCTGACGGACTGGCTGCCCGCGGAGGTGGCGGACCTGGCCGGGCCCGCGGGGACGGCCGGTTGGCAGGCCTTCCGCAGCCAGGTCCAGGCCCGGCAGGGTCGCGGCCCCAACACGCTGGAGAGCCGCTCCTACGAGTCGGTGCGCCTCTTGCTCTTGGCCGCCGAACGGGCCCGGCGCAGCGGGCGCGGACTGGAGCGCGAACTGGGCGAATTGCGCGAGCCCAGCCTGTTCGCCGGTTCGCTGAAACTGGGGGCGGCCCAGGCGGAGGGTCCGCTCCTGTTGGGTTGGACGGGTCGTGAATATCGGGTGCTGGGCCGTCGCACCCTGGCGGAAAGGACGCGTTGATGCTGGAAGCGATTCTCCTGGGCATCCTGCAGGGGCTGACCGAGTTCCTGCCCATCTCCAGCTCCGGGCACCTGGTGCTGGGGGAACATGCCCTGGGACTGTTCAGCGATGGACATGCCAACATCCTGTTCGAGGTCCTGCTGCACCTGGGCACCCTGCTGGCCGTGCTGGTGGCTTACCGCGCCGACCTGGCCGAGCTGATCGCCGCCCTGGTTCCGGCCTGGGCCCGGCGCCTGCCGCCGGCCGAACTCGCGCGCCGCCGCCGCCTGATCCTGGCCATCCTGCTGGCCAGCATTCCGGCGGGCGTGATCGGCCTGACGCTGAAGGACCCCATCACCGCCCTGTTCGGCGACCCGCATCTGGTGGCCCTGTTGCTGCTGGGCACGGCGGCGATCCTCTTCGTCGGGGACCGCCTGCGGCGCGGCGACCGCCTGCCCGAGGACAACGGCCCCTGGCGCTCGCTGGCCATCGGCCTGGCCCAGGCCCTGGCCATCCTGCCGGGGATCAGCCGCTCGGGCTCCACCATTGTGGCGGGCCTGGCCGTGGGCCTGCGCCCGGTGGAAGCGGCGCGCTTCTCCTTCCTGATCATGATTCCCGCGGTTTCCGGCGCGGCCTTTCTCGAGGCCCTGGATCTGCTGGGTGCGGGCAGCGGGCCGGAACTGCCTCTGGGTGCGCTGCTGGCCGGCTTCCTGAGTTCCGCCGTGGTGGGCTACCTGGCCCTGCAGTGGCTGCTGATCGCCATCCGGCGCCGCAGCCTGACCCTGTTCGCCTGCTACTGCGTGCTGCTGAGCGTGGTCGCCCTGCTGTTTGGAAATCTCTGATGCGGCCGGTGATCGCCGTCAGTCTGGAGCGCAGCTCCGATCCCGCTCGCCAGCGTCCCTGGCGCACGGGTCACCGACTGGACTACCTGTTGACCACCTATTGCGAGTTGCTGGAGTCCGCCGGCCTGCAGCCGCTGCTGGTGCCGGTGGGAGCGGATCCTGCCCGGGCCGGGGACCTGCTGGGACGAGTGGACGGCCTGCTGCTCTCAGGGGGCAGCGACCTGGATCCGGGCCTGTGGGGCGAGGCGGAGCTGGAGCCCGGCGGCTTGGTCCTGCCGCTGACGGAGGACGAGTTCGCCCGCAGCCGCTGGGAAGACGCGCTGGTGAAGCAGGCCTTGGCGGCCCGGCTGCCCCTGTTCGGCATCTGCCGCGGCATGCAGCAGCTGAACGTCAGCCTGGGCGGCAGCCTGTGGCAGGATCTGGAGCGCCAGGCGGGCCGACCCGGACATCCCGGCTGCGAGGATCCCTTTCAACTGATCCACTGCGTGCAGGGCGTCCTGCCGGGCGACGAGCTGAGCCGCCGCCTGGACGGGGCGCGGGTCACCAGCACGCACCACCAGGGCTTGCGCCGAGTGGCCGAGGGACTGGAGATCCTGGCCACGGCCGCGGGCGAGCCCGAGGTGGTGGAGGCCGTGCGCCTGCGGGGCGCGTCCTTCGCCCTGGGCGTCCAGTGGCACCCGGAGCGCATGCCCCAGGCGCCCAGCACCCAGGCCCTGCTCGAGGCCTTCCTGGACGCCGTGGAACGCCGGCGGAGTCGCCCGTGAGCGCCGCCCGGACCGCCAGCGCGCCGCGCAAGCCGGCCGCCAAGCGCCGGCTGCCCAGCCCGGCCGAACTGGCCGCGGGGCCGCTGCCGCCCGTGGTCCTGCTCTGCGGGGAAGAGGAGTTCCTGTTGGAGGAGGCCTTCCAGCTCTTCTGGGAACACACCACGGTTCCGGCCATGGCCGACTTCAACCGCGACCTGTTCCAGGCCGACGAGGTGAAGCGCGAGGAGCTCTTCGCCCAAGCCGCCTCCTTTCCCATGATGGCCGAGCGCCGGCTGGTGGTGCTGCGGCGCTGTGAGAAGGCACCCGCCGCCCTGTTGACGGATCTGGCCACGTATCTGGAGCGGCCTTCGCCCTCCACCTGCCTGCTGCTGCTGGCCGCCAGCGTGGACAAGCGCCGCAAGGTCTGGCAGCGGGTCCAGGAACTGGGCGACGTCTACGAATTCAACCCCTTGAGCCCGGATCAGCTGGCCGCCTGGCTGGAAGATGCCTGCACGCGGGCCGGCTGCACGCTGCCCGCCCCCCAGGCCCAGCAACTGGCGGAACAGCTGGGGCCCACACCCCTGCGCATGGCCGGCCAGGAGGTGGAGAAGCTCTGCCTGCTGGCGGGCTCCGGCGCCACCATCAGCGAGGCGGACCTGGCCACGGCCCTGGGCATGGAGCCCGACGCTAATCCCTTCAAGCTGCTGGACGCGATCTACGAGGGTCGGACGGGCGCGGCCCTGGCCATCCTGCAAAGCCTGCTGCACCAGCCGGAGAGCGCCTACACGCTGGTGCCCCTCTTGGGCAAGAGCCTGGGCCGCACCTGGTTCATGCGCCAGCTGCGCGACCAGAAACTGGGGGAGGGGGAGATCGGCGAGCGCCTGGGCCAGAAGGACTGGCTGGTGCGCCGCAGCCTGGAGCAGACGCGGAATTGGACCCTGCCCCGGGTGGAGGAGGCCTTGCGCCTGATCCTCGAGGCGGACCTGGGGCTGAAGGGCGAAAGCGCGCTGCCGCCGGCGCAGATTCTATTCCAGTTGGTGGTCCGCTTATGCAGAACCCAGTGAATCCGCTGGCCCCGTTGACGGACGAGGAGGTCATGCTCCGCTTCCAGGAGGAGGACCCGCTGGCCTTCGACGAGCTGGTGCGCCGCTACAAGGACCGGCTCTACACCTTCATCCAGCAGATGGTGCGCAACCCGCCGCTGGCCCAGGACATCCTGCAGGAGAGCTTCATCCGCCTGTGGCGCCACAAGATGAAGTACCGCAACATCGCGCGCTTCTCCACCTGGTTGTTCACCATCGCCGCCAACCTGGTGCGCTCGGAGATGCGCCGGCAGGCCCGCGAGCCGCGCGTGGACCTGGAGCCGCGCGATCCCTCCGAACGGGCCATCGAGCTGCCCCATCCCGGTCCTTCCGTGGATGCCCAGGTCCACCGCAACATGACCGTGGAAAAAGTGCGGGCCGCCATCGACCAGCTGCCGGACGAATTCCGGGAAGTCATTCTGCTGCGCGAGATTGAGGAACTTTCCTACGAGGAAATCGTTGAGATGCTCCATGTGCCCCTGGGCACCGTGAAAAGCCGGATCAACCGCGCCCGCGGCCGGCTGCAAACCCTGTTGTCCCAGCAGATCAAGGACGAGCGCCCATGATTCCTTGCCAGACGGTTTCGAACGAAGCGTGGGACTGGCTCCTGCAAGCTTCCGCGCATCCCCTGGACGCCGAGCTGCGCGACCACCTGGCCGGGTGCGCCGCCTGCAGCCTGCAGGTCGAGGAGATCGGCCGGCTGCGTGCCGGGCTGGGCTCCCTGGCGGAGGTGGCGCCGACGGGCTTCGAGGGATCCTTGCAGCAGCGCCTGGAGCACCTGCGGACGACGGGCGTGGATCCCCAGGCCGGCCGCTTCGAGGAGGATCCCTTCCTGGCCGAGGCCGCCCCGCCGGAGGCCCTGCTGGTGGAGCGCCGGTCGCCGCTCTGGTGGCGGCCGCTGGCCCTGGTGGCCACGGGCGCCGCGGCCGTGCTGGTGCTGGGCCTGGTGACCCGCTGGTCGGGCCAGTCCCCCGCCGGCCTGCCGGTGGAAAGTGCGGCCCGCTTGGCGGAACCGACACCCGTGGTGGACTCGCTGCTCGCGCCCGGTGTCGATCCGGCAGCGGACCCGGCCCAAACGGGCCTGCTGGCCGAACGGCCCTACGACGAGCCGGATTCCAGCCGGGACGCCGCGCGTCGCCCGGAGGCCCGCGAGAAGCTGACCCCGGTCACCGTCACCCCTTGAGGAGCGAGGTCGGTTCTTTACCTTCCCACCGGCGACCGTAGCGGACTGCGGCGCGTGCCGCGGCGGACCCGCGGGATCCCGGCCCGGTCAAGCTGTGGCAGCGGGCTGCCAGTTGGAAGGACATCATGAAGGGCATCCTCCTGGCAGGCGGCACGGGCTCCCGGCTGCATCCCCTGACCAAGGTCACCAACAAGCACCTGCTCCCCGTGGGTCGCGAGCCCATGATCCACCATCCCCTCAAAAAGCTGCTCGAGCTGGGCATCCAGGACATCCTGGTGGTCACCGGCCTGGAACACATGGGCGAGGTGGTCAACCTGCTGGGTTCCGGCCGGGCCTTCGGCTGCCGGATCACCTACCGCGTGCAGGACGAGGCCGGCGGCATCGCCCAGGCATTGGGCCTGGCGGAGGGCTTCGTGGGCGAGGACCCCATGCTCGTGCTGCTGGGCGACAACATCTTCCAGTCCAGTCTGCACGAAGCCCAGCGCCGCTTCCTGGAGTCCGGCGCGGAGGCCCTGGTGCTGGTGAAGGACGTGCCGGACCCCGGCCGCTACGGCGTGGCCGATGTGCGGGACGGCGTGGTGCGGGGAATCGAAGAGAAGCCCGCCCATCCGCGCAGTAGCTTCGCCGTGACCGGCATCTATTTCTATTCCCCGGGAGTCTTCCACATCATCCGCACCCTCAAGCCCTCGGGTCGGGGCGAGCTGGAAATCACCGACGTGAACAACGAATACATCCGCCGGGGCACGCTGCAGAGCGCGGTCCTGGACGGCTGGTGGACGGATGCCGGCACTTTCGAGTCGCTGGCCCTGGCGAATCAACTGATCAGTGGAGTCACCGCATGAAGCTCACCGTCATTGGAACGGGATACGTGGGACTGGTCGCCGGCGTGTGCTTTGCCGAGACCGGCAACGAAGTGGTCTGCGTGGATGTGGACCAGCGCAAGATCGACATGCTCAACCGGGGCGAACTGCCGATTTACGAGCCCGGCCTGAAGGAACTGCTGGACCGCGTGGTCAAGCTGGGCCGGCTGTCCTTCACCACGGAGACGGGCCCGGCCGTGGCCAAGTCCCAGGTGGTGTTCATCGCCGTGGGCACGCCGCCGGACGAGGACGGCAGCGCGGACCTGCAGCACGTGCTGGCCGCCGCCCGCCAGGTGGGCGCCGCCCTCACCGGCTACACGGTGGTGGTGGACAAATCCACGGTGCCCGTGGGCACGGCGGACAAGGTGCGCGAGGCCATCCGCGCCGTGGCCCAGCACGAGTTCGACGTGGTCTCCAACCCCGAGTTCCTCAAGGAAGGCGCGGCGATCAACGACTTCCTCAAGCCGGACCGCGTGGTGGTGGGCGCCGACAGCGAGCGCGCCCGGGAGATCATGCTCGAACTCTACGGGCCCTTCGTGCGCTCGGGCCACCCGATCATCACCATGGACGTGCGCAGCGCCGAACTGACCAAGTACGCGGCCAATTCCATGCTGGCCACCAAGATCTCCTTCATGAACGAGATCGCCCGGATCTGCGACCTGGTGGGCGCCAACGTGGAAAACGTGCGGATGGGCATCGGCAGCGACACGCGCATCGGCTCGCAGTTCCTCTATTCCGGCGTGGGCTACGGCGGCAGCTGCTTCCCCAAGGACGTCAAGGCGATCATCCACACCGCCGCAGACTACGGCTACGATTTCCGCATCCTGAAGGCCGTCGAGGAGGTGAACGCCCTGCAGAAGCGCCTGCTGGTGGAGCGCGTGCGGGCGCGCTTCGGCGACGACCTCACGGGCCGGGTGTTCGCCCTCTGGGGCCTGGCCTTCAAGCCGCGCACGGACGACATGCGCGAGGCGCCCGCCCTGGAGATCATCGAGGGGCTGCTGGCGCTGGGCGCGCGCTTCCAGGTCTTCGACCCGGAGGCCATGCACGAGGCCCGGCGCCGGCTGGGCGACAAGGTGAGCTACGCAGCGGACGACTACGAGGCCCTGCGCGACGCCGACGCCCTGCTGGTGGCCACCGAGTGGTCGGACTTCCGCGAACCCGACTTCGAGCGGATGAAGACCCTGCTCAAGACGCCGATCATTTTCGACGGCCGCAACATCTACCGGCCCGAGAAGCTGCGCAAGCTGGGCTTCGAGTACCAGTCCATCGGCCGGCCGTAGCCCACACGGATTTAGTCTACCCGGCCCCGTCGTCTTCCGGCGGCGGGGCTTGTCCTTCACTCGGGAGTTCCATGCGTACCCTAGTAACCGGCGGGGCCGGCTTCATCGGCAGTCACCTGTGCCGCCGCCTGCTGCGCGAAGGGCACGAGGTCATCTGCCTGGACAACCTGTTCACGGGCTCCAAGGCCAACGTGGAAGAGCTGCTGGACGACCGCAACTTCGAGTTCGTCCGCCACGACATCACCGAGCCCCTGCTGCTTGAGGTGGACTGGATCTTCAACCTGGCCTGCCCGGCCTCGCCCATCCACTACCAGTTCAACCCGGTCAAGACGGTGAAGACCAGCGTGATGGGGGCCATCAACATGCTGGGCCTGGCCAAGCGCGTGCGGGCCCGGATCCTCCACACCTCCACCAGCGAGGTCTACGGCGACCCGGCTGTGCATCCCCAGCCGGAGAGCTACTGGGGCAACGTCAACCCCATCGGCCCGCGCTCCTGCTACGACGAGGGCAAGCGCGTGGCCGAGACCCTGATGTTCGACTACCACCGCCAGAACGGCGTGGACGTGCGGGTGATCCGCATTTTCAACACCTACGGGCCGCGGATGGCCCAGAACGACGGGCGCGTGGTCTCCAACTTCATCCTGCAGGCGCTGCGCGGGGAGCCGATCACGCTCTACGGCAGCGGCAGCCAGACCCGCAGTTTCCAATACGTGGACGATCTGCTGGAGGGCATGCTGCGCATGATGCGCCAGGACGGCTTCATCGGGCCGGTCAACCTGGGCAACCCGGAGGAGTTCACCATCCGCGAACTGGCCGAGCAGGTGATCCAGCTGACGGGCAGCACGTCCACTCTGGTCGAACTGCCCCTGCCCCAGGACGACCCCAAACTGCGGCGGCCGGACATCACGCTGGCCCGGGAGAAGCTGGGCTGGGAGCCGCGCGTGCCGCTGCGCGAAGGCTTGCCCCCCACCATCGAGTGGTTTCGCCGCGTGCTGACGGCCTGATGGAGACGGCACAGGCATGATCCGGCCGACCCCAAGCGCCGGCCGCCGGGCCGCCCTCCTGCTGACAGCGGGGCTGATCCTCGGCTGCGCGCGCATCCAGCCGCCCCCCGGCGAGGCCCCCGACGCCGACGCGCCACAGGTCCGCGTCCTCAGCCCCCAACCCGGCTCCCGGGGACTGCCGGGCGATCAGCGCTTCCACCTCCTGTTCAACGAATACGTCGACCGGGCCACGGTGCGCCCGGCGCTCTCGCTCAATCCGCGCCCGGAGGGCGAACTGGAATTGGACTGGCGCGGCCGGCACCTCTGGATCCGTCCGGAGCAGCCGCTGGCTGCGGGCCGCACCTGGACCCTGGAACTGGGCACCGGTCTGCGCGACCTGGCGGGCAACCATCTGACCCGTCCCCTGCGCATCCCGTTCAGCACGGGGGAGGGGTTGGATTCGCTTTCCCTGGAACTGCGCGTGGAGGAGGCGGGCCGGGAGGGGTTGACCCAGGTCTGGCTCTGGCCGCTGGAGGAGAGCCCGCGCCGCGCCTTCGGTCGCGCGCCCTGGCGCAGCAGCCCGGACGAGCAGGGTCGCGTGCGCTTCGAAGGCCTGCCGCCCGGCCGCTGGCTGGCCCTGGCCGTGGAGGACCTGGACCGCAACGGCTGGTGGGATCCCTTAAACGAGCGCGCGGGCCTGCCCAGCCGGTCGCTGCTGGCCCCGGATTCGCTGGCCCGCCTGCCGATTCTCCTGCGCCTGACCCACGGTCTCTGGACGGACAGCCTGTCGCTGGACGGCGGCCAGTTCTTGGACCGGGAGCGCGTGGAGTTTCGCGGCTGGCTGGAGGCCCCGGCGCTGGCGGACTGGGCGGACAGCCTGCGCGATTCCCACGCCGCCGACAGCCTGCGGCTGGATCTCCTCGAACTATTGGACTCCGCCGGACGGCGGCTGCCGCTTGCCGGCCTGGCGCCACAGGAATCGGCCTGGCGCCTCTATCTGGCGGAGCCGGCGGACTCGCTGTCCCACGTGCTGCGTCTGCGTGACGGTTCGGACAGCCTGAGCCTGCGCCCGCCCGCCGGAGCCCTGAGCGAGGCGCTGGTCAACACCCAGGCCCTGACCCAGGGCTGGGGAGCGGGCCGGCTGACCCTGCGCAGCAGCCACGCCGTCTGGCCCGACGCCACCCGGGTCCGCCAGGTGGTGGAGCAGGACACGCTGGCCGTGGGCGTGCGGCGCCGGGCGGCGGACCGGCTGGAACTGGTGCCGGCCCAACCCGGCGGCCTGCTGCGCTTCGAGCGCGGCTTCCTGACGCGCGGCGCCCAGCTCTGGCCGGACTCCCTGTTCAGCCTGCCCGTGCCCGCGGCCCCGGTGGATCCGCCCCGGACGGGCGGCCTGCAGTGGAGCTGGAACCGCGCCCCGCGCGAGGTGGGCTGGCGCCTGGTGATCCGCGGGGCTGGCGGCGAGCGCGAGAGCACGGCGGGCCTGGAGCAGACGCTGGATCGCCTCCCCGTGGGCCCCGTCACCTTCGCCCTCTACCAGGACCGGGACGGCTCGGGCAGCTGGTCGCCGGGCCGCCTGGCGCCCTATCAGCCCGCCGAGCCCTGGCAGGCCCTGGCCGACACGGTGGACGTGCTGCCGGGCTGGATCCAGGGCGGAATCGTCTTTCAGTTGCCGGAGTGGATTCCATGACCTCTTCCGTCTGGGCCGTGATCATGGCGGGCGGCGTCGGCGCCCGCTTCTGGCCGCTCTCGCGGCTGGAGCGCCCCAAGCAGTTCCTCTCGGTGTTCAGCGCCGAACCCCTGCTGGCGGAGACCGTCCACCGGCTGGGCGGCCAACTGGATGCGGCGCACATCCTGGTGGTCACCAACGCGCTCCACGTGGAGCGGACCCGCGAGCTGCTGCCCGAGCTGCCGCCGGAGAATGTGATCGGCGAACCGGTGGGACGCAACACGGCGGCCTGCATCGCGCTGTCCGCCAAGCTCATCCGCGACCGGGAACCCGACTCGCGGGTCATCGTGCTGCCCGCCGACCACTTCGTGGGGGACGCCGAGGAATTCCTCTGCACCTTGGAGCGCGCCCTGCTGGCCTGCCAGGGCGGCCATCTGGTCACGCTGGGCATCGCGCCGGATCGCCCGGAGACGGGCTACGGCTACATCCAGCACGGCGAGGAGGAGCTGAGCGCCGGGGTCCACCCGGTGCGGACCTTCGCCGAGAAACCCAACCTGGCCACCGCCCTGCGCTTCCTGCGCAGCGGGGACTTCCTCTGGAACAGCGGGATCTTTGTCTGGGAGAACGACGCGCTCATCGCCGCCCTGGAGACCTGGCTGCCCGAGACCTGGGAGGCCATCGCCGCCCTGCAGGGCGCACCGGGGCAATCGGACTTCGGCGCGGAGCTGGCCGCCTGCTACGCGGGTCTGCGCCCGGTCTCCATCGACGTGGGTGTGATGGAGCCCGCCGCGCGCGTGGCCGGCAAGGTGCGGGTGATCCGCGCCAGCTTCCCCTGGAACGACGTGGGCACCTGGGCCGAAGTGCATCGCATGCTGGAGGGCGACGGCGAGGGCAACACGACCCAGGGCGAGGCGCTGTTCGTGAACAGCCGCAACTGCCACGTCCAGGCCGACCGCCGCACCGTGGTCCTGCTGGGCATGCAGGACACCATCGTGGTGGACACGCCGGACGCCCTGCTGGTCTGCCCGCTCAGCCAAGACCAGGAGATCCGCCAGGTGATCCAGCGGCTGAAAGAGGAAGGCCTTCATGAGTTGCTCTGAGCGTTGAGTTAGAACCACCTGCACGAGTTGCTCTGAGAGCACCCTGGCGGATAGCCCGCGGAGCGGCCCACCAAGCTTGGAGGCCGGCCGCGCGGGCGCTACCTTTTCCCCATGGACGCCGCCCGCAGCACCCAACGCGAAGAGGAAGAACGCCTGCTCCTGTCCCAACTGGAGGAGGCGGCCCGCGCCCTGGGCCTGCGCGTGCGCGTGGAACGCGGCAGTTTCCGCAGCGGGCGCTGCCGCTCGCGCTCCGACGAACTGATCATCCTCAATCGGCGTCTGGGGACCTTCGAACGGGCCCAGGTGCTGGCGCGCATCCTGGCGCGCGAGGATCTGGACAAGGCCTTTCTGCTGCCCGCGGTCCGGGAACGGATCCTCGAACTGGGCGGCGCGTCCGGGGACGGCGGATGAAGACACGGGCAGCCAAGCGGACCTCTGGGAGGCGGAGATGATGACGGACCCCCTGTTCCTGCGCAGCGTGATCCTCTTCGAGGACCTGGAGGACGGCGACCTGATGCGGGTGGCCGAGCGCCTGAGCGCCAAGAAGTACCGCAAGAACAACCTGATCATCTTCGAGGAGGATGAGGGGCAGGTGCTGTTCATCATCCGCAGCGGCCGGGTGAAGATCTCGCGCATCAACGTCTCGGGCGAGGAGGTGATCCTGGCCATCCTGGGCGGGGCGGACTTCTTCGGCGAGCTGTCGATCATCGACGGCGGCCCGCGCAGCGCCACGGTCACCTCGCTGGACGAGGTGGAGCTGCTCAGCCTGCGCCGCAAGGACTTCTTCGACATCCTGCACACCTATCCCTCGGTGGCCATCTCGCTGCTCAAGCTGATGGCCGGGCGGATCCGCAAGACCGACGCCCAGCTGGTCAGCCTCTCCAGCCTGGACGCCCGCGGCCGGGTGATCAACACCCTGGTCCACCTCTGCCGCGACCTGGGCCGGGACGAGGGCGCCGACATGGTGCTGACCGACCTCCCTCTGCAACGCGACCTGGCCTCCATGGCCGGCACCAGCCGGGAAACCATGTCCCGCCTGCTGGCCAAGCTGGAGAGCGAGGAGTGGCTGGAGCGCCGCGGGGCGGATCTGGTGGTCCACAACTTCGCCGACTTCAAAAAGCTCCACCCCTAAGAATCTGCCCCTCCCCGCCTAGTGGGCGCAGGCGCGTTCAAACCGGCACGCGGCTTGCCATTCCAAATCCAGCGGCGGGAGCCCGTAAAAAGGCCCTTGCCCGCCATGGAGTTCATCGCCCCTCCGGGGGCGTCCGGCGTTCCGGCTTCCCAGCTTTCGGAAGCGGGACGGCGATTTTGTCAGAGGAGCACGCATGGAGTCGACACACGCCGGGTTGCCGCAGGGCGAATTCGCCCCCGTGACCCGTCCGGTATGGGAACGCTGCGCCCAGGAGAGTCTCAAGGGCCGGCCCCTGGCCAGCCTGCGCGGCGAGAGCGAGGACGGCCTGTCGCTGGAACCCCTCTATTGGCTGGAAGACCTGGAGCGGCTGCCGCACGTCCAGCTGACGGATCCGGCCGGGCCCGAATCCGCGCGGCCCGGGGCCTGGGAAATCCGCCAGGAGTGCCTGTCCACGACCCCCGCCGAGCTGCGCGCGGAATTGCAGGAGCTGGACGCCCGCGGCCAGGCCAGCCTGCCGCTCAGCCTGGAGCGGCTGGAAGCGGCGAACGGGCCGCTGGAACCCGCCCGCCTGGCCGAGCTGCTGGAGGGCTGGGAGCCCGGTGGCGCGATCCTGCAACTGGCCTGCGGCGCCGAACCCGCCCGGGGCGCGGGCCTGCTGGCCGCCCTGCCCACCTCTGTCACCCGCCGCCTGCTCTGCGACTGGACCACGGCCGGGCTGCGCCAGGGCCGCCATCCCGCCGCCGCGGCGGGCGAGTTGGCCGCGCTCTGGCAGGATCCCGCAGCCCCCGCGGCCACCCTGCGGATCAGCGGCGTGGCCGCCCACGAGGCCGGCGCCACCTCGGCCCAGGAGCTGGCCCTCTGGTTGTCGGCCTGGACGGCGGCCGCGCGCGAGCTGGAAGCCGTGGGCGTGCCGCTGGAGACCCTGCTGGAGAAGAGCGAGCACGAGCTCTCCAGCAGCCGCGACCTCTTCGAGAGCCTCGCGCGCCTGCGGGCCGCCCGTCTGTTGGCTGCGCGCTGGCTGGAGGCCGCGGGAGTGCCGCCGGAAGGGCGGGGCATCCGTCTGGGCGCCCGGGGCTCCCTGCGCCACCAGACCCGGCGCGATCCCTGGGTCAACCTGCTGCGCGTCGCGCTGGCGGGCTTCGCCGCCGCCGCGGGAGGCGCGGACTTCCTGCACCTGCCCACGCTGGCCGAAGGATTGGGAGCCTCCGACGCCCAGGCCCGGCGGCTGGCCGCCAACGCCCAAGTGATCCTCCAGGACGAGGCCCACCTGGCCCGGGTGGCCGATCCCGCCCGGGGCAGCGCCTACGTGGAGAGTCTCACCGCGGCCCTGGCGGAACGGGCCTGGACGCTCTTCCAGGAGCTAGAGGCCGCCGGCGGCTATTGGGCCGCCCTGGCAGAGGGCCTGCCCCAGGCCTGGCTGCGCGAAGCCGGCGAGCGCCGGCAGGCCCGGCTGGCCCGCCGCCGGGAGACCCTGGTGGGCACCAGCGCCTATCCCAACCTGGGCGAGACCCTGCCCGACTGGGGCCAGCCTGGGGCGCCCGTCCCGCCGCCGCCCGCCGCCGACTTCGCCATCCCGCCCCGGCGCCGGCTGGCCGAGGAGCTGGAGGCCCTGCGCGAGCAGGGTGCGCGCCTGGCGGGGCAGGGACTGCCGCCGGTCTGGCTGGCGACCTTCGGCCCGCTCAAGCAGCACAAGGCCCGGGCGGACTTCAGCCGCGGCTTCCTGGCCGTGGCCGGGCTGCCTTGCGGCCAGGACGAGGGCCACGCCGACCCGCTGGCGGCCGCTGCTGCCGCCGCGCAGTCCGGCGCCGCGGTGGTGGTCTGCTGTTCCAGCGACGAGAGCTATCCCGAACTGGTCCCGGTCTTCGTGCCGGCCCTGCGGGAGGCGGAGCGGGCGGCCGGCCGCGCGCCGGCCCTGCTGCTGCTGGCCGGCCATCCCCCGGAGCAGCTGGACGCGCTGCGCGCCGCGGGCGTGCAGGGCTTCCTGCACCTGAAGGCCAGTCTGCCCGAAGTGTTGATCCCCGTCCTGCAGCGCCTGGAGGAGCACGCATGAGCCGCCTACCCGACTTCAGCACCACGCCCTGGCAGGTGGCCGCCGGCAGCGGCCTGGGCCGGCCGCGCAGTACGCAGGCCGCCTGGATGACGGCGGAGCAGATCGAGGTCCCCGGCCGCCACGACGCCCGCGACCTGGCGGGTCTGACCCACCTGGGTTCCACGGCCGGGCTGCCGCCCTTCCTGCGCGGACCCTATCCGACCATGTACGCCACCCAGCCCTGGACCGTCCGCCAGTACGCGGGCTTTTCCACGGCCGAGGAGAGCAACGCCTTCTACCGGCGCAACCTGGCCGCCGGGCAGAAGGGCCTGTCCATCGCCTTCGACCTGGCCACCCACCGGGGCTACGACAGCGATCATCCGCGCGTCTCCGGCGACGTGGGCAAGGCCGGCGTGGCCATCGACTCGATCCTCGACATGCGGATCCTCTTCGATCAGATCCCGCTGGACCAGATGTCCGTCTCCATGACCATGAACGGGGCCGTGCTGCCCGTGATGGCGCTCTACATCCAGGCCGCGGCCGAGCAGGGCGTGACGCCCGAGAAGCTGGCGGGGACGATCCAGAACGACATCCTCAAAGAGTTCATGGTCCGCAACACCTACATCTACCCGCCCCAGCCCAGCATGCGGATCATCGCCGACATCTTCCGCTACACGAGCCAGCGGATGCCGCGTTTCAACAGCATTTCCATCAGTGGCTACCACATGCAGGAGGCCGGCGCCACGGCGGACCTCGAGCTGGCCTACACCCTGGCCGACGGTCTGGAATACGTGCGCAGCGGCCTGGCCGCGGGGCTGGAGATCGACGCCTTCGCCCCGCGGCTCTCCTTCTTTTTCGCCATCGGCATGCACCACTTCATGGAGGTGGCCAAGCTGCGCGCCGCCCGCCTGCTCTGGGCGCGGCTGCTGAAGCCCTTCAACCCCAAAAACCCCAAGAGCCTGGCCCTGCGCACGCACTGCCAGACCAGCGGCTGGAGCCTGACCGAGCAGGATCCCTGGAACAACGTCACGCGCACGTGCCTCGAGGCGCTGGCCGCGGCGGGCGGACACACCCAGAGCCTGCACACCAACGCCCTGGACGAGGCCATCGCCCTGCCCACGGACTTCAGCGCACGGATCGCGCGCAACACGCAGCTGGTCCTGCAGGAGGAGAGCGGGCTCTGCCGGGTGGTGGATCCCTGGGGCGGGAGCTATCATGTGGAGCGCCTGACCCACGACCTGGCCGCCCGGGCCTGGAGCCTGATCCAAGAGGTGGAGGAGCTGGGCGGGATGGCCAAGGCCATCGAGAGCGGGCTGCCCAAGCTGCGCATCGAGGAGGCCGCGGCCCGGCGCCAGGCGCGGATCGATTCGGGCAAAGACGTGATCGTCGGGCTGAACTGCCTGCGCACGGAGCGCGAGGAGATGGAGATCCTCGAGGTGGACAACACGGCCGTGCGCACGGCGCAGATCGAGCGCCTGCGGCGCCTGCGGAGCGGGCGCGACCAGGCGCGCTGCCAGGCGGCCCTCAAGGCCCTCACCTGGTGCGCGGCCCATCCCGAGGAAGAGGACAACCTGCTGGAGCTGGCCGTGCAGGCCGTGGCGGCCCAGGCCAGCCTGGGCGAGATCAGCCTGGCGCTGGAGGAGGTCTACGGCCGCCACCAGGCCGTGATCCGCTCCATCAGCGGCGTGTATTCCCGGGAGGCCGAGGAGATGGAGAGCTTCCGGAGCGTGCGGGCGCGCTGCGCGACCTTCGCCGAGCAGGAGGGCCGCCAGCCGCGCATTCTGATCGTCAAGCTGGGCCAGGACGGCCACGACCGCGGCGCCAAGGTGGTGGCCACGGCCTATGCCGACATGGGTTTCGACGTGGACGTGGGCCCGCTCTTCCAGACGCCCGCCGAAGCGGCGCGCCAGGCCGTGGAGAACGACGTGCACGTGGTGGGGATGAGCAGTCTGGCCGCCGGGCACAAGACCCTCTTGCCCGAGCTGGTGGCCGAGCTGAAAGCGCTGGGGCGCGAGGACATCCTGGTGATCGTGGGCGGCGTGATCCCGCACCAGGACTACGAGTTCCTGCTGAGCCACGGCGCTGCGGCGATCTTCGGGCCGGGCACGGTGATTCCCGAGGCCGCGCTGAGCATCCTTGATTTGCTTGAGCAGCGGCGGGCTTGAGGGGGGGGGGGGAACCCCCCCAAGGGGCCGGGGGAACAGAAGTTTTTGGGGGGGTGGGGACATTGGTTTTAAAAAGGGGGTGGGAGGGGGGAGGGGGGGGGGGGGGGGGAGGGGGGCCGGAATTCAACCCAAC